>JACOEJ010000012.1:0-38759 GCA_024998645.1 Nitrospira sp.
CGGTGCTGGCGGGAGCGGTGCAGGATTTCATCATTCTCGTAGCCTCGATGCGGCGCAACGGGCGCTCGCTCCCGGAGATTGCGCATGATGAACTCGGTTCAATCACGGGCACGGCGACGGCTACGGCGGTGCTCTTTATTGTAGTCGTGGCGCTGGCAGGATTGGGATTTGCGGTGGTGAATGCGCTCTATCACAATGCTTGGGGCACGTTCACGATTGCGATGACGATTCCCATCGGTTTCATCATGGGCTTCTATCTCCAGAAGTTTCGCCCCGGCGCGGTGGCGGAAGTATCCATAATCGGAGTGGTGCTGCTGATTGCGGCGGTGTTGTTCGGGCGGGTGGTCGGTCAGTCGTCGTTTGCCGCGTGGTTTGAGTTTGAACGGCCGACGCTGGTCTGGCTCCTGGGCGGCTACGGGTTTCTTGCCTCGGTACTGCCGGGCTGGATGCTGCTGGTGCCGCGCGGCTACCTCTCTACCTTTATGAAACTCGGCGTAGTGTTTTTGCTCGGGTTCGGCGTGGTTCTCATGGCGCCGACGATTGAGATGCCGCGCGTGACGGCCTTCGCCGCGGGCGGCGGGCCGATTATTCCCGGCACGCTCTTTCCTTTCCTTTTCATCACAATCGCCTGCGGGGCTGTGTCGGGCTTTCATTCGCTCGTGTCCTCCGGCACGACGCCGAAGATGATCGAGCAGGAGTCGCAGGCGGTGGTGGGCTATGCGGCGATGCTGCTGGAGAGTTTCGTCGGCGTGATGGCGTTGATTGCGGCGTCGGTCCTGATTCCCGGCGACTATCTGGCGATCAATACCACGTTGAGCGCCGATACCTTGTCGGCGATGGGCTTTGCTCCTTCGCGCATTGCGGAACTGTCGCAGTTGGTTGAGGTGGATGTGGCAGGGCGACCCGGCGGAGCGGTGTCACTCGCGGTGGGCATGGCTTCGATTTTTGCGGCGCTGCCCGGCATGTCGGGGTTGATGGCCTATTGGTATCAGTTTGCGCTGGTGTTCGAGGCGCTGTTCATTCTGACGACGATCGATACGGGAACGCGCGTGGCGCGCTATCTGATTCAGGAGATGGTGGGGCGGGTGTGCGCGCCGTTTCGCCGGATGAACTGGTGGCCCGGGGTGCTGCTGAGCAGCGCGTTTGTGGTCGGGTCCTGGTCTTACTTGATCGGGACAGGCAGCATTTCGACGATCTGGCCGATGTTCGGTGCGGCGAATCAACTGCTGGGGACGCTGGCCCTCTGCATCGGAACGACGGTGTTGATCAAGATGTGGAAATCGCCCTATCTTTGGGTGACGGCAGTGCCGATGTTGTTTGTCGGCGTAGTGACGCTGGCCGGGTCCTATGAGATGTTCGGGATGTTCATGAAGAAGGCGGCGACGTTGGCAGCGGGGCAGGCGTTCGCCTTGTATCTCGATGCCGCGCTCGTGGCGGTGGTGGCGGTGCTGGGGTTAATCGTCTTGAGCGATAGCCTGCGACAGTGGTATGGCTATGTGATCTTGAAAAAGCCGTTCACGAGCAGTGAAGTGGTGGTGATGGCGGGTGGCGGCTCGGCGGGCCGGATGCAGACGGCAATAACTGATGGTGAAAAGGATAAATGTTTCCGGCTGCCGCACGGTGGCGGATGCTGTTAGGGGCAGCCTGGGCAAGCTCCCTTGCTCGCGCACCCCGCACGCAAGATCGATCGAAACCTGAAATTATGGGCGGTGCTCGGTGCATGCGCGCAGTGGGAGCTTACCCAGGCTGCCCCGTCTATTTAAGGTAGAAGAAGGAGGGGATCGTGGCTGATCAATTTTCATTTGATGTTGTCTCAGAAGTAAACATGCAGGAGTTGCGGAACGTGGTCGATCAGGCGACGAAGGAAGTGAAGCAGCGTTTTGACTTCAAGGATTCCAAGACGGAGATCACGCTGAAGGAGAAGGAAAAGGAACTCGTCATTCTCTCGGATGACGAATACAAGTTGAATGCGGTGATCGACATCATCAAGACGAAGTGTACGAAACGCGGGGTGTCGCTGAAGGCGTTCGATTACGGCGCCATTGAACCGGCGCTCAGCGGGACGGTGCGTCAGACGGCCAAGATCCAAAGCGGGATCGCTACGGAGAAGGCGAAAGAAATTACGAAGGCGGTCAAGGAGTCGAAGTTGAAAGTGCAGGCGCAGATTCAAGGTGAGCAGGTGCGAGTGCTCAGCAAGAGTAAAGACGATTTGCAGGCCACGATGACGTTCCTCAAGGGGAAAGATTTCGGCATCGATCTCCAGTTTACCAACTATCGGTAAGGAGATGGCAATCGCCTCCATCTCATGAAATGCCTCCTCTCTCTGTTTCTTCTTCTCGCTTGTCTGGTCGGCTGCAATCGCAGCGATCCCATTGTCGTGCTCCAGCTTCATCCCAAGAATCCGGACATCATCTACGTCGCGACGAACGACTATATTTATAAGACGCGTGACGCCGGGCAGACCTGGACGAATTTGTCGAAGGGGATGAGTCACTCCCGCGTGATCTCGATGGCGATCGATCCGGCCTATCCTGCGACGGTGTATGCCGGGACTAAAGGCGATGCGGTCTTCAAGAGCCATGATGGCGGGCAGCGATGGGTATCGATGCGTTCAGGGTTGGATGATGCCACGATTACGTCGGTGGTGAATCAGCTCCTCTTCGATCCGGCCGACAGCCAGCACATATTTCTTGCCACAACCATGGGTGTGTATGAGACCAAGAACGGCGGCGAGAACTGGTCGAAGAAGATGGAGGGGATGAAAGAAGTGCTGATGGTGGTCACGTTGGGTATGGATCCGACGCGCCCGGCGATTCTCTATGCGGGGACGAGCGGGGGAGTGTACAAGTCGATCGATCAGGCGGGTCATTGGGAAAAAGTGAACAACGGATTGGTACCGGCGGATATGGTGAAGACGTCGCGGGCTTTGAATGTGACGTCGGTGCTGGTCGATCCCTACGAGCCGGATACCGTCTATGCGGCGACGCTTGCCGGACTTTACAAGTCAACGGATGCGGCTGCTTCGTGGAAGCGGATCGGGGAATCGCTCGTCGATCAGATGATCATCGCGATGGTGCTCGATCGGACACGCAAAGGCGTGATCTATATCACCGGGCGCGACGGTGTGCATCGCAGCGTAGACGGCGGTGCGACGTGGACCTCGATCAACAGCGGATTGGCCACGACCAATATCAGGACAATTGCACAGAGCCCGTCGGATCCGAAGCTGTTCTACGCCGGAACGAACGGAAGCGGGTTGTATCGGAGCAAGGATGCAGGAGAGACGTGGGAATCGATGCCGCCGCTTTATGCCGGGAATGAGATGCGACCGTGATTGATGTGCGGAGAGAGAACGTCAGCGAGTGGTGCTGCGATTCTGCAGGCTCGATCCGACTGATGAGCCGCCGAGCGACGAGCCGATAGAGGTGTCGCTCAAGCTGGATCCGATGGTCGACTGGCCCAGACTCGATCCTACCGTCGTGTCACCGATGCTCGACCCTACAGTAGACTGCTGCAAGCTTGATCCCACTGCGGATTGATCTGAATTCAAACGAGACTCACCGATATCCGCTCCTGCTCGACCTGTCGCACCGATGTCAAAGCCGGTCGGCCCACTGGCGCCGATGTTTGCTCCGCTTCGCGGCGATGCTCCGACGTCTCCTCCCTGAGAGCCGCCCGATCCGATATCCGCTCCGGATCTTGGCGTTTTCCCGATGCTCGTACCAGCGGTTGAGCCGGCTCCAATGCCAGTTCCTGTTTTCGGGCCTGCCGGCAGGGAGCGGGCCTGGAAGTCTTTCTGGATAGAATCTTCCAGCTCTTGAATGCGGCGCGATTCTTTTGCCGTTGATTCGTAGTCGAGTTGGCCGAGTTGGTTTCGTGCGTTGCCGATCGCCTCCAGTTTAGCGTGCAATCGCTTCAGCTCCGCGCGCGCTTTGGCGACTGGTGGAAGAAGTTCTGCGATGGTCCATCCCCTGAGCTTCATGTGTTCACTGAAGAGACCTGCTTGGGCCATGGTCAGCAATTCATTGACGTCATTGCCGAGTTCTTCGACTGATTGGAGTTCCGCCAGATCGGTCCGGCAGCACTCGAGAAACTGATTGTACTTCTGCAGAAAGATGGTGATTTCCTGCTGCAGGTTCTCAATCTTCAGCTGGCGTGTCGATTCTCGAGTTGCGCGGTCATCGGATGGGGAGGGCTCCTTCTTTTCCACCAGGGGAACGCAGTCAGCGGTACCTTTTGAAGCTCTGAGTTGCCGGTCAGCAGAGCTGTGTTCGCAAAACTCAAGCAGCGGCGCTGCGTCGGCAGGAGGAGCCGGGGTAAGGGGAGCTGGAAGAATAAGCAGTGTAAAGATGCTGATTAGGAAGTTGTTGCGGGTCGTAGGCGCCATGAAAGGATTTTCACCTCAAGATTCGACAAAGTCAACGAATCTGCACCATTAGGATGCTCCATCCCCTGAACCATTGTGTAGTCGTGTCAGAGCACGGTTTACGAATCTACAGCAAGGAGTCTCTTGGATCATGGGCAAGGCGTTTCTGGCCTCGGAAGTATGAAGATACAGGAGGCGTGGCCCCTCGATGACTTTCCTCCAAAGCGACCGTCCTCTCTGAAAAATAGAGCGAATTTCCGCAAGCACTCTCGATCATCTAAGTCCATGAATTTGCTATTGACAAGGAGTTCAACGGGAGTATACTCGGCCCACAGGTGGGGGAAAGTGGATACAAGTGGTGAGAAGGAAATATCGAACAGCTCGAGGCATGTTTCTGTTTTTCTTGACGAAATAACAGCTTGGCTCGTTACAGAAAGATCGAAGACTTTTGTTGACGGTACGGTGGGGTATGGTGGGCATAGCGAGCGGTTGCTGGAAAAGGCTGGCAATGATGTCATTCTTATCGGCATCGATCGGGATGAGGAAGCACTTGCCTATTCTCGTAATCGGCTTGCCAGATTTGGCAGTCGGGCAATTCTTCTCAAGGGGGACTTTGTTGACGTGAAGCAGTTGTTGCGGAATGTCGATATCCCGGCGATCGACGGCGCTCTGTTTGATCTTGGCGTGTCTTCGCCGCAGTTGGACGATTCGAATCGGGGATTCAGTTTTCAGGAAGACGGACCACTCGACATGCGTATGGATCAATCGACAGGCACGACGGCTGGAGAGTTAGTGAATTCGTTGCCCGAGTCTGAATTGGCGGATCTCATTTTTCAGTACGGCGAGGAGCGATTCTCCCGGCGTATTGCGCGTGCGATTGTTCGTGCGCGTGAACGAAAAGCGCTGGCGTCGACTCAGGAGCTGACGATGGTCATCAAGGAATCCGTTCCTGCCGCGTATCGGCACGGGCGCATCCACTGTGCGACGAGAACGTTTCAGGCGCTACGCATCGCTGTCAACCGCGAGTTGGATGTGCTTGAGCCGGCGATCCGTGATGCGGTCGACATGTTGCGGCCCGGTGGCCGTATCGCCGTCATTTCATTTCATTCGCTCGAAGATCGGATCGTGAAGCATACGTTTCGCGCCTTGGCAGAACGGCCGTACCCAAAGGTAGTGGTGTTGACCAAGAGGCCGCAAGTCCCTTCCGAAGCCGAGTGCCGGGAGAATCCGCGCGCACGAAGCGCCAAATTGCGGGTCGCCGAGCGCCTGTCAAAGGAGTCTGTCCAATGAAAATGCTGGCAGTGACGGCCGGGCTGTGTCTCGTCTTCGTCTTTGTGTGGGAGCGGGTGGATATGGTGCGCCTGGGCTACCAGGTTGAACGGCTGAAGCATGAGAAGGTGGTGTTGGAGCGCGAGCGTGATGAGCTGAAGGTGAAATTCTCAGCGCTGAGTTCGCCCGATCGAATTGCAAAAGTCGCCACGGAAAAATTCGGCATGAGCTTGCCTCAGCCTGGTCAGGTCGTGATGGTTCAATCGAAGCCGAAGGACTCGCCTGCATCCATGGTGGAACTGCGGATTGCCAGGAATGATGTGTTGAACGGGAGGCGATAGTGACTGGTTCGCCGTCACGGGGCCGACGGTATGTGTTGCTGCTGGTGATGCTCTGCGGGTTTGCGGTGGTGCTGTTTCGGTTGGTGAGCCTGCAAGTATTGCAGGCGGCTGAGCTCACGGCCAAGGCTGACCGTCAACATCAGAAGACTGTGTCCCTGGAGGGAGCTCGAGGGACCGTTGTGGATCGTCATGGCAAAGTGCTCGCCATGAATATGGAAGTGCCCTCCGTGTTCGGTATCCCCACCGCGCTCGAAAGCCCTGCCAAAACGGCCCGATCTCTCTCACCGGTGCTGCATGTTCGAACCGATGAATTGGAGAAGAAGCTGCGGCAGGATCGTAGTTTTGTATGGCTGGCCAGGAAACTGGATCCTGAACAGGGTCACCGTCTTGAGCATATGCCGATGGAGGGGATCGGGCTGGTGATGGAAGGCCGACGATTCTATCCCAAGGGTCCGCTCCTGGCTCATGTATTGGGATTCGCCGGGATGGATGGAGAAGGGCTTGAGGGGATCGAGCGGCGGTATGAGTCGCAGCTCCATGGCGAGAAGCGAGTCGTGATTCTGCAGCGCGATGCCATGGGCCGGACGGTGTTCCCGAAAGGACAGGCCGAGCAGGTTCCCGCCGCCGGTCATAGTTTGGTCATCACGATCGACGAAGTCATTCAGTACATCGCTGAAAAGGAAGTGGAGGAAGCGGTCACCAAGGCGCGTGCCAAATCGGGCACCGTCATCGTGCTCGACCCTCAGACCGGTGCCGTGCTCGCGCTGGCGATCAGCCCACGGTTTGATCCGAATGCTGTGGCTTCTCTCACGGCAGACCGCTGGAGAAATCGGGCGTTGACGGACGCCTACGAGCCTGGTTCGACGATGAAAGCCCTCGTGGCAGCTGCGGCGCTTGAAGAGAAAGTGATGAAGCCGGGCACGATGCTCTACGGAGAAAATGGGCGGATGACGATTGCGAATACGGTGATTCATGACCATGAAAAGCTAGGGTGGATGACGTTTGCACAGGTGATTCAGAAGTCGAGCAACATCGGCGCAGCCAAAACCGGGATGGCGCTGGGTGATCAGCGGCTCTACCGGTATCTGCAGGCTTTCGGGTTCGGGCAGAAGACGGAGATCGATCTCCCCGGGGAGGCCGGCGGTCTGGTCAAGCATCCCAGAGAATGGGGGCGCCGGTCATTGGCGTCAATTTCGATGGGACAGGAAATCGGCGTCACGCCGATTCAGATGGTGTCCGCCGTGGCGGCCCTGGCGAACGGCGGGGTGTTGATGAAGCCCTACGTGGTATCCGAAGTGCGTGATGCCCAGGGAAAAGCTCTTCGACAGATTCTCCCGCAAGTCAAGCGCCGGGTTGTGTCCCCGGAAACGGCGCGGACGGTGACGTCGATTCTTGAAGGCGTGGTGACAGATGGGACCGGAGCCAAGGCCGCGATACCGGGGTTCAGAGTGGCCGGCAAGACGGGCACGGCGCAGAAGATCGATCCGCGCACCGGCGCCTATTCATCGACGTTGTTCGTCGGATCCTTTGTCGGATTTGTTCCTGCCGACAATCCCCGGTTGGCGATGATCGTGGTGATCGACGAGCCGCAGGGTGAGTCCTGGGGCGGAACCATTGCCGCGCCCGTCTTTCGCCGCGTGGGCGAACAGGTGTTGAACTATCTCGGTGTTTCGTCTGACGAGCCGGTCAAGCTGGCCATGGCGTCAAACCGTCGGTAGGTCGAGTAACAGGATGATGACTTTCGAACAAGTGGCACAGTCATTACGCGGGCAGGTGGAAGTCCTCGAGCAGGCAGGGGACTTTCGGGTGTCACTGACCGCTATCACGGATGATTCCAGAGCTGTTCGCGCGGGAAGCCTGTTCGTTGCCGTGAAGGGCGAGCAAGTTGATGGCCACCGGTATATCTCCTCTGCCCTCACGTCCGGAGCGGCGGCCGTAGTCATGCAGGAGACGGTTGCCGGGATCGATCGTCCGTACTTGCGGGTGGCGGATTCACGGAAGGCGCTGGGGCACTTGGGAAGCCGGTTTTATGGCGATCCGTCCGGACGGCTGCGGATGATCGGCATCACTGGGACGAACGGGAAAACGACGACGTCCTATGTCTGCAAGGCCTTGCTGGAAGCGATCGGAGGGCGGGTCGGTCTAATCGGAACTGTCGCCTATCAAATCGGGGACGAGATTATTCCAGCCTCCCATACCACTCCGGGAGCGTTGGAATTACAGCAGCTTTTGAAGCGGATGGCCGACGGCGGGTGCTCGGCGGCGGTGATGGAAGTGTCGTCGCATGCTCTCGCGCAGGACCGGGTGAGCGGATGTGAGTATGACGTGGCCGTATTTTCGAATCTGACCCAGGACCATCTCGATTTTCATAAGACGATGGAAGAGTATTTCCAGGCCAAGCTCAGGCTCTTTACGGGACTGACTGGGACCAAGAAACCGAACAAGCGGGCCATCGTCAATGTGGATGACCCCAGCGGCGCCCGCATCGCCTCCTTATGCGCGGTTCCGGTGTGGACATATGGCATCACGGGGAAGGCCGATCTTCGAGCGGAGCAAGTGCAGCTTTCTCTGAACGGCACCACGTTTATGGCGGCAACGCCCGGCGGGACCTTTCCGGTCGAGAGCCATCTGGTCGGAGAACACAACGTCTACAACATGCTGGCGGCTATTGGCGTGGCTTTGCACGAAGGGGCCACGATCGACCAACTGCGGCAGGCCGTGACCCGCGTCACCAATGTGCCTGGACGTTTCGAGCGTGTCATGGCCGGACAACCGTTCACCGTCGTGGTGGATTATGCCCACACGGAAGACGCACTGGTCCGGTTGCTGACGGCGGCGCAGGCGTTGAAAGCAGGCCGGATCATCACGGTCTTTGGATGCGGGGGGGATCGTGATCGCGGAAAGCGACCCAAGATGGGCCGTGCTGCCGTCCAGCGGAGCGACGTGGTCATTCTCACCTCGGACAATCCGCGCACGGAAAATCCCCTGTCGATTCTCGATGAAGTGGAAGTCGGTGTGCGGGAAGCGCTTCAACAGCGGTTGCACGTGACCTATCAGAAGGTGGCTGACCGGCGTGAAGCCATCGCGACAGCCATGCGCGCAGCCCGGCCCGGCGACATGGTCCTCATTGCCGGGAAGGGACACGAAGACTATCAGATTATCGGGACCAAGAAGTTTCACTTCGATGATCGTGAAGTCGCCCGCGATGCGATCCGTGAGTTGACGAATTGTGCCTGATTTTAGTGGGGCTCTGTCACAGATTGGGATGATCATGCCGCTCTTTACCGGCGAAGAACTTCGAGAAGTGATCAGCGTCAAAATGCTTTACGGCGATGCGTCCCGGTGGGCGAAGCAGCGCATTCGACGGCTTAGTCTCGATTCGCGGGCGATCCGTGCCGGTGATCTCTTCATCGCCATTCGCGGCGATAAATTCGACGGACATGATTATGTGGCTATGGCCATGTCCCGCGGGGCTGTCGGTGCCATCGTGCAGGATAACTACGTGGTTCCTCCGGCCCTGTTGAAGGCAGGCCCAAAGTCGTCTCCACACTTCATTCTGGGCGTGCGGGATCCGCTGTTTGCCTATCAGCAGCTGGCGACGCATCACCGCAGCCGGTTCGACATTCCGCTGGTGGCTGTGACGGGAAGCAACGGGAAAACCACCACGAAGGAAATGGTGGCAAGCGTGATGGGGCAGCGCTGGCGTGTTTTGAAGACCGAAAGCAATTTCAATAACCGGATCGGGGTCCCTCACACGCTCTTGAGATTGACGGGCCGGCACGAAGCGGCCGTCATCGAAATGGGTGTCGATAACCTCGGGCAGACGACGCGCCTCTGTGAAATCGCCCGCCCGACCATCGGCATCATTACGAATATCGGGCCGGATCACCTGGAGTTTTTCGGCAGCATGGAAGGATCAGCGCAGGCGAAGGCGGAGTTGCTCGATCTCCTTCCTCCGGACGGGATCGCCATCCTGAACGCGGACGATCCGTATTTTGACTATCTCGCCGCGCGAGCCCAATGCCGTGTGGTGTCGTTCGGCTATTCGCCGAAAGCCGATGTGCAGGCGTTGCATGAAAAGTCAGACGGGCGCGACGGGACGATTTTCCGGCTCCTCCTGCCGGGGAAAGTCCGGCACACCATCGTCCGAATCAAGGTGCAGGGGTCCCACAATGTGACGAATGCCTTGGCCGCTGCGGCGGTCGGAACGGTACTCGGTGTGTCCGGTGCCGTCATTGCGCAGGGTCTCTCTCGATTCCGTCCGGCCGCGATGCGGTCGCAAGTCGTCGTAAGCCACGGGATACGCGTGATCAACGATTGTTATAACGCCAACCCCGCGTCGATGAAGGCCGCGGTCCAGCTGCTGGCTCAATCCGGGGCCGGACGAAAGACCATCGCGGTATTGGGCGATATGCTGGAACTCGGGTCGGGCGCGATACGGATGCACGAAGAAGTCGGCGCCTTTGTGGCGCAGCAGGGCATTTCGCAGTTGATCGCGTGCGGGCCGTTGGGACGGGGTCTGGCGGAAGGTGCACGCCGGGCGGGAATGGAGCAGTCAAAAATTCTGGAATTGCCTGATGCCGCCGCCGCTGCCGAGGCGGTCAAAACGATGGCGATTTCCGGTGATGTGGTGTTGGTCAAGGCGTCGCGCGGGATGAAGATGGAGCAGGTGGTCGATGCATTGCAAGGCATGAAGCGGGTCTCGAAGAAGGCATCGTAACTATTCAGGGGAAGAAACGGACTCGGCGCTGTAAGCCCCCGGCGTCGGTATGACGGTCGTCTTATGCTGTATAACTGGCTGTATCCACTCCACACCGAATTCTCGTTTCTGAATGTCTTCCGCTATCAAAGCTTCCGCATCATTTATGCGGCGGTCACGGCGTTCCTCATCGCGTTCATTCTGGCCCCCTGGCTTATTCGCAAGCTGCAAGAAATCAAGTTGGGACAACAGATTCGCGACGATGGGCCCAAGAGTCATCTGGCGAAGAGCGGGACTCCCACGATGGGCGGGATCCTCATTCTCTTTGCGGTGGTCCTCTCCACGCTGCTGTGGGCTGATATTACGAAACCCTATGTGTGGCTGGTGCTCGCGGCGATGGTAGGTTTCGGCGCGATCGGGTTTGCCGATGACTACCTCAAATTCATCAAGCGGCAATCGAAGGGGTTGTCGGCGTCGCAAAAATTTGCCGCGCAAGTCGCGATCGCCTTGGCGATTGCGGTCACGCTGTATTTTCTCCCTGGGTATACGACAAAGCTGAGTGTGCCGTTCTTCAAGAACTTCACGCCGGATCTGGGCTGGTTCTACATCGTCTTTGCCGTGCTCGTTATTGTGGGGAGTTCCAATGCCGTCAATCTGACGGATGGCCTCGACGGCCTCGCTATCGGTCCCGTGATGATTACCGCCCTGGCCTATACGATTGTGGCCTACGTTGCCGGGCATCGATTGATGTCGGACTACCTGCTGATTCCCCACATCGAAAACGCCGGTGAAATTGCCGTTTTTACGGCGGCCATTCTGGGGTCGAGTCTCGGCTTCTTATGGTTCAACACCTATCCCGCGTCCGTGTTCATGGGCGATGTGGGGTCGCTTCCACTCGGCGCAGCGCTCGGCACGGTTGCGGTCATCAGCAAGCACGAATTGTTGCTGTTGCTGGTCGGCGGCGTGTTCGTGATCGAAGCGGTGTCAGTCATTTTTCAAGTCGTGTCGTTTAAATCGCGCGGGAAGCGGATCTTCCTGATGGCCCCGATTCATCATCATTTCGAGATGAAGGGGTGGGAAGAGCCCAAAGTCGTGGTCCGGCTCTGGATCATCGCTATCCTCTTGGCCTTGTTAAGCCTGAGCACGCTGAAGTTGCGGTAACGAGATGGTGAGTGAAGACGTCATGCAATTGAACGGTACGAAGGTCACGGTGGTGGGATTGGCCCGTAGCGGCGTGGCCGCGGCGCGGTTGCTCCAGGCCGTTGGCGCTCACGTCACTGTTGCCGACCGGAAAGAGCGCAGTGAACTGGGTCCGGTCCTGACGCAGTTGGATGACGCTCGTGTCGGCATCACGGTCGGCAGCCAGTACGAAACGGCGTTGGAGTCGGCCGAGCTCGTGGTCATCAGCCCCGGCGTGCCCTATCGCATGGAGGCGCTGGAGCGGGTGCGGCGACGGGGCGTGAAAGTGATCAGCGAATTGGAATTGGCGTCGCGGTTTGTGTCGGTTCCGATGCTGGCGCTTACCGGGACCAACGGTAAGAGTACCACCGTCACGCTGATCGGCAAGATGCTGCAGGACAGCGGGAAGCGAGTCTTTGTCGGGGGCAACCTCGGCACGGCATTGAGCGAAGCGGCGATGCAAACGGTGCTGGCGTCACAGCAGGGATTGCCCAGTCCGTTCGATTTTCTCGTGGTCGAAGTTTCAAGTTTTCAGTTGGAAACAGTGGAGCAGTTCCACCCTCGGATTGCGGCGTTACTCAACGTCACCGTGGATCATCAGGACCGCTATGTGTCGATTGACGAATATGTCGCCGCCAAGCGGCGCATTTTCGAGTGCCAGAAGCCGACCGACTATGCGCTCTTCAATCTGGACGATCAGCGGGTCGCGGCCCTTCGCCACAGCGTCAAAGCCCGGGTGCTGGGATTCACCAGACAATCGGCTCTGCCGGCGGATGTCACCGGTGGCACGTATCTGGAGGGGGATCGACTTGTCACGACGGTGACGGGTGTGCGGCAGGAGATCTGTCGCCGACAGGAGATCAAGATCATCGGCGATCACAACGTGGAGAACGCGATGGTGGCCGCTACCTATGCGTTGCTGAGCGGCTGCTCGCTTGAATCGGTCACACGAGTGCTGCAGGCCTTCCCAGGCCTGGAGCATGCCTTAGAAATTGTTCGGGATCGCCGCGGGGTCCGGTTCGTCAACGATTCCAAGGGAACGAACGTCGATGCCACGCTCAAGGCGATTGAAAGTATCGATCAGCCTATTTGGTTGATTGCCGGAGGCCGCGATAAGGGCGGGGATTTTTCTCGACTCGCGCCGGCTATTCGGCAGCGAGTCAAGGGGCTGATCTTGATCGGAGAAGCGACGCCTTTGATCGCCCAGGCGATGGCCGGATTCTCTGCGATCAGTCGGGCAGCGTCATTGAAAGAGGCGGTGCAGGCGGCGGCCGACAGTGCCTCCTCAGGCGGAGTCGTCCTGTTTTCGCCGGCTTGTGCCAGTTTCGACATGTTTGCGGATTATCAGGATCGGGGCCGGCAGTTTAAGGCCCTTGTGCAATCCTTGCCGGCCTAAAGGCGGCGAGTCAGAGGAGATTTGACGCTGAACGATGTCACAGAGAGCTGCAGGGACCCTGGCATTGCCGTGGCCCACCACGAGCCCCCGCACCGCGAAGAAGCGGGTGCCGATGGACCACACCCTCTTGATCGTCACGATGGTCCTGGCATTGGTCGGCCTGGTGATGGTGTTCAGTGCGAGCGCGGTGGTGGCGGGGAATCGGTTCCACGACTCCGGCTACTTCCTCAAGCGGCAGCTGGCGTGGCTGACATTCGGATTTGTGCTGCTCCACGTCGCGTCGCGGGTCGACTATGTCTGGTGGAAGCGTCTGTCGGTGCCGCTGCTGGGTTTGATGGCGCTGTTGCTGGTGATGGTCTTGATCCCATCGCTCGGAGTCGCGGCCAAAGGAGCGCGGCGCTGGTTGCGTCTCGGACCCATTTCGATTCAGCCGGCCGAGATGGTCAAGCTCGTGGCGGTGATTTATCTAGCGGCCTATCTGACCAAGAAGGAAGACCGGATCACAAGCTTCTCCTCTGGCCTGTTGCCCGTGTTGTTCGTGATCGGCGTGTTGAGCGGCCTGGTGCTCTTGGAGCCGGATCTCGGGACCGTGGTTGTGATCGGTCTCGTGACAATCGGACTGCTGTTTCTCGGCGGCGCGCAATTGAAGCATCTGCTGGGGTTGGGACTGTGCGCGGTGCCGGTCGTTTTGGTGCTCGTCCTCGGCTCGAGTTACCGGCGGCAGCGCCTCCTGACGTTTCTGGCGCCTTGGAAGGACGCGTCGAATGCCGGGTTTCAAATCACCCAGTCCTTTCTCGCCTTCGGCAGCGGCGGCCCTTTCGGAGTGGGGCTGGGCGAGGGGAAACAGAAGCTGTTCTTTCTTCCCGAAGCCCATACGGACTTTGTCCTGGCGTTGGTCGGGGAAGAATTGGGGTTAGTGGGAACGGGCGCGATCATTCTGCTCTTCGCGTTGTTTGTGGTGCGGGGCTTTCAGATTGCCGCCAGAGCGCGGATGCCGTTCGGGCGCTATTTGGGCATCGGCATCACGCTGTTGATCGGCGGGCAGGCGCTGGTGAATGCGGCTGTGGCGACGGGGATGTTGCCGACCAAAGGATTGACCTTGCCCTTCGTGAGCTACGGCGGATCGTCCCTGGTGATCAGTCTGCTGGCGGTCGGGATTTTGTTGAATATCTCGAGAGATCGCCAAGCGGGACCCCAGGAGGGTACGGGGCGGGGCGGGCGCAGCAGGTCTGGTCACGGATGACGATACTCATCGCCGCAGGAGGGACGGGCGGGCATTTGTATCCGGCGGTGGCGCTGGCCCGTGAGTTTCAGCGGCGCGATCCATCGACCAGGATCGTCTTTGTGGGCACGGCGAAAGGGATTGAAACCAAGGTGTTGGCGCACGAAGGGTTTCCACTCGAACTCATTACAGCGAAGCCGGTGATGGGAAAAGGATTGGGAGAAGCCTTGCGGGGATTGTTGTCTGTGCCGATCAGTCTCTGGCAGTCGATGCGGTTGATCTCCCGGTACCGGGCGGATCTCGTCATCGGCGTGGGCGGCTACACCAGTCCGACGATGTTAGTGGCGGCTGCATTGAAGGGGACTGCCCGAGTCATTCTGGAGCCGAATGCCTATCCGGGTATGGCCAATATTGCGGTCGGCCCTTGTGCGCAACGCGTGTTTCTGGGGTTTGCCTCCGCCGCCGAGAAATTTGCGAAAGACAAAGTTCGCGTGTTCGGGTCGCCGATTCGGCAGCACTTTTTAGAGGCGATCACGACGTCCCCTTCAGCGACCGAAGGCCGGCAGCGGTTGTTGATTTTTGGCGGCAGTCAGGGGGCGAAGGCGATCAATAGCGCGGTCATCGATGGGCTGAGGGCATTGGCGCAGACACTTCCGCGGCTCTCCATTACGCACCAGACCGGAGAAGCTGATCATGCGAGGGTTGTTGAGGCGTACCGGCAGGCAGGTGTTGAGGCCGAGGTCGTCCCGTTTCTCTACGACATGCCGACCGTGTTGCGTGCCGCGGATCTGGTGGTGGCGCGTGCCGGGGCCATGACGATTGCAGAGCTGACGGCCTGCGGGAAGCCGGCGATTCTGATTCCGCTGCCGACGGCCATCTACGACCACCAGATGAAGAATGCGCGGGCGATGGAGGCGGCGGGGGGGGCGATGGTGCTGCCGCAGCCGGAGTTGACCGGGGCGCAGTTGGCCGGATCCATCGCCGGGCTGTTGCAGCAACCGGATCGTCTACGCGCGATGCAGGAGAAGAGTCGGGCTATGAGTCGAATCGATGCGGCCGAGAGGATCGTCCACGAATGCTATGCGCTCATGGGGGTGAATCATGACGTCCACCGGACTGTTGGAGCGACGGGAGTCTAATGCGGCAGCGACGCGAGAGCAGGTACAGCGACCATCAACAGGATCACCAGGATTGAGGCGAACGGCCATGTTTCGAAAAACACAGCACATTCATCTAGTAGGAATCGGCGGGTCAGGGATGAGCGGGATCGCAGAGGTCTTGCTGACGATGGGGTACAAAGTCAGTGGTTCGGATCTGCAAGCCTCGGAAACCACCAGGCGGCTGGAGGAGCTCGGAGGCAGGATTGCGATCGGCCATCACGAAGCCAATATCGGAGAGGCGCAAGTCGTGGTGATTTCCTCTGCCGTGGCGGCTACCAATCCTGAAGTCCAGGCGGCGAAAGCGAAGCAGGTGCCGGTGATTCCCCGCGCGGAGATGCTGGCCGAGCTGATGCGCTTGAAGTTCGGTGTGGCGATTGCGGGCGCCCACGGCAAGACGACGACGACGTCGATGGTCGCAAACGTGTTGGCTTCCGGCGGATTGGATCCGACGATGGTCATCGGCGGCAAGGTGAATGCCCTCGGCAGCCACGCGCGACTGGGTCGCGGTGAGTTGCTGGTGGCGGAGGCCGATGAGAGCGACGGTTCCTTTCTCCGGTTGTCCCCGACGATTGTGGCGGTGACTAATCTGGATCGCGAGCATCTCGATCACTACGGGTCGATGGAAAAGATTTACGACAGCTTTCTGGAGTTCATCAACAAGATTCCCTTCTATGGATTGGCGGTGCTGTGCTCCGACGATGAACGGCTGCACGCGCTATTCCCGCGCATTGTGAAGCGGTATCACACCTATGGACTTCAAGAAACTCCCGGTGTCGTGCCGGATTTCAAGGCAACGGATATCGTGCTCAAGCAATGGGGCGCTGAGTTTCGTGCGCATTTCCGCGGGAAAAACCTTGGGCCCTTCCGGCTCGCCGTCCCCGGTATGCATAACGTCTCTAACGCGCTGGTAGCGATTGCGATCGGGATCGAGCTGGAGGTACCGGTCGACTTAATCCGCAAGGGGCTGGCGGCGTTTACTGGCGTAGAGCGGCGATTTCATCTGCGCGGAGAAGCCAACGGCATCATGGTGGTGGACGACTACGGGCATCACCCCACGGAGGTGAAAGCCACGCTGGCAGCCGCGAAACAGGGATGGGATCGGCGGTTGGTGGTGCTGTTCCAACCTCACCGGTACAGCCGGACGCGCGATCTGATCGAGGAGTTCACGCACGCGTTTGATCAGGCAGATTTGCTGTTCATGACGGACATCTATGCAGCCGGGGAAGCGCCGATCCCGGGTGTGTCGGGCGCCGCGCTGGCTGACCGCATCAAGGCCGCCGGCCACCAGGGCGTCACCTTCATCGAGAAAAAGGAAACGCTGCCCGATCAGGTACTGCCGCATTTACAGCCGGGCGATCTGGTGGTGACGTTGGGTGCCGGTGATATCTGGAAAGCAGGGACGGGGCTGCTGGCGCGATTGGCTCCCAATACGTAGGCAATGGCTCGGCAAGGACGGACAGATGCACAGACCGGTCGTCGGACAATCAGTCAGCGTCGGTTGGAAGCCGCGGTCGACGGGATTCGCGGGGCGGTGTCGTTCAATGCGCCGCTCAAAGACTACACGTCTTTCCGCATCGGAGGGCCGGCCGATGTACTGGTCGAGCCGGTTGACGTCGATGATGTGGCCCGCCTGGTCCGGCAAACCAAGGCGCAGAAGCTTCCGCTCTTTGTGGTGGGCGGCACGAATCTCCTCATTCGCGACAAAGGGATTAGAGGCGTGGTGGTTCATCTTGGAAAGCTCCGAGCGATCAGAGAAGAACCGGGAGCGGTCCTATATGCCGAAGGGGGCGTGGGGATGCCGACGCTGATTGGCTATGCCATCCGTCATTCACTGGCCGGGCTGGAGTGGGCCGCCGGTATTCCCGGCACGGTCGCCGGGTCTGTCGTGATGAACGCGGGCACGCGATTAGGCGAAATGAAAGACTCAGTGAAGGCCGTACGGCTGGTGAATCGCAAGGGCGAAATTCTCGATATCCCGGCGTCGGAGATTCCCTTTGCCTATCGCCGGGCCGCGTTGCCGGCCGGCATTGTCGTGGGCGTGTGGCTGCAGCTGAAGGCGGGTGTGCGGGCGGAGGTCGAGAAAGTCGTGAAAGACTATCTGCACTATCGGCGCGATACGCAGCCGCTGACGCTGCCGAGTGCCGGGTGCGTGTTCAAGAATCCTTCCAAGGACTCGGCCGGGCGGGTCATCGACTTGGCCGGACTCAAAGGCGCCCAAGTCGGTGATGCGCAGGTCTCGGACAAGCATGCGAACTTTATCGTGAATCAGGGGCAGGCGAGTGCCAAGGATGTGCTGGCGCTGATCCGGAAAGTCCGGGCGGCGGTGGCGCGACGGACCGGTGTGAAGTTGGAATTGGAACTCAAGGTCGTGGGACAGGCCTAGGACAGGAGCGTGATGGCAGACCGACGTGTGCTGACAGATAAACGGATCGGGGTCTTGATGGGCGGACAATCGTCCGAACGAGACGTCTCGCTGCGTACCGGACAGGCGGTACACCAGTCGCTCCTTCGTCGGGGCTATCAGGCGATCGCCATCGATGTGGGTTCGAATCTGTTTCGTGATGTGACGGAGAACAAGATTGAGCTGGCGTTCCTTTCCCTGCATGGCCCGGGCGGCGAGGACGGGACGATCCAGGGATTTCTAGAGACGCTCGGGATTCCCTACACGGGGTCCGGCGTTCAGGCGAGCGCGATGGGCATGCACAAAGTCACAACGAAAACGCTGGCGGTGTCGGCGAAAGTGCCGGTTCCGGCCGGGACGCAGATACGGCGCGGTGAACAGCCGTCGCTGGCGATGGTGCTGAAGGCGACGAAACTGAAATTGCCGGTGGTGGTGAAGCCGGCGTCGCAGGGGTCCACGATCGGCGTCTCCATTGTCCGGAAACCCGCGCAGTGGAAAGAAGCCCTGGCTTTGGCCCATCGCTACGATCCGGATGCGATGGTCGAGGCCTATATTCCGGGGCATGAGACCACGGTGTCGATATTAGGCGGGGCGTCCGGGGTGCTCACGGTACTGCCGGTGGTGGAAATTGTGGCGCCGGAGGGGTTCTACGATTTTTCGGCGAAGTATCAAAAGGGCAAGACCCAATACCTCTGCCCGGCTCCGCTCCCTGCCAAGATCACCAAGCAGATTACGGAATTGGCGAGGCGGACCTACGAGGCGTTGGGTTGCGAAGGGGCGGCCCGGGTGGATTTCAGAATCACGCCTCGCGGTAAGCCCTACATGTTGGAGATCAACACGGTGCCAGGCATGACCGAGACCAGTCTGTTGCCGATGGCGGCGGGTCAAGCCGGAATCGATTACGACAGCCTGGTTGAACGAATTTTGCAATCGGCGTTGGACCGTGCCGACCGAATGGCACTCGCCGGAAAAGGATTGTCGGCATGAAGCGCTGGACGATCGCTCGACGCAACGCGCAGCGTCCTTCCGGACCGCGGCTGAATCAGTGGAAAGGAACTCGGTCGAGCCATGTGGAGACTCAGGATCGCGTAGTGCGCCGCGCGCAGGTGGTGGCGAAAGGCCGGCAGCTTATTCGATGGAGCGCGATCGGTATCGGAGTGGTGCTTGCGGGGTGGGGCTTGGTCGTCGGCGTCCAGCGTTCAGGTCCGGTACTTCAGCGTCTCCTGGAAATCAAGGCGGTCACTGTTGAAGGGGTACATCAGATCGGAAAGCAGGAGTTGGTGGATCGGCTGGCCCTCAAGCCCGGGACCCCGCTCCACCACATCGTGACGACGGCCATGAAGGAACGGGTGGAGTCTCATCCATGGGTCAAGGAAGCGGTGATTACCCGGGTCCCGTTTCATGAACTGCGCATTTCTGTGGTGGAGCGTAAACCGGCCGCCATCGTGCACGCCGGTTCAGAGAACTTCTTGAGTGACGAAGAGGGACATGTGTTGGCGCGATTGGGACAGGACGACAACGCCATGTTTCCGATGGTGACGGGTTTGGATTCACGGGAATTGTTGCGTGGGGATGCGGATGTGCGTCACGCAGTGAAGTCCGGAGTTGAACTGGCCAGATTAGTCGGACAGAGCATCGACGGACGCTTGCAAGTGAACGCCGCGAATCCAGCCAATCTGGTGGCTTCCGTTCGGGGTGTTCAATTTCAATTCGGCGAAGATGCGGTGAGCGATCAATGGGAACGGTTTCAACGGGTCAAGCCTTCGCTGAAGACGGTGATGTTTGACGGCCATGGGCGGGGCGGAAATGAAATCGATCTACGGTATGAGAATCGTGTGATTGTGCGAGAGAGGGGGTGATCGCGGTGCCAAAACGAGATCAAATCCTTGTCGGCCTGGACATCGGAACCACCAAGATCTGCGCGATCGTCGCGGAGATCACGGATGGCGGAATGTTGAACATCATCGGCGTCGGAGCCAGTCCCTCCCGGGGGTTACGCAAGGGGGTGGTAGTCGATATCGAGAGTACGGTGGAGTCGATCAAGAAGGCGGTCGAAGAAGCCGAACTCATGGCGGCGGTGCAGATCAACTCAGTCTATACCGGTATTGCCGGCAGCCATATCTCGGCGGAGAACTGCAAGGGCGTCGTGGCGCTGAAGAAGGCCGAAGTGACGCGTGAGGATATTCATCGGGCCATCGAAAGCGCCCGGACGCTCGCGGTCATTCCGCACGAACGGCGCATCCTGCACGTCTTGCCGCGCGAGTACATGGTCGACGGGCAGGAAGGTGTGCGCGAACCTCTCGGGCTTTCCGGGAACCGGCTTGAAGTGAATGTGCACGTGATCACCGGTGCGGTGACCTCCGCGCAAAACATCATCAAGAGTGTGAACCGCGCCGGGCTTGATGTGGTGGACATCATTCTGCAGCCCCTGGCTTCCAGCGAAGCGGTGCTGAGTCAGGAAGAGCGCGACCTGGGTGTGGCTATGGTGGATCTCGGTGGAGGGACAACCGATCTGGCGATTTTTCTCGACGGCAGCATCCGGCATTCGGCGGTGCTTCCCATCGGCGGGCAGAATTTGACGAAGGACCTGGCGATCGGCTTGCTGACGTCTCAGACCGAGGCCGAGAAAATCAAGATGCAGTACGGCATTGCGCGGACGGACCTGGTGACTGGACACGAGACGGTCGAGGTGCCGTCGGTGGGCGATCGTCCGGCCAGGACCTTCTCCCGTCGGGACATTGCCGAGATTCTCGAACCGCGCGTGGAAGAAATGTTCGAGCTGGTACGGCGCGAGATCGCGCGGGCCGGCTATGAAGGCATCCTGGGTGCCGGGGTCGTCCTGACCGGCGGCACGTCGTTGCTCGAAGGGATGCCGGATGCGGCGGAAAAGGTCTTGAATTTGCCGGCTCGCCGAGGGACGCCGTCGGGAGTTGGAGGGCTCAGAGATATTGTGAGCAACCCCGGCCATGCGACCGGCGTCGGACTCTTGTTGCATGCGAGAAAGCACGCGGATGAATTGGAAACAGCGGGTCTCCGGAACGGGGGGCCCTGGGCGAAGATGTTTGGATGGACGAAACGGGTGTTGGAGGTGTTCTAATTTTCCCGCGCGGCATGGGGCCGCTCGGCAATCACAGGTGAGGAGGTGCCGCAATGTTCTCATTCCAGGAAGACGCACTGTTGCCGGTCAGGATCAAGGTCGTCGGAGTCGGCGGGGCTGGGTGCAACGCCGTGAATACGATGATCGGGTCGGGCCTCGCCCGGGTCGATTTCATCGCCGCGAATACCGATCTGCAAGCACTCGATCGGTCGCTGGCACCGTACAAAATTCAATTGGGCCCTGAACGGACTCGCGGGCTCGGCGCCGGTGCCCGTCCGGAAATCGGGAAGGATGCGGCACTCGAGAGCAAAGATCATATCCGGGAATGTCTCGAAGGCGCAGATATGGTGTTTGTCACCGCAGGTATGGGCGGCGGGACCGGCACCGGCGCGGCCCCGATTGTGGCCAGCATCGCACGGGAGCAAGGTATTCTCACCGTGGGCGTGGTGACCAAGCCCTTTCAATATGAAGGACAACGTCGCCATAAGCATGCGGAAGAGGGTATTCGCGATCTCCGCCGTCACGTCGACACGCTTCTCGTGATTCCGAATCAGCGCCTGCTGGGGATTGTCGACAAGTCGACGCCCTTGCTCGAAGCCTTCAAGGTCGCCGACGATGTGTTGCGCCAGGCGATCCAAGGTATTGCCGATGTCATCACGACCACCGGTCATGTGAACGTCGACTTTGCTGATGTGCGGACGATCATGTCGCATACGGGCCGCGCCGTCATGGGTATGGGTATTGCGCGGGGAACCAATCGCGCGATCGAAGCCGCGCAACGGGCGATCTGCAGCCCGCTGCTTGAAGAAGGCAGTGTGCAGGGTGCGCGTGGCGTACTCTTGAACATCACCGGTGGTCCGAATATGACGCTGCATGAAATTGAAGAGGCGGCCTCCATCATTCAGCAAACGGCCGATTCAGACGCCAACATCATTGTCGGCCAAGTGATCAATCCCGACATGGGCGACGATCTGGTGGTGACTGTAATTGCCACGGGCTTTGAATGTGAAGAGGAGATGGTCTCGATGACGGCGAGCGTCGAACAGACGTCGGCCCGCGCCGCGAAGCCGGTGCAGCCGGTATTGGCCGGTGTGGGCGTGAGCGCCGCGATGGGGATGGCCGATCGGCCGATGAAAGATCTGGATCGTCCCACGTTCCTTCGCCAACGGAACGATGCCCGTGAGGCCATCGATCGGGCGTTGGTGGCGGAAGATGAATGGGATGTCCCCACGTTTCTCCGGAAGCAGGTGAACTAAGCACGAGAGACACTCTCGGTTGCGAGGGGATGAGACACATGGGACGAGCATCGGTGATTACGGTGCCGGCGTTTGCTTCTGCGAGAAGCGGTGTTCGGCACTTCTTTGGCACAAGGGCGCATGCCGAACAGCTGCGCTTGGGGACCGGTGCTCCGATACGTGCATCCGGTGTTCCGGCGCCCTGGATTTTATCGGTGAAACAGGTTCATGGGACGGACGCGCTCGTCGTCGATCGGCCGCTGACCGATGCCGACAGGTTTGACGGCGGGTGGGATGCTCTGGTGACGGATCAGCCGGGGACGATGGTGGCGGTGCGCACCGCTGACTGCGTTCCTGTGCTGGTGCATGATGCGCGACGGCGGGTGGTGGCCGCGATTCATGCCGGATGGCGCGGGGCTGTGGCCGGCATTGTTCCCAAGACTCTCATGCTCATGCAGACACGTTTTGGGGCAGAACTCGGCCAGCTGCATGTCAGCATCGGTCCTTCTGCCGGTGTCTGTTGCTATGAAGTAGACGAACCGGTACTGAATGAGGTTCGGAACCGATTTGCTTGGTGGGAAACAGTCTTGCGCGATCATCGTCATGGCAAGGCGCGACTCGATTTAAAGGCGTTGATCAGGCTCCAAGTTCAGGATTGCGGGATTGGCGGAGGACAGGTCACAAGCGTGAACGTGTGTACGATTTGTCATGAGGACCTCTTTTTCTCCTATCGCCGCGAGGGCAAGGTGATCGGGACGATGGTGAGCGCCATTGGCCTGTCGGCGACGCAGTAAGGGGTGTGCGCGAGAACCCCTGCCAATTCCCGAGAGCTTCCGTTAGAATATCGCCAGCGACTGTGGTCGCACGAGTATTGGACCTTTGCCGGCGTAGCAATTTATGGAGTCGGAAGCAGATGTTTCTCTTGCCCGACGCGTGCATCAGATTCTGGATCGTATTCGTCGGGCGGCTGAACGGACTGGCAGACCACCGGACACCGTCCGACTTGTGGCTGCGACCAAGACGGTTCCGGCTGAGCGGATCAGAGAGGGACTTGGTGTCGGGCTCACCCTCCTGGGGGAGAATCGGATGCAGGAAGCGCTTTCAAAGGTTGCGCTCCTCCGGGACCTGTCACCCCGCTGGCATTTTATCGGTCAGTTGCAGCGGCGGAAGGTGCGTGACGCGATCGGCACCTTTGAGCTGATTCATTCGGTCGATTCCGTGGAATTGGCGCAAGAGATCAACCGGCGAGCCGGCGACGCCGGCGTGAAGCAGGCGGTGCTCTTGGAAGTGAACATTGCCGGCGAAGCGAGCAAGGCGGGTTTTTCGCCACAGGTGCTGATGCAGGACCTACGTCTTCTCGGCGACTTGCCGCATCTCAGGATTCAAGGGCTGATGACGATACCGCCTCCGACGGAACGGCCGGAAGATGCCCGTCCCTATTTCCGCGGTCTTCGCGAACTCGGGGCGCGCATCGCCGCTCAGAGGATATCGTCTTTGGTCATGCAGGAATATTCTATGGGTATGTCACGTGACTTTGAAGTGGCGATCGAAGAGGGGGCCACGCTTGTGCGCGTAGGCACGGCGATTTTTGGAGCGCGCAATGGGTAAGACTCGCATTACTGAAAAGATTGCCTTTATCGGTGGCGGCCAGATGGCCGAAGCGCTGATTGCCGGGCTTGTCGCGACCCATTGCTGCGAGCCTGATCAGATCTGGGCAACAGACCCTGTTGCGGAGCGTTGTGATACGCTGAAGCGCCTGCACGGCGTTCGTGTGGGTCGTTCGAATCGTGAGGCGGCTGCTTGGGCAGGGATTATTGTGCTGGCCGTCAAGCCGCAGATTCTCGACGGGGTCATGAATGACATTGCCGGAGAGTTAAAGCGGGCGCTCACGATATCAGTGGCTGCCGGGATTCCGATTCAGGCCATCACGAAAGTCGGTGGGACAGGAGCACGAGTGGTTCGAGCCATGCCGAACACTCCTGCCATGGTGCAGGAAGGGATGACGGCTCTGGCCATCGGGCCCGGTGTTTCTGAGCCGGAAACCGGAATGGCACGCACAATATTTGAATCGGTCGGGAAAGTTGTGACGGTTGAAGAGCGACTGATGGATGCGGTCACAGGACTCAGTGGCAGCGGTCCGGCCTACGTCTTTCTGGCCATCGAAGCGATGGCTGATGGTGGTGTGAAGATGGGATTGCCCCGTGCGACGGCGGAGGTGCTGGCTGCACAAACCGTTCTGGGTGCGGCAAAGATGGTGCTTGAGACCGGGGAGCACCCCGCTCGACTCAAGGACAAAGTGGCGTCTCCAGGCGGGACGACGATTGCCGGTCTGCATCGTCTCGAAGCCGGGGGGATGCGCGCGACGCTCATTGATGCCATCGAAGCGGCGACGAAACGATCTCAGGAGCTCGGACGCTGATGTTTGTGTTTCGGAATGTGCTGTTGGGGACAGCCACGGTGCTGGATTATGTGTTGTGGTTGTACATGTGGATCATCATCGCCCGGGCCTTGATCTCCTGGGTCAATCCCGACCCGTGGAATCCGATTGTCCAATTCCTTGATCGGGCAACTGAGCCGGTGCTCGCGCCCATTCGCCGGTGGATGGGGTGGCGCATGGGCATTGATCTCTCGCCAATCATCGCTATTCTAATTTTGACGTTTCTGCAGTTCGCTGTGGTGCAGTCATTAAAAGATCTGGCGTTGCGGATGAACTGACTCAACGAATGGGGGCATCTATGAAGATCACACCGCTCGACATTCAACAGATGGTATTCCGCACGAAGCTCCGCGGCTACGATCGTGAGGAGGTCAACCGGTTTCTCGAAGAGTTGGCGCAAACCGTGGAATCGTTGAATCGTGACAACGCGCTGCTGCGTGAACGGTTGGCCATGACGGAACAGCAAGTGTCCGAATTGAAACGGACCGAGACGACGCTGTCGAATACCCTCGTGGCGGCGCAATCGTTGGCCGACGACGTGAAGCGTAGTGCCAACCGTGATGCGGAGTTGATCGTCAAGGAAGCCGAGCTGAAGGCCGGCGAGGTCATCCGGCAGGCACGGGTGGAGCTGGGGGAGACGCAACGGGATTTGTCCCAGCTGCAGAAACAGCGGCTGCTCATGGTCGAGCGGATGCGAGCCACACTCCATACGTTTGAGCGTATGTTGGATGTCGAGTCGGCCGAAGCCTATCAGGATAGCGGGGTGGTTCCTGAGGAAAAGATGGAAGGGGAATCGAGCCCGGCTCGCTCATGATTTCTTCGGCTGCGTTGTGACGTTGATTTGCTTCTGCTTTCGGTCGCCTGTTCTGGTGTGTTGATGCGTGATCACCGCGCGCTCATCATCTTCGTGAGTCACTCTCCACTATGCCGATTTTCCCTATAATTCAGGCGGCGCTTGAGCAGGCCGTCACGGACGGAGTGTTTCCCGGTGCCGTGTTGGCGGTGCGTCATGGCGGTGACCAGGCCGATATCGTTACCGCTGGGCTCGTGTCGACTCTTGGCGCCGCTCAAGCCGTCCAGCCGGCGACGGTCTATGATCTGGCCTCGCTCACGAAGCCGTTGTCTACGGTGACGGCTTTGGTGCTGCTCATCCAAGCCGGACGATGTCAGCTTCACGATCGAGTTGAATCGCTGCTCCAGGAACTGGCTGGTAGCCCGATTGGCACGGCGTCGCTCCAGCATCTGTTGACGCATAGTTCAGGACTTCCTGGTTGGCGAGGGTATTACGAGCGGCTGAGTCCGGCCGCCTCCATCCCTGCGACAGAACAACAGCGCAGTCTCTCGCGCGCCGCGTTAGTGAAGCTGATTCGAGACGAAGCCCTAATCTATGAGCGAGGGGCGCGAAGCCTCTACAGTGACCTGGGATTTATGCTTTTGGGAATGATCGTGGAGCGATGTAGCGGGGTTCCGCTCCAGGAATTCTTTCGTGATCAGATCGCTCCCCTGGCAGGAGCCTCGCAATTAGGATTTGTGCCGACAGAATGGGCAGATAACTTTCTCCAGTGCGCTCGCCGTCTCGGGGGTGATGTTGCGCCTACTGAACACGATACCTGGAGGGGACGACTTTTGTGTGGCGAAGTTCACGATGAAAACGCAGCTTCATTAGGCGGTATTGCCGGACATGCGGGGCTCTTTGGAACGGCGGAGGCGGTGTTGGCGGTGACCGGGGCTTGGCTTGAGGCCTATCATCGACGGTCGTCTGTTCTCGATGCTCTCCTTGTCAAAGAGTTTACCCGTCGACAGACTGTTGTACCTGGATCGAGCTGGGCGTTGGGGTGGGATACTCCCTCACCTCCGTCATCGGCTGGGAGATTTCTTCCTGAGGTTTCTTTTGGCCACTTAGGGTACACGGGGACGTCGGTGTGGATCGATCCGCTTCATGAGCTGGAGATCGTATTACTTTCCAATCGGGTGCACCCGACCAGGAGGAATGAGCGGATTAAAGCGTTTCGACCGCTGATCCACGAGTTGGTGTATCGGGAATATGTGGGAGATAGTTAGGCGGGGTCGGGATAGTCGATCCACGTTTCTTTTTCAGCGAGATAGCGGGTGCCTCTGAAGTTGGCTCTCGTACGCATGCGTACAAATCCCATTCCTTGAAGCTTCTCGACCACCTCGCGCACGGCGGCTCCGATAGTTGAGTGTGACCCTCCTTGGACGATGAGGGCTTCGTACATGATTTTCCCTGAATAGCCTGCGCCGGTTCGACTCACCAGGAGGGCGCGGCTAAAATAGCGATCGCTTGGGTCCACGCCTTCCATCTGATGCTTCTCAACAAGCCCTACTTTCTTCATCATTAAAGGTAGTGCGCTCATCAATTCCTCCCGAGGGTCCGCATTGAGATTACGAGTCAGATTATAGGCGGCTGGCCGCGCCACTGCAACCGCGTTGACAAGGTCAAAATCCCCTCACTAAGATGGCGGCCGGCGTGCTATCAGTACGATGGAGGCTCTGCGCAGCCGCATGAATATACCGAACAGCCTGACGATCTTGCGGATACTTCTGATCCCTGTGTTCGTGGGGTTCATGACCTATCGGCAGTATGGTTATGCGCTGGCGGCTTTGCTCTGCGCCGGCCTCACCGACGCACTGGATGGGCTTGTCGCGCGCATGACTAATCAGCAGACAAAGCTAGGTGAAATTCTTGATCCATTAGCGGATAAGCTTCTGCTCACATCGGCATTCCTCACGCTCTCTATCCTGCACCTGGTGCCATCATGGGTTGTGATCCTGGTGGTAAGCAGGGATCTCATCTTGATGCTGGGGACAGTGGTCGCGCATGTGACGAATATTGCCATCGACATCACGCCGACGATCTTGGGCAAAGGTACGACATTGTGCCAGCTGGCCTATGTCGTGCTGGTGATTACCATGATCTGGCGGGGAATGAAGATTGGTGTGTTGTTCCCGCTGCTCGTGGTCATGGTGGTGTTTACGCTTGGTTCGGGGTTCCACTATTTGTATCGAGGATACCGGCGGACCCACTTGAACGGTTCCTCCGGCTGATACTTAATCCTCCAGCAGTCAGAGCTCGGCTCGTCCGCGTAAATTGTGTATTTGTTTTGACAGGTTTTTGCCCCCCCAGTAGACTCACCACGTAGTCGCACGTTTGTCACCTAACCGGCTCAGGGAGCCACAACAGGATTACACGCCTATGGCTACGTTTGCATACGTTGGACGAAGCAAGTCTGGTGCAGTCAAGAAGGGTGAGCTCGTGGCCAAGAGCCGCGATGAGGCTGTCGACCAACTCCGGAAGCAAAGCGTGGTGGTGACGAGCCTTGAGGAGAAGGGGGCAAAAGAAGGATTCAAGCTGAGCTTCGGTAACGGAATGACGGAAAAGGATCTTGTCGTGTTCACCCGCCAGTTTGGGACAATGATCAATGCGGGCTTGCCCTTGATTCAATGCTTGGAGATTCTCTCGACACAGTCTGAAAATGCAGCGCTTCGAAAAGCCGTTGGTGAAATCAAGGGGTCTGTTGAGGGTGGTTCGACCTTTTCCGATGCGTTGCGTCGGCATCCGAAAATTTTCGACGATCTCTACTGCAACATGGTGAATGCCGGGGAAGTCGGTGGATTGCTGGATACGATTCTCGGGCGGCTTTCCAAACACATCGAAAAGGCGATGAAGCTGAAGTCGCAGATTAAGAGCGCCATGGTTTACCCGGCAGCGATCATGGGTATTGCTACAATCGTCATTACTGTTTTGATGATCTGGGTTATTCCCGTCTTTGAGAAGATGTTCAAAGAAATGTCTGGCGGGAAGATGGCATTGCCAGGGCCAACTCAGCTCGTTATCGATATGAGTAACTTTGTGCAAGCAGCTTGGTACATCATTCTCGGCGTGATCGTCGTTGCCGTGATCGCGTTCAAAAAGTACTATGCGACTCCGCAGGGCAGGTTAATGGTTGACAAGACTGTTCTGAAATTGCCGGTGTTTGGCGATTTAATCCGCAA
Organism: Nitrospira sp.; assembly: GCA_024998645.1. Lineage (GTDB taxonomy): Bacteria > Nitrospirota > Nitrospiria > Nitrospirales > Nitrospiraceae > Nitrospira_D. The sequence goes on from JACOEJ010000012.1 coordinate 28,817, forward strand.
AGCATCGGTTGCCAAGTTTACGCGGACATTGGGGACCTTGATCACAAGCGGAGTCCCCTTGCTAGAGGCGCTGTCGATCTGTGCGAAGACGGCCGGGAATAAAGTCATCGAAAATGTGTTGATGGATGCCCGCGTCAGCATTAGCGGAGGGAAGACGATTTCTGAGCCGCTGGCCAAGAGCGAGGCGTTTCCCAAAATGGTGACCCACATGATTTCCGTCGGAGAGTCAACCGGTGCGCTCGATAACATGCTAGGCAAGATCGCTGACTTTTATGAAGACGAAGTCGATGCAGCGGTGACGAACATGACGGCCTTGCTGGAGCCGATGATGATGGTGTTCCTCGGCATCACGGTGGGGTTCATTGTGGTCGCTATGTATCTGCCGATCTTCACCATGGCCTCTGCGATCGGGTAGCGGTTACAGTCGGAACCAGCAGTCAGCTTGATCCACCGGAGGGCGGCGGAATATCTCGCCGGCGCCCGGTGGATCAAGCAATAGTGCAGATGGCACCTCCCCTCCAATAGTAGAGCCAGTGGTGAGCTGGTTTCTTGTTCTTTCTTGAATCCGTACTGAACGGATTTCCTCTCTAGCTTTCGGAGCTTCTGTGGATGAACTTAGAGCCAGAATTCAATGGCTAATTGGCCTGAGAGTCCTCGTTGTGACGCTCCTGCTCGGGCTTTCTCTGACTTTTCAAGTTACAAGAGGGGAGCAGGTCGAGACGTTTTATAGCCTGATCGTGTTTACCTACGCGATCACCATTGGGTATGCCATCGCACTTCGTTTTGTGACCACCTCTGAGGCGTTGGTTCAACTAGCCTGGGTGCAAATCGGCATCGATTTCCTGCTGGAAACAGTCTTAATAGCAAGAACCGGTGGGATCGAGAGCCCGTTTCTGGTGCTGTATGTGATTTCGGTTACATTGGCGAGCCTGGTGCCTCGCCGGAAGGTCGGTCTCCTGGCTGCCAGCCTGTGCGTAATCCTCTTTGGCCTTCTGACTAATCTTCAATTGTATGGATTGACCGAGTCATGGGGTTGGTTGCCCAGAACACGGCTGAGTGCGCCGGAAACGCTTCAGACATTTGGGGTCCACAGTCTGGCGTTTTTGGTGGTGGGATTCTTGAGTGGCCTCCTGACAGAGCAGCTTCAACGTGCGGATCATTCGCTCAAGGAAAAAGAACAGGGCCTTAGCCGACTCCAGGCGTTTCATGAAAACATTGTTCACAGTATCAGCAGCGGCGTATTTACCGCCGATGAGGAGGGGCGAATCACCTCCTTTAACCCTGCCGCGCAGGAGGCCACCGGACATAATCTCGCGCAAGTTCAAGGGCGTCCCTGGCGAGACGTGTTTAACTGGCATCCGGATCGACCGCTGGATGTGCCGGACGAAGGGGCAGCAAATATGCGATTCGAAGTGGAGTGTCTGCGGGCGGACGGGAATCGCTTGGTGCTGGGGATGACTCTCTCGCCGCTGCAGGAGCGTGGAAAAGCGACAGGGATGGTCGGGGTCTTTAAGGACCTGACACAAATCCGGGATCTTGAAGAGGAGATGCGGCGAAAAGATTGGCTCGCCAGCCTGGGAGAAATGTCGGCCGGGATGGCTCATGAGATTCGCAACCCGCTCGGTGCGTTGGCCGGGGCGATGCAAATGTTGCGGAAGGATCTGCTTGCGGATGAGACGAGCCAGCGGTTGATGGACATCGCAATTCGGGAGGCGACTCGACTGGATACGATCATCACGGAGTTTCTTCAGTACGCCCGGCCGCCGGCTTTGAATCTGGCCGAGCACGATTTGAACAAACTCCTTGCTGAGACGCTTGATCTGGTACAACATGAAGCTCGGGCTAGAGCGAATATTCGAATTGAGACAAAGCCGTCTCGTGAGGTGTTGGTCGGTCAGGTCGATCAAGATCAGTTGAAGCAGGTATTCTGGAATCTTGCCACGAATGCGTTCGACGCCATGCCAAAAGGCGGACAATTGACGATCGCGACCGGCTGCAGATCCATAGATGTTGGCGGGCGCAAAGGGGATGTCATCGAGATTTCTTTCCAAGATACCGGCGAAGGGATTTCGAAGAAAAACCTCGACAACATCTTTCTTCCGTTCTTTACGACAAAAAAACAGGGATCAGGATTGGGCCTTGCGGCGGTTCATCGGATTGTCGATTTGCACGGCGGGTGGATCAAGGTGGAGAGTAAAGAGCATGAGGGGTCTCGATTTGTGGTGTGCTTACCCCGTTCGGGCGATGTCGGCGTGAGACTCTGGCATGAAGGTAGGGAGCCATGGAAAAGATCTTAGTCGTCGATGATGAACAGAGCTTGCGGGAAGTGTTGAGCATCATGCTCAAGCGGGCCGGGTATGCGGTCACTGCGGTGTCTGATGGTGAAGAGGCCATTGAACAGTTACAGAAAGAAATTTTCGATCTCGTGATTACCGATTTGCGGATGCCCAAAATAGATGGGATGGAAGTGCTCCGGGCCGTCAAGTCCGCGTCGCCGGAAACTGTGGTCCTGATCATTACAGCCTTTGCCACTGCCGATTCGGCCGTGGATGCGATGAAGCAGGGTGCGTATGATTATCTCACAAAGCCGTTCCAGGTTGATGAAGTGCAATTGATTATCCGGAATGCGCTCGAGAAGCGCCGGTTGACGACAGAGAACATATTGTTGAAGCGCGAGATGGCGAGTCAGTCGTCTTTTGCTCAGTTGGTGGGACAGAGCGAGGCGATGCAGAAGGTGTTTGATGTGGTGAAGAAAGTTGCTGACTCAAAGAGCAACGTCTTGATTTGCGGAGAAAGTGGAACCGGCAAAGAGTTGGTGGCTCGGGCGATCCACTACAATAGTGCGCGCAGCCCCTTGCCGTTTGTGGCCGTGAATTGCAGTGCGGTACCTGAAACCCTCTTGGAGAGCGAGTTGTTTGGCCATATGAAGGGCTCGTTCACGGGTGCCATTTCCAATAAAGCCGGGTTATTCGAAGTCGCGAACGGGGGCACCATCTTCCTGGACGAGATTGGCGATACGACGCCGACCATTCAAGTGAAATTATTGCGGGTCATTCAAGAGCGTGAATTTCGTCGAGTCGGCGGGACGCAGGATATTAAGGTCGATGTGCGCATAGTGGCTGCGACGAATAAAGATCTTGAGAAGGCCGTAGCGGATGGCTCCTTCCGCGAAGATCTGTACTATCGATTGGATGTCATTCCAATCCGCCTCCCACCGCTTCGTCTGCGATCCGGCGACATTCCTCTTCTCGTCACTCACTTCCTCGCGCGGTTTTCCAAAGAGAGCGGGAAGCCGATGCCAGTAATCAGCCCTGAGGCGATGCAGGTGCTGTTAGGGCATGAATGGCGTGGGAACGTGCGAGAGCTGGAAAACTTGATCGAGCGAGTGGTCGCATTTTCAACCGGTGGTCCAGTGACGGACGCTGACATGCGTGGATGGCTTCACCGGACGTTGTCGCCCCAACAGCAGGGCGGGGTCCCGACCGAATTGCCGGAAGATGGATTGGATCTTGAGGGAATGATCAACGGCCTTGAGAAGGACCTCCTGCTGAAGGCGTTGGAGCGGACCAAGTGGGTGAAAAAGAAAGCGGCCAGATTGCTTCGGCTCAATACCCGATCATTCCGCTACCGGCTTGAGAAGTATGCTATAAAGGGAGGCCGTGACTAGACCGCACGAAGATTCGCCCGATCCTTCCCGATCCGCCGTTACCGTATTCGCTCCAGCCAAAGTTAATCTGATCCTGCGGGTGCTTGATCGTCGTCCTGACGGGTTTCACAACTTGTGGAGCCTGATGCAGACGGTCGGGCTGGAAGATGCAGTCACCATTCGCTTGGCTCCGCAGCATACTGAGATTCGGCTACAGTGCGATAGCAGTGTACTCAGCGTCGATCAGACCAACCTGGTTTATCGTGCTGCGGCTGCGGTGCTCGCGCAATCGCAACGAAAGATCGGACTCGATATCCGGCTGGCGAAGCGCATTCCGATGGGCGCCGGTCTCGGTGGCGGGAGTAGCGATGCCGCGGCAACCATTCTCGGAATCAATCGACTCCTGAACTTGGGCTGGTCAGCAGTCCGGATGGCGGCAATCGGTCAAGAGCTTGGAAGTGACGTGCCGTTCTTCTTTCATGCGCCGACTGCGGTGGTTGCAGGTCGAGGTGAACGGGTCAAGGCGATTCATGTGGCCGATTCCCGTTGGGCGGTGCTCGTAAATCCGGGCTTTCCCGTGGAGACGAAATGGGCTTATCAGCAGCTGTCCACGACCAGACAGGGTGTAGTGCCGCTTTCCGAACGATGCACCCAGCTGGAGTCACAGAGCCGGACTACATGGGATGATGTGATCAGTTTGGCGTCAAACGATTTCGAAGGCCCGGTGTTCGCGACGCATCCTGTTCTTCGGCAGATCAAGCTGGACCTGTTGAGTGGGGGCGCTCAGCTGGCATTGTTGTCCGGCAGTGGTGCGACCGTTTTTGGGATATTCCAGGAAGAGGCCGGAGCTCGCCAGGCGGCTGCGTCTTTTCACGGGCGTTCGGAGATGAAGGCATTCGTGGCGCAGACCAATTCTGGGAAATTACGAATTGAGTGATTCCCTTCTGATTTACTAGCAATCGGTTGACAAATCCGAGCCCTTTCCGATAAAGTCCGCCACTTGGTTGGCTTCTTCCGCAGCGAGCCGTGAGTAAAGTGGCAGAGTGTCCGCACAGTGCCGACGTCCGCCGGTAAGTCAATTCATTCAAGAATTCAGTTACTTAATAGTAAGAGATTGGATCTTTTGAGAAGTCGGTGATGAACAGAGAACTGAAAATATTCTCTGGGAACGCTAATCCTGCGCTTGCCCACGAGATCTGCACCTATCTTGGGCAAAAGCTCGGTGCGGCCACCGTCTCTTCCTTTAGCGACGGCGAGATCCGTGTCAAAGTCGATGAAAATGTGCGCGGCGCTGATGTCTTTGTTGTGCAGTCGACTTGTCAGCCGGTGAACGACTCACTTCTGGAGTTGTTGATCATCATCGACGCGCTTAAACGTTCGTCGGCGAACCGGATCACGGCGGTTATTCCGTATTTTGGATATGGGCGGCAGGATCGGAAGGATCAACCGCGCGTGCCGATTTCAGCGAAGCTGGTGGCGGATTTGATCAGTACCGCCGGTGCCGATCGTGTGTTGACGATGGATCTCCATGCGGGGCAGATCCAGGGATTTTTCAACGTGCCAGTCGATCACTTGTATGCATTGCCGGTGCTCTTGGATTACATCACCAAGAAGAAGATCAGTGATTTGGTGGTGGTGTCGCCGGACGCCGGCGGGGTCGAGCGTGCGCGTGCCTTTGCCAAACGTCTGCAGGCCAACCTTGCCATTATTGATAAACGCCGTGAAGGCCCGAATCAAGCGCAGATTATGAATATCATCGGCGATGTGCAGGGTAAGAGTGTCATGCTCTTGGACGATATGATCGATACGGCCGGAACCATTGTGCAGGGCGCACAGGCTTGTGCCGACAAAGGGGCGCGGGAAGTGTGGGCCGCCTGTACGCACGCGGTCTTGTCCGGGCCGGCGTTGGACCGTATCACGAAGTCCTGTCTGTCGCAGGTGGTGGTGACCAATACCATTCCCTTGCGCGGGAAAGAGCAGGCCTGTCCCCAGTTGCATCAACTTTCGGTCGCGCCGCTATTGGGCGAGGCCATTCGGCGTATTCACGAAGACGAATCAGTCAGCTCATTATTTGCCTGAGTCCTCGAATCGCAGGGACCAGATCGACGTAGGAGAGACGGAGGAGCATCATGAAATTTGATTTAGCAGTGACCGTACGAGAGCAGTCGGGGAAGGGTATCGCCCGCCAGTTGCGACGGAGTGGCAAGATCCCTGCTGTCCTCTATGGCCAAGGTGAGTGTGTGTTGTTGACCGTTAATCCGGATGAATTGGTGAAGATTCTCAAGGCGCAGGCCGGCAGCACGGTACTGGTATCGTTGACCGTAGACGGAGCCAAGACTAAGGCGAGTCGCACGGCGCTGTTGCGCGATTATCAGGTCGATCCCATTACAGGCAGCGTGCTTCATGCAGACCTGTTTGAGGTTTCGATGGACAAGCCGATTCGCGTCAAGGTGCCGGTGCATGTTACCGGTGGCATTCCTGCCGGGGTGAAGGAAGGCGGTGTGTTGCACAACAACACACGCGAACTTCATATCGAGTGTTTGCCGGCGGCGATGCCTGACCAGATCGAAGTGGATGCCTCATCTCTGGGGATCAGCCAAGGCATTCACCTGAAGGATGTGGCACGGCGTGACGGTATCCGATTCCTCGACGACGAAGACCTGATGATTGTGAGTGTCGCGGCGCCGATTTCCGATGCCAAGCTGGAAGCACTGTTGACTGGTGGCGCAGGCGCAGCAGCATCTGAGCCAGAAGTTGTGGCGAAGGGCAAGGAAGCAGGCGAAGGTGGAGAGCCTGCAAAGGCGGGCGCAGCTGCAGCCGGAGATGCCAAAGGTGGCGACAAGAAAGCCGCCGGTAAGGATGCTCCGAAGGCTGAAAAGAAGGAACCTGAAAAGAAGAAGTAGCGGTGCATCTTCTCGTCGGACTGGGCAATCCAGGCAGAGCCTACGCCCAGACCCGTCACAACGTCGGTATGTGGGCCATCGAGCGGGCGGCTGCTCGATGGTCTATCCGTCTCGCCTCCCGCGGTACTACTCAACGTGGATCCGGTCGGCTCGGGTCGGAGTTCATCGAGCTCGCCGGCTTGTTGGACTGGATGAATCTCACGGGTCCTCCCCTCAAAGGCTTGCTGCGCGAGTTTAAAATCAAGCCGGACAACCTGATTCTCATTCACGACGATCTCGATTTAGAGCCCGGTCGTCTACGCATCAAGCAAGGCGGCGGGGCCGGTGGGCATAACGGGATTAAATCGGTGATTGAGGCGCTCGGGACTCCGCAGTTTATCCGGGTCAAAATTGGAATCGGTCGGCCCGCTCCCGGCCTGGACGCTGCCGACTATGTGCTACAGCCTGTCACGCAGGATGAGATGGCGGTCTTTACGCCATGTCTCGAACGAGCCGTTGATGCATTGGAGTGCCTGATCCATCGCGGCCTTTCCACCGCCATGAATCAATTCAATATTCGTGAGAAGCCTATGCAGGACGAGGCGTAGGTTGCGGCTGAGGGATGTAGGATGAGCCGTGCCATGGCAATGACTCGATAAGCCGATGGGCATAATGATTGTGAGGCTCTTGGATGCGTAGGCATATGCACGTGATGGTCTTTACTCTGATGAGTTTGATGGCCTTCCAGGCTGGGTTAATTGGGGAGGCCAGGGCCGGAGAGTTCGCTTTTGAATCGATCAGAATCAGAGGAGGTGTCAGCGGCGGGTCGCCCCTAGGGAGAGAACGGCAGAGTGATTTTAACCAGATCGACCTTGCGGCGACCGTTCGGCTCCCCTGGGAAAAGGAGCTTGGCGGAGGCTGGATGCTCGGCACGAGAATGCTCGCCTCGCTCGGCGCGCTCCGAGGAGCCGGTGAAGCCAACGGAGTTATGACCGTGGTGCCGCTCGACATTGTGGTGGGTCGCAAGGACGGACTCGTGGCCATCGATATGGGAGGGGGAGGGGCGCTGCTGAGTGATTCTAAATTCGGCCGACAGAATTTTGGCGGGCCATTTCAGTTTGTATGGACGTTCGGAATTACCAGCCGCGTGGCTGGACCGCTCGGAGTCGGCTATCACTTTCAACATTACTCGGATGCCACGCTCTACGGGCAAGACAGCCGCGGAGTGGATCTCCATCTTATTGAGCTGATCTATTGGTTTGATCGAAGAGACTAGGCGGCCGCTGTCTTTAGGCAATGGCGCAGCCCGAACGATCCAGGCAGCACTCATTCAATTGACAGTCTCTTTGTCGCTGTGATACCGTCCACCGTTCTTTAGGCCTCATATAGAGGCACCTACACCTCGCTCCGGACTGGATCCGGGGCCTTTGTCCAGGAGGATTGCTGCATGGAGCTGTACGAGTCTCTGTTCATTATTCGTCCGTCCGTCTCCGACGAGGAGACCAATACCCTCATCGACAAGATGAAAGCCGTGGCCGATAAGACCGGCGCGCAATTCATCAAGGCCGAGAATTGGGGCAAGAAGAAACTCGCCTACGAAGTGCGGCATGAGCGGAAAGGCACCTATGCCTATTTCTACTTTCGCGCGCCCAACACGACAGTCGGCGAACTCGAGCGGGCCTACCGTTTGGAAGACAACATCCTCAAGTTCTTGACCGTCCATCTTGAAAAAGAATTAGTCCCGCCGCGTCCGTTGGAAGCCTCAGCGCAGGAGACCGACGGTGGCCGGATTTAATAAAGTCATCCTCATGGGCAACCTCACGCGGAATCCCGAGCTGCGGTACACGCCGAGCGGGACCCCTGTGGCGAGTTTCGGACTGGCGGTGAGCCGGCGGTTCAAGCAGGGTGAGGAGCTGAAAGAGGAAGTCTGCTTCGTAGACATCGTAGTGTTCGGCAAGCAGGCGGAACATTGCGGACAGTATTTGAGCAAGGGCAACGGGGCGATCATTGAAGGGCGGCTACAGCAACGCCGCTGGGAAACCGAAGACGGCCAGAAGCGCAGCAAGCATGAAGTGGTGGCCCAGAGCGTGACTTTCATGCCGAAGCGTCAGGATGGCGGCGGGGCGAGCGGCGGACCAGGCGGTGAACCGCCGATCCATGACGAACCCAGCTATGAATATGACGAACAGCATTGATTAGGACGAACGAGGAGGCAGTGATGGAACGAATGGGTGGCGGTGCAGGAGGGGGCGGTGATCGCCGTGATGGTAACGGGGGTGGCGGGCGGTTGTTTCAGCGGCGCCGGCCTTGCCGGTTTTGCCTGGAGAAGGCCCCGATCGATTTTAAGGATGCCGGCTTGCTCCGGAATTTTCTCACCGAGCGTGGACGAATCGTTCCGCGCCGGATCTCCGGGAACTGCATGCGGCATCAGCGTGAATTGACGATTTCGATCAAGCGCGCCCGGCACATCGCGATCATCAGCTTTGCCGAGGAGCGATAGCGCGCGTGAGTCAGCGTGACGCGATACAGGCGTCTGGAGCCGGCTGGTCGCCGGAGATCATGATGGATCTGCTCACACCGCATCTTGCAGATATCACCGCCGACGGGTTGTCGCTTACGGGCGATGTAACCGCCGAGGAACTGGGACTGACCGAAGCCGACACGCAGCTCGAGGGAGCGCTGGCGGTCGGATTGGACCTGACCAAGGTCGAGCGCACGATTTGTGTGACCGGAGTGGTGGAAGGGACGGCCATCCGGGAGTGTGTGCGGTGCTTGGCTCATTTCTCCGAGCCGTTGGCGTTTGCGCTCCGTGTCGTCTATGAACCGGAGCCGAAAATAGTTCCGCCGGCTGCCAAGCGGGTTGATCATCGCAAAAAAGTTGTCGAGCCGGTGGACGTTGAGCCGGACGGGACGGATGACGAGATTTATCATTACGAGGGTGATCATTTGGAGCTCGCGCCGATGCTGCGAGAGCAAGTGATTTTGTCGAACCCGATGCATCCGTTGTGCAAAGACGATTGTGCCGGGTTGTGTCCGCATTGTGGAAAGAATTTGAACGAGGGGCGGTGTGCCTGTCCGGGTGAGGCGCCGACCAATCCGTTTCAAGTATTACGGAGCGTGAAGACTGAACAGAAGTGACGTCGGGGAGCCGATCTCCCGGCGGTCTTGAACGTGGGAAGGAGTTGCCATGCCTAATCCGAAACATAAACATTCTCGTGCACGCCGCGACAAGCGGCGCACACAAAAACTGCGGATGACCCCTCCGGGGATGTCCGTGTGTCCGCAGTGTCACGAGCTGAAGCTGCCGCACTACACGTGTTTGAACTGCGGAACCTACAAGGGTAAGGCGGTCATTCAGGTCGAAGAGTCCTAGCAGGACCGCGAGGACAGACGCGCCGAGGCCGGCAGGCCTCGG
>JACOEJ010000012.1:38859-54115 GCA_024998645.1 Nitrospira sp.
TCCCTATGAAGATTGCGCTTGATGCGATGGGGGGGGACCATGGTCCCGCACCCTGTATCGAGGGCGCCATGCAGGCGGCCAAAGAACTCGATGTCGAGGTCATTCTCGTCGGCGACGAGGTAGTGTTGGCGCGCGAGTGCGGCCGTCTCGGTGCAACCGACCCTCGCATATCCATTCGGCACGCCCCGCAGGTCGTCGAGATGCATGAATCGCCGGCGGCCGTGGCGCGCAAAAAACGGGATTCGTCGATCTGGATCGCCACAGAGTTGGTCAAACACGGAGAGGCCAGCGCCGTGGTCAGTCCGGGCAACACCGGTGCGAGCATGGTGTCGTCATTCTTTGTGCTGGGATTGACGAAAGGTGTCGAGCGACCTGCCATCGCCACCAGTTTACCGACGCTGACAGGCGAGGCCATCATGCTGGACGTCGGCGCCAATGTCGACTGCTCGGCGAAACATCTTGAACAATTTGCTCTGATGGGGAACGAATACGGGAAGCACCTGTTTCGCAAGCCCAATCCGCGCGTCGGCCTCCTGAGTATCGGTGAGGAAGACAGCAAGGGCAATGAAGTCACCAAAGAAGCCTTCAAGCTATTGAAGGCCAGCTCGCTGAACTTTATCGGCAATGTCGAGGGGCGTGAGGTCTATAGCGGAACGGCCGACGTCGTTGTCTGCGACGGGTTTATCGGGAATGTCGCACTGAAGATTTCCGAAGGCGTGGCTGAGACGATCAAGAAACTCCTGTTGAGAGAAATTTCCAGTTCGTGGCTGGGCCGACTGGCGTATCCGCTGATCGCGGCGCCGCTCCTCAATCTAAAACGCAAGATCGACTACGCCGAGTTCGGGGGGGCCCCGTTGCTCGGCGTCAACGGGATCACCATCATTTGCCACGGCCGCTCATCGGCGAAAGCCATCAAGAATGCCATCCGCCGGGCCAAAGGTATGGCTGAAGGGCGCGTGCACGAACTGATTCAGCGGGATATCGAAGAGAGCATTGCCAGTCCATCGCCTGCGGAGCCCTCGGCATGAAATCCCGTATCGCGGGAACCGGATCGTACACCCCGTCTCGGGTCATGACCAATACGGAGCTTGAACGTATGGTGGCGACGTCCGATGACTGGATTCGCGAACGGACGGGAATCCGCGAGCGCCATATTGCGGCATCCGGAGAAGCCTGCTCGGACCTCGCGGTTCAGGCCGGAAGGCGTGCGCTGGCGGCCGCCGGTCTTGCGGCATCCGATCTCGATTTGATCCTGGTCGCCACCTGTACCGGCGACTACCCGTTGCCGGCGACCGCCTGCCTGGTGCAGCACCAACTGGGTGCGACAAAGGCAGCGGCTTGCGACCTGTCGGCGGCCTGTTGTGGATTTGTCTACGCCTTGTCGGTCGCGGATGCGTACGTGCGAACCGGGATGCGGCATGTCTTGGTGATCGGATCCGAGGTGATGTCGGCGATTACCGATTGGAGCGACCGGAATACCTGCATCCTGTTTGGTGATGGGGCGGGGGCCGCAGTGGTCAGCGCGAGCGACGGTGAACGTGGGATTCTCTCGACGCATTTGCGGTCGGACGGGAGTCTCTGTGAGTTGATCACCGTGCCGGCCGGCGGGTCGCGCATGCCACTCTCCGAGCAGGTGGTGGCCGAGCGGACCCACTTCATTAAGATGAAGGGGAATGAGACCTTCAAGGTTGCCGTGCGGACGCTGGAAGAAATTGCGCGGGAGACGCTGGCAGCGAACCAACTGCAGGTCGAAGATCTCGATCTCTACGTGCCGCATCAGGCCAATATGCGGATTCTCAAGGCGGTGATGGAACGACTCGGTCTTCCGCTTGAAAAGGTGATGTTGAATCTTGAGCACTATGGGAATACGTCGGCCGCGTCGATTCCGATCGCGCTGGATGAGGCGGTTCGCGCAGGACGAGTCCAGGACGGATCGCTGGTCATGTTAGGCGCATTTGGGGCCGGGCTGACCTGGGCGTCGGCACTGATTCGGTGGTAGCGGAGGTTCACGGACCCGCGCGGTTCTAAATAACTTTTCCCGTTGACATTCCACGTCATTTCTAAGATATCTACCCCCCATGAATTCAGGCATCGGATTGGTCTTCCCGGGACAAGGATCGCAGTCGGTCGGTATGGGCAAAGCGCTTTGCGAGGCCCATCCTAGACTGAAGCAGGTCTATGACGAGGCGTCGTCCGTTCTCGGCTATGACAGTGCGGCGCTCTGCTTCGAAGGGCCGGCTGAACGGTTGAATCTCACGGAGAATACGCAGCCGGCTTTGTTGGTAAGCAGCATCGCGGCTTTCAAGACATTGGACTCGGTAGGTTTGAAGCCTGCCGCAGTGGCCGGTCACAGTCTGGGTGAATATTCGGCGTTGGTGGCTGCGGGCGGTGTGTCATTTCGAGATGCAGTAGGGCTGGTACAGAAGCGCGGGCGTTATATGTCTGAAGCGGTGCCGCCGGGCACCGGCCAGGTAGCTGCGCTGCTCGGATTGACGCCGGATGTGGTTCGTGAGGTTTGTCGTGAAGCCTCTTCCGCCGGCGTGGTTGCAGCGGCTAATTTCAATTCCCCCGGGCAGGTGGTGATTGCCGGCGAAAAGGCCGCTGTTGAGCGAGCGATTGAACTGGCCAAAGGTAAAGGCTGCAAGAAGGCGATTCCGTTGCCGGTCAGCGTACCGGTTCATACTCCGTTGATGCAGGTCGCGGCCGACCGTCTGGCGAAAGACCTTGCAGCCGTGCGGTGGACTGATTTGGCGACGCCGCTAATAAATAACGCCGAGGCCAAGCCCATTAGCCGTGCAGTCGAGATTCAACCCTCGCTGGTTCGCCAGCTGCCGTCGTCGGTCTTGTGGGAGGACTCGGTCCAGGCGATGGCGAAACTGGGTGTGACGACATTTATTGAAGTGGGGCCCGGGATGGTGTTGACGGGCCTGATCAAGCGCATTCTTCCGGATGCAAAATTATTGAACGTTCATGATCCGAAATCGCTGGATGCGACGCTACAGGCGCTCGGCGCCGCACATCCAGCCTGATACGTCACGTTTAACAAGGAAGTCGGCATGTCATTGCAAGGACGAGTTGCGATAGTGACCGGGGCGGCACAGGGCATCGGTCGGGCGATTGCAGAAACGCTGGCGCAAGCGGGCGCCGATATCGTCGTCGCGGATCTGGATCCGAGCCGGTCCCAAGAGACGGTCAAGGCCATTGAGGCGCTGGGCCGGAAAGTGCTCAACGTCAAGGTGAACGTGGCGGATGCTAATGACACCAAGGCCATGGCCGAGCAGGTCATGAAGGCCTGGGGTAAGATCGACATTCTGGTCAACAATGCCGGGATCACCCGCGACGGATTGCTCCTCCGGATGAAAGAAGAAGATTGGAATCTGGTGCTGCAGGTCAATCTGAACGGCACGTTCAATTGCACCAAGGCGGTCTTGCAGCCGATGACCAAGCAGCGGTATGGTCGCATCGTGAATATCGCGTCGATTGTGGGCGTGATGGGCAACGCCGGACAGGCGAATTACGCCGCGTCGAAAGCGGCCGTGATCGGCTTTACCAAGACGGTCGGACGCGAATATGCGACGCGCAATGTGACGGTCAACGCGGTGGCGCCGGGGTTTATCGATACGGCGATGACGCATGGATTGTCTGACGACGTGAAGGAAACATTGCAGAAACAGATTCCGTTGGGACGGTTGGGTACGCCGACCGACATCGCGGCGGCGGTCCGCTTTCTTGTTTCAGATGAGGCGGCGTATATTACCGGTCATGTTTTGCATGTGAATGGCGGCATGTTAATGGTATAGATGGTCCCCAAGGTCTGGGAACAACCAGCGGCAGCATATCCCCATGTTGCAGCACAGGGTCAGTCACGTTGGGGAAGGAGGTAGGCAGATCGATGGCAACTGTTGATGAGCGTGTGAAAAAGATTATTGCCGAGCAGCTCGGCGTTGAGGAAGATGAAGTGGTTCCCGAAGCCTCTTTCGTCGAGGACTTAGGAGCTGACTCCCTCGATACCGTCGAGTTGGTGATGGCGCTTGAAGAAGAGTTTGAAATCGAGATTCCTGACGAGGATGCTGAAAAGATCCTCACGGTCGGGAAAGCGTTGGATTACATCAAGGAAAAATCATAAGCGGTACGTATGGCTGAGCGATCGACGCGGCGCATTGTCGTGACAGGTTTGGGGCTGGTCACACCTCTCGGGACCGGGGTGGACAAGACCTGGGCTGCGCTCTGTGCCGGGCAATCCGGCATCGGGCGAATCACCAAGTTCGATCCGGCTGCCTATGACGCCCAGATCGCCGGCGAAGTGCGCGATTTCGATCCGGGCCAATTCATCGAAAAAAAAGAAATCAAAAAGATGGATACGTTCATCCATTATGCCGTGGGCGCTGCCCAATTAGCGGTGGATGACGCAGGATTGAAGGTTGCGCCGGAAGAGGCCACGAAAGTCGGCGTCTATATCGGTTCCGGTATCGGCGGCCTGGGCGCGATCGAGCACTATCATGATGTGCTCAAAGAAAAAGGTCCCGGTCGGGTGTCGCCGTTCTTCATTCCCATGACCATTATCAATCTGGCCTCGGGCCAGGTGGCGATTCGCATCGGTGCCAAGGGGCCGAATTCTTGCGCGGTAACCGCCTGTGCCACAGGCAACCACTGCATCGGCGATGCATTCCGCCTGATTCAGCACGGTGATGCCGATGTCATGGTAGCCGGCGGTGCGGAGGCGGCAATCACGCCGTTGGGTGTGGCAGGGTTTGCCGCCGCGAAAGCGCTCTCGTTTCGCAACGATGAACCGACCAGAGCCAGCCGGCCTTTCGATAAGGACCGGGACGGATTCGTGTTGGGCGAAGGCGCCGGCGTCGTTGTCCTGGAAGAACTCGAGCATGCGCGCCGCCGGGGCGTCCGGATCTACGCGGAGGTGGTCGGGTACGGCATGAACAGCGATGCCTACCACATTACCGCGCCGCCTGAAGAAGGCGAAGGTGCAGTGCGTTGCATGGAGCTGGCGTTGAAAGATGCCGGGATCGCCAAGGATCAGATCGGCTATATCAATGCGCACGGGACATCCACGATGGCCGATGCTATTGAGACCCGCGCGATCAAGCAGGTCTTCGGCCAGCAGGCCTATAAGATCCCCGTCAGTTCGACCAAGTCGATGACGGGACATTTGCTCGGCGCAGCCGGCGGCATCGAAGCCGTCTTCAGTATTTTAGCCCTCCATCACGGTCTGTTGCCTCCCACGATCAATCTGGAAAATCCTGACCCCGCATGCGATCTCGATTACGTGCCGAACAAAGCCAGGGCCGTGTCGATCAAGGCAGCGCTCTCGAACTCGTTCGGGTTCGGCGGCGTGAATGCCTGTCTCATTTTCAGGCGCCTGGAGGCCTAGCGCGGTTGCGCCTATGACACCGGCTCCCCCAGCCGATTCTGCTCCATCCCTGCTCCATTATCGGTTCAAGAATCCCGGTTTGCTCGCGGAAGCGTTGACGCATAAGTCTCACGTCAATGAGCGGAAGGGGGCGACGAGAACCCATAACGAGCGGCTGGAGTTTCTCGGCGATGCCGTGCTCTCTCTGATCATCAGCGACCACCTGGCGCAGCTCTATACGCAGTTGAGCGAAGGAGCTCTGTCCAAGCTGAAAGCGAACCTTGTCAGCGAATCCTCGCTGGCTCAGGCGGCCCGCCGGATGAACCTCGGTACGATGTTGCGACTGGGGCGTGGAGAAGAACTCTCGCAGGGGCGGGAAAAGAATTCTCTGTTGGCCGATGCCCTAGAGGCGGTAATTGCCGCGGTGTATCTCGACGGGGGGTTGGAGGCGAGCCGGATCTTTACCTTGGGCGTGATGCAAGAAGAGCTGCGTCAGGCTGAAGCCCATCAAACGACGCCGGGGGAAGAGGATTACAAGACGCGACTCCAGGAATGGTGTCAGAAAAGGTTCGATCAGTTGCCGCAGTATGTGACGGTGCGTGAGTCCGGGCCGGATCATCTGAAGCATTTCGAAGTTGAAGTACGGGTCAACGAGCGTGTGGCAGGGAACGGACAGGGTTTGAGCAAGAAAGAAGCGGAACAGATGGCGGCTCGATGTGCGCTTGAGCAGATCGAGTCTTGAAGCCGGACGCGATGGTCGCTATAGTCAGTACAAGGGTCCCACGGTAAAGGGAGGATGACGATGCAGAGAAGATTGAGTGTGCTGGTGGGGTGCGCGGTTCTGGCAGTGTGTATTCCGTTCTTTGTCGGAAGCGGCATCAGCTACGCGGCGGACAAAGCTCCGGCTCCCAAGGTCGAGGCGCCGAAAGGCCCCCGGGCGATCATCAAAACGAAATTCGGCGAGATTGAGCTGAAATTGTTTCCCGACTTGGCCCCCAAGCACGTGGAAAATTTTGTAAAGCTGGCCAAAGAAGGATTCTATAACGGCACGATTTTTCATCGAGTGATTCCCGGGTTCATGATCCAAGGCGGCGATCCCAATACCAAGGACTCGCTGAAGAAGGATTCATACGGGCAGGGTGGCCCCGGGTATACGGTAAAACAAGAATTCAGTGATACGCCTCACAAGCGCGGCATTGTATCGATGGCGCGGGCGAATGATCCGGATACGGCGGGATCGCAATTTTTCATCGTGGTCGAAGACTCGCGGTTTCTCGATCGCAAGTACACTGTCTTCGGTGAAGTCACCAAAGGGCTTGGCGTGGCTGATAAGATTGTGAATTTACCCAGAAATGAGCGTGATCTGCCCAACGACCGGATTGAGATGACCGTCACAATCGTAGAGTAGAACGCCTCGTCCAATATCATTGGATGAATCGAGAAGGCCCTTCCCGTTTCAGGCGGGAAGGGCCTGTTCTTTTCCGCCTGGCCTGAGGCTGATGCCTGGTCCTGACTATGCATTACTGCATGGATTGTCGACCCCGTACAATCTTGAGAAAAACCCTTGAAGCGGTCTAATCCCCTACCTTTGGTGGGGGGCTTTTGTGGGATTTCCCCGGGGGAGACTCCAAGGTATTCTCACCCTGTCGAAACCGAGAGGGTGTCTGCCGAGGAGGAATTCCGTGAGAAACCCATCAACACGTCGCATGTACCGGCGAGTCGAGCGCGAGTGCCATGCCTGTATTCTGACGTCCAGCGCCATCCATCGCTGCATGGTGCGCGACCTTTCGTTGAGCGGGTTTCGAGTCAAGCGGCAGGGGAAGGATGCGCTGTCTCTGCATACGCCTGTGATGATTCGTGTGTGGCTCCCAGGCGTCTCGGCCCCGATCGATATCGATCAAGCGATGGTGCGGTGGGACCGAGGGAATGAGTTCGGCGTGGAAATCCAGTCAATCTCGAACGGATCGGACTTTCAACTTGCAGGATTTATTGAGCGCACATTGCAGTCATTGATCGGCTGCGATGAAGCCCCCGGTCAAGCGGTAGGGGAAGGGCTCAGTGCTGGTGATGCTGGCATTCAGGCCCGTGCACATGAGACTCGGCGGCCGGCGGGGGCATGAACGATTGGCCAGGCAGCACGATGTGGCCCGGTTCATGTTTCTTTTGTAAGTTTGCAGCGATCTCGGGATGATAGGCCGTGACATACCCGATCAGCCCTCCGAGAAAGCGGCGTGATTGAAAATCTTTCCCGGAAAATTCCGACACGAACTTGATGGCTCGATCAAGAATTTCCGGCGCGTTGGATGAGTCGGCAATCTGCTTGGGGTTTTGCTTCTTAAACGCGTCATATTCTTTAATCAGATGTTCGGCAAAGACGGGCATGGGAGCCGATGGCACATGCAGGGGGCTGAGTGTGCGGCGCAGTCCTTGAATTGCGGCGACGACCTCCGCATCCTGGCCGTCACGCCGCCCCTGGAAGAAGCTTACCGTAATCACTTCGATGAGGTTGAAGAGGGAGATGGCCTGCTGTCCGCCGAATTCGCCGAGCTCCCGATAGAATTCCCGTCGCAACGGCATGAATTGCTCGCCGAGCCGTTTTTGCTGATAGTCGCTGCCGCTGTCGAGATAGACGCAGTCACTGGGGCAGGTCACGCGCACTAGGCGATGCTCTCCGCAACACTGGCTGCAGATGAGTCCACTTAGGCCTGGGCATACGCGCTTGCCTTTGCGTTGTTTGCAGTAGGCGCATTGGCTCATTTGGTTGCGGCTCCTTCCTTGGCGGGCTGCGGGGGCCCTGCTGCTCCAAACCCGTAGTCAGCGAGGGTTCGCCGGTTGTCCCGGCTCTTGCCGTCCGAGGGAGCCTCCAGCCCGTTGATCTCCGCTGCGTGGGCATAGTGATAGGGCACAAGGATCAAATTGTTGGCGCGGTCAATGCTGATATCAGCCGGCGAGAGGAGATACTCGGCAATCACCTGGAAGCGTTGGTCCCGGGTCATGCGCCAGATTTTCCCTCTGGAAAAATCCGAGACGTACAGGTTGCCCCACCGGTCGAAATCGACTCCGCTTAGATTTTGAAAGCGGCCGGTGAAAAATCCATTCGACTCCAGCTCTGAGAGCTGTCCTTCGGGCGTGATGTCGAAAATCTTTCCTTTTTCCCAGCTCACTGCGATGAGATGGCCGGTTCGCGGATGGACGGCGATCCCAGACGGACCGGCGAGGCGGTCGTCATGAATGAGCAGACTCACGCGATGACCGGCAGCTTGCTCAATACGGTAGATCGTGTTGTTCGATTGGTCTGACGCGTAGAGCAGGCCGTTCGGTCCGGCCGTGACATCGGTTAATGAGACGATTCCCTTCGAGGGGAGCGGCGGGAAGCTGACCACCACGAGGGATTTTCCGGTCGATTTGTCAAATCCCTTCAACTGGTCGAGATCTGCCACGTAGAGTGTCTGATCGACGACGGCCAGGCCTTTGGGGGCATGCAGCATGACATCGACAATGCCGCCTTGGATGAACTTGAGATTGAGGACCTTCCCGTCGGCATCTACTTTAGTGATGAACCCGTTATTATCGCGTGCGTCCGGTTCCCCATTCACATTGGAGATGAAGAATTCTTTGCCTTGTTGGTCGCCGACGAAGCTGTTCGGCCCTTCCAATCCGGTAATCTGGGCCGCGTGGAGGAGCCCTGACGAACCTGCGAGCGCACAACAGACAAGTGTCGCCCTCAAGAGGGTGTTGCGAAAATTGTAGGTGGATGATGGGATGTTCAAGCTTGATTAATCAGTGTGAAGACAGGCGTGCATCGTAGCGAACGGGTGAAGAGACTGTCAAGGAATGGGTTTGGGATAGAGAAGCATTGCGTCTGACCTGGCGATGGGGCGGCCCAGATTATCGACTTCACGACGTGTGGCTCGCTTCCCTATGGTCAGGCGTTGACTTGGTGAAAAATGCCCTGCTAAGGTGCCTACGGTTTTGAAGGCCAACCGCTTGAATTCAGGGAGGGAATTGTGGGAGCACGACTCATCGACGGGAAGGCATTGGCGCAGCAAGTTCGCGACCGGCTGGCAATTGAATCAGCGGCGGTCCTGGCAAAGACCGGGATCAAGCCGGGTCTCGCCACGATTCTAGTGGGTGACGATCCCGCGTCACATCAGTATGTGAAGAGCAAGCAGAAAGCCTGCGAGGCGGCAGGCATCTATATCGACGACCACAAGTTACCTGCCAGCACGACGCAAGCAGAGTTGTTGTCCTTGATTGAGAAGATGAACGCGGATCCCAAGGTTCATGGAATCTTAGTTCAGCTCCCGCTCCCCAAACATATCGAGAGTCGTGTCGTGCTTGAGGCGGTGTCGCCGGACAAGGATGCCGATGGATTCCATCCGTATAATTTCGGCCGGCTGGTCGAAGGGAATCCGGTCTTTGAAGCCTGCACTCCGAAGGGCGTCATCAAGATGATCGAGTCTACGGGGGTCGGCATTGAAGGCAAGCGCGCGGTGGTTCTGGGTCGCAGCAATATTGTGGGAAAGCCGCTGGCGCTCATGCTGTTGCAGCGCAACGCAACCGTGACGATTTGTCATTCCAAGACCAAGGATTTGCCCGCAGTCTGCCGTGAGGCGGACCTCTTGCTGGTCGCGATCGGGAAAGCCAAATTTGTCACGGCCGACATGGTGAAAGAAGGCGCGGTCGTCATAGACGTCGGTACCAATCGGTGGACGGACGGAAAACTCTGCGGCGACGTCGATTTTGAACCAGTGAGCCAAAAGGCCGGTTGGATCAGCCCGGTGCCCGGCGGCGTCGGCCCTATGACGATCGCCATGTTGCTTGCGAATACGGTGGAGTCAGCGAAGCGAATGGCGGGGATGTTGTAGGAGACCGGAGGCTCTCTTGCTCGCTGCCCGCGCACGATCAGAATGTGCTCGGTCAATGCGCGCAGTGGAGAGCCTCCAGTCCTCCTACAGCAGGGTAAGGGATGAAGTAGGGGAGTGGATAAGGGTGAGGGAGATGCATGAGTAAAGAACCGCGGCGGTTGAGCGAGGTCTTGAGTAGCGGGCAGTTTGCCGTGACGATTGAGTACAATCCGCCGAAGGGCACCAACATCTCAAAGGTGCTGGAGAGTGCCAAAGAACTGGTCGGGCGTGTGCACGGCGTCAATGTGACCGACAACACGGCAGCCGTCGTGCGCGCCGGGTCGCTTCCGGTTTGTCGATTGCTCTATGAATTGGGCCATGATCCGGTGATGCAGCTGACCTGTCGCGACCGGAACCGGATTGCCATGCAGTCCGATCTCATGGGCGCCCATATGCTCGGCATCCGCAACATCCTTTGTCTGACCGGTGACTATCCCACTGTCGGCGATCACAAAGAGGCCAAGCCGGTTTATGATCTCGATTCTGTGCAGGTCATGCAGCTGGTGCAAGGCCTCAACAACGGCCGTGATATGGCCGGCAATAAGTTAGATGGTTCGACGGCCTTCACCATCGGCGCAGCAGTGACTCCGGAGGCTGATCCGGTCGGGCCGATGCTGGCAAAGTTCGACGTGAAGGTCAAAGCTGGAGCGCAGTTTTTTCAAACACAGGCGATCTATAATCCCGACCTGTTTGCGACCTTCATGACAGCCGTGCGGCCCTACAAGGTGAAAGTGCTGGCCGGTATTCTCCTGTTGCGGAATCACAAGATGGCCGAATTTATGAACGTCAACATTCCCGGCGTGTCGGTGCCGCAAGAGATGATCGACGAATTGAAAGCCGCCGGCGACAAGGCGGAAGATGTAGGCGTGGAAATAGCCGTGCGGACCATCAATGCGGTGCGCGCACATTGCGACGGGGTCCATATCATGGCGATCAAGGGCACCCATCGCCTCGCAGACATCATTACGAAGGCTAAGCTAGGCTGATGACGATTCCAGAATTTCAACAGCACAAGCGCCAGGAGAAGAAGCTCATCGTCGTGACCGCGTACGACGCGCTCTTCACTCGCATTGTGGAGCAGGCCGGCATCAACGCTATTCTGGTCGGAGATTCGCTGGGCGTGGTGGTACAGGGTCAGGCCAACACGCTGTCCGTTACGATGGAGGATATGCTGTACCACACGAGGCTGGTCGCCCGTGCGGCACAACAGGCGCTGGTGATCGGCGACATGCCCTTCATGTCCTATCAGGCGAGCAAAGAAGATGCGCTGCGGAATGCCGGACGCTTGATTCAGGCAGGTGCGCACGCGGTGAAGCTTGAAGGGGGACAGGCGATGGCTGACCGGGTCGAGGCGATGACCGCGGTGGGCATCCCTGTGATGGGGCATATCGGCATGACCCCGCAGTCGGTGAACCAATACGGCGGCTACAAGGTGCAGGGAAAAGCCAAGGATCGTGCGAAGGAGTTGATGGCCGATGCGAAGGCGCTGGAAGCTGCAGGGGCATTCGGAATTGTCCTGGAAGCCATTCCGGTGCCGCTGGCGAAAAGCATCACGGCGGAGCTGTCGATCCCCACGATCGGGATCGGGGCCGGTCCGCATTGTGACGGACAAGTATTGGTACTCTACGATCTCCTCGGTCTCTTCGATGACTTTGTCCCCAAATTCGTCAAACCGTATGCCCATCTGAAGACCGATGCGCTCCAGGCGCTACGGCGGTTCAAGGAAGAAGTCGAACTCGGGAAGTTCCCCAGCGACGCCGAGTCCTATCACTGAGTCCTCTGTTCGGAGTGTGGTCATACAGTACTCCCGATTGCTGACCATGTCCTGTCGTTTTCGATCAGTCAACGCGAGATTGAATCGTTGCCATCAGACTCTGCTGATCCGTGCGGGCCCAGGGGCGGCTGACCGATTCGATTGGAGTGAGGCATGACTCCTGACGAACTTTTAAAAGAAGGGCATACACTCGCGAGGCCCTGTGTCTATCTGACTCGTCAAGGAAGCGATTACTCTGGAGTCTGGGGCGGGATGGGGGTCGTTCCCTTGCGGGATGCACGATTCCGCCACTGGCTTTCGGTTTCGTGTCGTGCTGTGCCTGGAGAGCATGGATTGACCGGCTGTATCAGCGTCTATACCAATCAAGAGGATCGGGCGACAGGGCTGGTCCTGGTCAATCGGCAGGCCACGCTGCCGACGATTCCGGACGGGACCAAGTTGTACGCGCAACCGGCTATATGCTTTCCACCGCTGGACGCGATTTTCCGGTATGGGTCTGCTGCGGTTCAAACGTGGCTGCGTGCGAATCAATGGCAGCCGGAGTGGGGCTATAGCCCGCAGTTCAGAGACCATCAGGTCACGGCGTTATGCGCCTCGGCATATCAGGAGCAATTGGATTTGAAGGGACGCACCATCGATGCGGTTCTGGGCGGCTGGCCGATGCCCTGGCGAGTCGGAGACTGGGAAGAGCGAGCAGATCGTCAGTTGCTCATCTGGACCTGGCGAGACTCTCCGCCCTGGATTGAATTATGGCACGATCGCGGGCAGCTCCGTGTGAGGCAGAGAGTTCCCGACTAGGGGACTCGATGAAAAGCCTGCTTTTTCAAGACAACTCCCCGGGGATCGGGTAGAGTCGCTCACATGGAAGATCTCCTGGCCTATCTTCTTAGTCGTGAGTTCCGTGCGTTTCTTCTGGATCATGATCTGTTCTTCCCCCTGTTGTTTCTCGCCCGGGTCGTCGGTATTACCGCGATTGAAATCTGGCGACCGGCCAGGCCTGTGGCCTATCGCAAGGTCTTTCCGTACGACTTGACGGTATTTCTTGTGTATCAGTTTGTTGTGTTTCCGGCCGCGAGCCAGATCAATCATTGGATCTATATTCGTCCGCATCTTCCCGACACGATATTGGCGCTGCCTCTCGTGTTGCGGGTGGTCTGCTATCTCGTCATCGCAGATCTTGGACATTATTGGATTCATCGCCTCATGCATCACAAGGCGCTATGGAGGATCCACAAGTGGCACCATGCACCGACGTACATGTACTGGTTGGCTGGTGTGCGGACCACCATCCCGCAGCAGGTCCTTGTCAACCTTCCCTATATTTTCGCCTACTCCTTCTTAGATCTGGCTCCCTGGTGGATGAATCTTGCTATTGGGGTATTTAATTCGTTCCAAAACGATTGGATGCACGTCAATGTGACCTGGCGGTCGAATTGGCTGGAATGGTTTGTCGTCACGCCGAGGTACCACCACATCCACCACAGCGACAATCCCCTTCATTACAAGGCGAATCTCGCAGCGCTGTTTACGGTATGGGATCGGTTGTTTGGTACTTATGTGGATCCCGACACAGTTACGGAGCCCCTCACATTTGGGATCGGTGAGGAAGTTCCGCTTGTGCGGCTCGCGGTAGGGGTGTGACGTTGGACAGATCGATGGCCGTTCACGTGTGCGGATAGTCGTTGGTAAGCCTCAACTCTAGGAGGAGGGGAGGAGCCTGTTTGGTCGCGATCTGTGCGTCAAGCCGGTTCATGAGGTCGGCCATGTCGAGCCCCATATAGAAAGGGGGTATCCCATAAAACTTTTGAAGGCTCGTGCGTAGGAGGTTTTCTGCCGCATTGAGATGTCGGGTATGTCGTTTCAGGTTCGCCGCGGCCAGTTGAATCAGTGCTTGGAAGAACAGCCCCTGTTCAGTCTTTCGTCCCACCGCATGCCAGAATCCTTCAAAGACCTCATGACATTCCCACCAGTACGCGAAATTGTATAAATCGATTCCAAAACGATAGTCTTCAGACTGGGACCATTCCTCTGGTCTGCAGGGCGTTGGACTCGGCTCGGGACATCCAAATGAATGGCCCTGTGGATTCCGTCGCGGGTGGGGACTGTTCCCCGGAACGAACCGATAGGCAGGGAAGGGTCTGGATGAATAGCGAGGCCAATCCGGGTTGGCGGGAGATGGCTCAACTTCGGCCACGATCATCCGCATACTCCACCTGGAACAGGGTCCGATCGTCCAGCCGGATCGCCGTCAATTGCCGGCCCCACACACAGCCACTGTCTAACCCCAAAAGATTCGATTCGATGTGCAAGCCGAGCGCGGCCCAATGGCCGAAGAGAATCGTATGGTCGCTATTGCGTCGGCCCGGAATGCGGAACCAGGGAAGGTGTCCGTGAGGGGCGTCGCTCGGGGAGCCGGAAAAGCCGGACAAGGCGCCTTCCGCGGTGCAGGTACGCAGCCGGGTGAAGGCACGTGTGATGGCTGTCAGACGTTCATAGCCGGTCAATGTCGCACTCCACTGCGGGGTGTTCCCGTGAAAGAGGGCCTGAAGGAATAATCGCGATTCCGGTCCGGCCAGGGTGCATTCGACTTCCCGGGCCAATCGGGCGGCGTCGTCGATCGACCATTGCGGCAGGAGGCCGGCATGGACCATGAAGTAGGCGCCTTCGTGATGGTGCAACGGTTGTCTCCGTAGCCACTCCAACAGCTCGGTGCGATCGTCGGCGGCAAGGATGTCTTGGATCGTGTCTTTCGGCCGCACGGCGACGATCCCTTCCGATACGGCCAGCAGGAACAAATCGTGATTGCCCAGGACGATCTGTGTGGCGGAGCCAAGCTGTTTGAGGTAGCGCAGGACGCGAAGGGAGCCCGGGCCGCGATTGACCAGATCGCCGACGCACCAGAGGCGGTCTACGGAAGGATCAAACCGGATGAGTTCGAGCAATCGCTCCAGGGAGCGCGCGCAGCCTTGGATGTCGCCGATTGCGTAGATGGCCATCGTGTAGAAAATGAAATACGATGGTCTGAGGGTATCGTGTGCCGCATCGAAATACAAGCCGGCTCACGCCAGGCGTGAGAGTGTGAAGCGCGGCACGGCGCTATGCTGCGCGGCGTTCGTGATCGGCCTTCGCGCGGAAGTCGCGGATCAACTGCTCGACACGGTCGGCCGGCAAGGGATAGCTGAAGAAGTAGCCTTGGATGGCATCGCACCC
>JACOEJ010000013.1:0-5417 GCA_024998645.1 Nitrospira sp.
GCCCCCGCACGATTGAAATCGGCTGGCGCGCATAGGTTTGCATCAAATACTTGGCTGCGAAATCTTTGAGTTCCTCTGTCGGCATAGCAGACGTATCCCCTCAAGAAAGAAGGGGAAAGTTAGCATAGGGTTGAGTCGAAATCAATAACGGCGAAGGCCGGCCGGGAGGATTGCAGTCCGGTTTTCACGGTGATCTGACACCGATATACCAGGGCTCGCTCCCTCTCCCTGTGTCAGACCGTGACCCATCCGGCTCCTCGCAATAAGACCTCAGCCAGGATGTCCGAGTGTGTTAAGCTGCATGTCCATGAAATCCTGTCAGCACTGTCGGCAACAGAATTCTGAAGACGCCAACTTCTGTGCTCAATGCGGCCGGGCGCTCGCTGTGACATCCCCTGCCGACTCGGCAGGGAGTACCACCATTGATGCGCCACCCGAAGCCGCTCCCTATGCTCCCATGGCATCCGACCAGGATCTCTGGCGGCAGTTCGTCGGCCCGAAGGCCGATTATTACCTCGAACAATTCAAAAAGTTTTCCTCCGACGGGCAACCCAAATTCGCTCTCAGTTGGAACTGGCCCGCTTTCCTCTACATCTCGTTTCTCTGGTTTCTCTACCGGAAGATGTACTTGCACGCCTTTGTGTATGCCATCGGCCCCATGGCCTCGACCTATGTCACCGGTGACATGACCGTCGGCCTCGTGTGGAGCGTCATGGCCGGCGCCACAGCCAATTACCTGTACTACTGGCACTGCAAAGAAGAGATCGCAGAGATTAAGAAAGCAGGAAAGCTCAACCCGGTGGCGCAGGAAGCCGCGCTGAAGGAAGCCGGCGGAGTCCAACCCTATGTCATCTACGTGGGAATCGTGCTCTATGTGATTGCGCTGGCCGGTCTGGCCAAGATGATCGATGAAGGACAGCTGGACGGAGACAAAATTCCGACGCGTCCGGCGAAGCCTGTTTCGACGGTCTCCACTTCGTTCCTATGAACGACGGGCTGAGAAGCTCCGTCAGCCTCTTCCCTGCTGCCATCCCATCCAGGCCTGAAACCATTGAAAGTCCTGTTCGTACGCAGCCCCGCCTGCATCGGTCGCTTCCTGTCGCTGTTCGAGTTGCGTGTAGGTGCGCGGCCAGTTTTTCTGCCACCAGGACTTGAGTTCGTCCGGCGGATAGGGCTGGCCATTGGGATTCAGAATGCCGGCGGCTGCGCAGAGCGGGGCGACCAGAGGCCAGTAGCGGTCCTTCCCCAGCCCGAGACTCCGGAAGTGTTCACGCAACAGAAAGACGACCCACAGTTCGGCACTATGCTTCTTGTTGTGCTTGAACGGCTGGGTCTGGCGGAGCGGCACGGGATCGAATGCTTTGACGATCGACGTGTAGTCCGGTCCGCCGTAGGTCCCTGCAGCTTCGGCGATCCCTTCGACGATGTTCGCCAGCTCGAGCTCTGTGACCGGCGACGCGCTTAGGCCTTTCCCCTGAGAGGATTCGGATAAGGGACCAGGGGCGGTGAGCAATTCGATCAGCGGCTTCAGTTCCCGCAAGCGAACGGCGGCCGCCTTGAGAATGTGTTCCGATTCAAGCCAGTAGTCCGGATCGCTCTTCGTCAGCCGTTCGCGGCCCGGCGGAGGCAGCACGGTCGGCACCCAGTAGCGCATGAGCACGAACAGAACATAGTCGGCCTGTGCGCCGACCTGGGCAATGCGATCGAAATGATTTCCGGTCTGAACGGCGGTGAAGAAGGCCTGCGCCCGGTCCAGGACTGCGAGCCGTGCGCCCATCCCACACCACCAGGCTTCAAGCGCGGACCAATTCATATCAGCTGCCGCCGGGACCGTCATGGATCGTCTGTTCCTGCGTGGAGCGAATAGAGCGGCATGGTACTGCCGGTTCCGGATGAAAGCAACGGCTTGACTTGATCGGCCGATCCAGTATTCTTGCTGACAGGCACTTGGCTTCCTGAGAAAAGGAGACGACTATGGCTCGCTTGGTCTTGCTGCGTCACGGTGAATCGCAATGGAATCTGGAAAATCGGTTCACCGGTTGGGTCGATGTCCCGCTGTCCCCGCGCGGCATCCAGGAAGCCAAGAATGCCGGCGATAAGCTGCGCGGCTTTACCTTCAACCGGGCGTTTACCTCGGTGCTGGCCCGGGCCAACGAAACCTTGCGCCTGGCACTTGAAGGCATCGGACAAACGAACATCCCGATCGAGAAGGACAAGGCGCTGAACGAGCGGATGTATGGAGAGTTGCAGGGGCTGAACAAGGCCGAGACGGCCAAGAAGTACGGTGACGACCAGGTCAAGATCTGGCGCCGGAGTTTTGATGTGCGCCCGCCTGGGGGAGAAAGCTTGAAGGATACGGCCGAGCGGGTGCTCCCCTACTATGAAAGCAAGATCAAGCCATACGTACTGAAGGACGAAACGATTCTGATCGCCGCCCACGGCAACAGCCTGCGCGCGCTGGTCATGGAATTGGAACAGCTCACAAAGGAACAGGTGCTGGAACTCAACATCCCCACCGGCGCTCCGCTCCTGTACGAACTCGACAAGAACGGGAAGGTGTTGTCTCACCGATACTTGTAGGGAGAGCGCGCGTGAGGCGGGAAATTACCTGACGTCGTCAAGGAGCTCCGCATACTGATCGACCGGTGCGTAGTCGATCAAGAGCACCAGCAACTTCTGCCGGTCGTCGGACGACACCACACCCTGGTCTTCCAACAGCGTGGCGGCTTCCGCGCTGAGCCCCATCGGGTTCAACCGGTCGTCCATCAGCCGCGCATAGTACTCCCGCCGCTCATCGAGCTCCTGCCTATACCCGTCCCACTGCTCCAGGCCGAATGTATCCGGCGACCATTGTGCGGTGACCGATTCGAGCAAGAGCCCGCCGATCAACACCCGGTATTTCTGGAGAATGTGGGCATCGACCGCGGCAAGAATCCAATAGAGATTCAGCGACAGGATTTCCCGCGCGATATGGCGGGCCTGAGACTCGGCGACCTCAATCCCGTATTCTTGGATCTGATCGACCGAGATAGGTTTCGGAAGGGCGGCGAACAGGCCGGCAGCAGCATCTTTCGGTGTCATGGTAACGGATATCCCCCAGCAGGTCGATGAACACCGTGCGAGGGTACAGCACCCGCGACTCGACTCTCAAGCGCCTTGTTCGAGTCAAAACGCTATGCTAGATTCCCGACATGCGTTCACAATATGTCTTCACACCGAGCACCCGCCCGCTCCACTTCATCGGAACATTCGCACTGGCCATTCTGATTTGGAGCAGTATCTTCCCCGGGCAAGTCCGTGCAGATGAGAACCGATGGGGATTTGGATCAGACCTCGGGCTGACGACCGGCACGGTGAATGGAACCGTTTTCGCCCTCGGGTTCAACGTCGACTACTACGCCGATCGGAACTTTTCCTTCGGACCTATGATGCAGATCAGTCCCACCGGCAATCTCTTTCAGATTGCGTTTGCCGGAGTCGGAAAATACCACCTCCGGCTGAATAACGGGATCAACCTCGTCCCCTTCACTGGAATAGGTCTCATCCACGCCGATCTCGACCGCGGCACCGGGCCCTCGCAAATCAATCGAAACGACACCAGTTGGTACATTCCCATCGGCCTCTCGCTCGAGTATCAAGTCATTCACAACATCGCACTGTCATCAACGCTGATGGTGAATCTCCACGACATCAATCTTCAGCCCTCCCTGCCGGAGAAAGACCGAACCAGCATCAGTTTGATGTTCGGTTTCCGTTGGGGACCGTAGACACGCGGACTCCTTATGGGGAGTAACGATCGCTGCGCAGCGATCCAACAGGCCGAACGCCAGATGATTTCTTTCTCAAGGGCTAGGAAGAATTGTCTGTGGAAGGCTACGCGACTTTGGCCGGCTGCCAGCGCAAACCGACATTAAGCAGTTCCTGGAGCAAATCCTTGTAGCTAAAGTCGGCTTTCTCGGCGGAGTCGGCAAAGTCCTCTTCATGCGCGATCTGCGGGTTGGGATTCGCCTCAAGCACATACACCTTCCCTTCCGCATCCATGCGCACATCGATTCGCGCATACCCGCTGAGACCGAGCGCTCGATACACCCGTTTGGCGAGATGCTGAATCTCCTCCGCCTTGCCGGCCGGCAGATTCTTCGCCTCTTCCGAGGTGATGCCATACTTGTCTTGATACTTCCGGCTCCACTTGACCCGCTGAGTGGCAATACGCCTGGCATCCTCAGGAAGTTTGTCCATGATCAGTTCCCATACCGGTAACACCTGAATGTGACCATTGCCCATAACCCCGACATAAAACTCTCGTCCCTCGATATACTGTTCTACCAGGGCACCTGTCCCAACGCTTTGATGGATGAAAGCAACCCGCTCTTTGAGCTTTTCATCATCTTCCACAATCGACGCTTGGGAGATGCCTAGCGATGCTTCTTCGCTGATAGACTTGACAATGAGAGGGAACGTTAATTCTTTGGGTCGCTTGGCGCTCCGGCCTTGCGGAACGACTATGAAGTCGGGATAGGGAATCCGGTGATATGAAAGGACCTTTTTCGTAAGAGCTTTGTCGCGCGCCAACATGAGCCCTCGGGGGTTGCAGCCGGTATACGGCACGTGCAGCAACTCGAGGTATGACACAACATTCTGGTCATACACTGATATCCCGTCGAATTCTTCCAGTAGATTGAAGGCAATGTGCGGACGCCATTCTTCGATCGCCGTCCGGATCACCCCTAAATCGCTCTTCACTCCGAGTGGATGCACCTCGTGCCCCAATTTCCTCAGTGTCGACACTACATCATATTCGGTCTTCCATCCGACCTTGCTCAGGTCATGGCCGTTCAGCTCATCGGGCGGCACCAGATCTTCATGCATCAGCACGAGAATACGCAGTCGCCTCATAGGGCCACCCTATGCCGGCCGCTACGCAGATAATTCATCGTGTGCACCGTCAACAGAATAGTGAAATCCAGCTTGGCCTGTTCTTCTGCCACCGACAGGCGAAGGTCCAATTGGCGACACCGTTGGATCATGTCCTCCAGCACCTGGTCGATAGTGTACTGGTACTCTCCGGTCCAACTCGCGACCTTGCGGCGCACTTCCCGTCGAAACTTGTTTAGAAAGGTTGCGGCGCTGGACTTACCCGGCTGCGCCGACCCTTCTGAAAACAGCCGTTTGAGGTCGGGGTCGTAGAGGAGGGAATGTTCCACGCCATAGTGCGCGCGCTTCTGCTCGTAATGTTCACGGAGCGTCTTCTTGAGGCTGGAGAGCGGATCGATCTCGTCGGTGGTCACGACGGTCGGCTCGACCTCGGCTAACTCTTGCATCAATGCATCGACGTATTTCAGCTTCTTCAGCACCGGCCAGCCGCGATACCGGTCATGCCACGTGGAATCCGGCGTCAGCCACACGGCAAACGTCTC
>JACOEJ010000013.1:5517-42876 GCA_024998645.1 Nitrospira sp.
GGATTCCAGTTCACCATCCAACTCGGCAATCGGCCCCTCCAGAAAACTGCCCTTGATCTCCAGATTGAGCCGGCCCATCGGCAGATCCAGCAACTGGTCGTCAGACCACCCGACCCACTCCGGATCAATCAAGTCATGTGCGGGGTGTTTGGATATCTCAAGTGCTGATCGATGCATCGTGTGCAACCGTCTCGTACGTTCTCGACAGAATGTTTGTGCTACTTGAGAAATTATAGCATTCGAAGTGGAATTCGTCGGCCACGGGACATGACCTCGCCTGTTTATGACAAAAAGCGGAATATTTTCTTACTGAAAGTACAACAATGAACCACGGAGTGAGAATATTGAGTCGAAAATTACAAAAGATGAGGCAATCGTGCCGCGAAGTGGGGAATCGCGTCGTATATATGATCAACCACCGAAACCACATAGGCCCTAGCCTGCGCCTCATTCTCTTCCCAATCAGGCAGCGCCTCATGCACATCAAGGATCGGCTCGTCTCGCTCAAAGCAGAGTTGATTGAAGAGGGGAATCGATAGTCCAAACAATCGCTGCACCGCTTCTTGATGGTCGCGCCCCATCGCCACGACACAGTCCGCCTCATCAAGTAACGATTGTGTCAGCTTGCGTTGCACATGCCCGGCCGGATCAGCGCCATGCTCTAGGAGCCTGGCACGCACGATGGGATGGATCGATTGTGGCTTGGCCTCAATCCCGGCGGAACCGACACAATACAAACCTTGTGAACCAAGAAATTGCTTGAGCGCATACTCCGCTGTCAGGCTCCGAAAGATGTTACCGGTGCAGACAAAGAGAATTGATCTTACTGAATCTTGTGCCATCGTCGTTCCGCTCCGGCTCCATCGACAGCCGTACAAGTGAGCAGGTACAATCGTCACCATGTCATCATCACCGACACCTACAGTGTCCGTTGTAAAGCTGGACGAGGAGACTGAAAAACTCCAGACCCGACTCTGTCGCCTGGTCGGCCAAGCCATCGCCGACTATCGGCTGATTGAAGACGGGGACAAGATCATGGTGTGCCTGTCCGGCGGGAAGGATAGTTATGGCCTACTCGACATCCTGCTTCTCTTGCAACAGCGTGCACCAATTCACTTTGATCTCGTTGCGGTCAACCTGGACCAAAAACAGCCCGGCTTTCCCGCGCACATTCTGCCGGAGTACCTGACGAACCGGGGTATTCCGTTTCACATTGAAGCGCGCGACACCTACTCCATCGTGAAGCGTCTGATCCCCGAGGGCCAGACGACGTGTTCCCTCTGTTCGCGACTCAGACGCGGGCATCTCTATCGCATTGCCTCTGAGTTGGGCGCCACCAAGATCGCACTCGGCCACCACCGTGATGATATCAATGAAACACTGTTTCTGAATCTCCTGTACACGGGCAAGCTCAAAGCCATGCCACCAAAACTCCGATCAAAAGACGGCCGGCATCTTGTGATTCGCCCGCTTGCCTTTGTGAAAGAAATGGATCTGGCCCGTTATGCGGAGCTCCGGGGATTCCCGATCATCCCCTGCGATTTGTGCGGGTCTCAGGAGGACCTGAAGCGGAAGGAAGTGAAGGCGCTGCTCCGTCAGTGGGAAACACGATCGCCCGGCTGCTCTGACAGCATCGCGGCGGCAATCGCCAATGTCGCCCCGGCGCTTCTCATGGACCAACGCCTATTCGATTTTCACACGCTTCGCACGGCACAGGACAGTACCGGCGAAGGCGACGCCTGGTTGGATGCTGAGGCACACCCACCGCAGTAGCTCCGCAAAGGAGCTCACACTCTACAGAAAACCGAATCACTTCAGATATTGTCGAAGGATGAGCGTCTCGTCTGATTCTAACGACGGCCGAAGTTCCGACCCACCACTCTGGTCGATGGGACTGGCTGTCCTCGTCGTCCTGGCCGCCCCTTTGGTATTGTATTCACTCGCGCCGTCAGGTCCACTGCGCACAGGGGACACCATTTTCTCCCAAGGTCAACAGCAAGTGCGCGTCGCTGTTCCCGGAACAACAGTAGGACCTCACGTACGGGAAACCTGCCTGCTCGACCCCAATACCCCCCTTATCATTCTTGAATTGCAAGATGAACGGGAGGAAGATGAAATACTCGCCACCGTACAAGGCAATCCTGTTTCCGAATGGCCGTTCTGCCCACCCCACACCCAGGTACTTGTGAGCACTCATCAGATTTTTCAGAAGCCCGATCCATGGGATCTGCCGAAACAAGGGCTGTCGTGGATTGTTGGAAAGTGACGACGTTAAATCTCGCCTCAGGGCTTCAGCTTTGACACAAACTGTTTCCGAAACTTGGCCACCTTTGGACTCACCACAAACTGACAGTAGCCTTGAAGCGGATTTCTGGCGAAGTATTCTTGGTGGTACCGTTCAGCCTCGTACCACGTTGTCGCAGCAACGACCTCAGTAACTACCGGGTTAGGATACAACCCTTGCGCTGTGACCGCGGCTTTGACCGCCTCGGCCACCTGCCGTTGCTCGGGGGAATGGTAGAAAATCGCGGAACGATACTGCGTGCCCTCGTCGTTGCCCTGGCGATTCAACGTCGTGGGATCGTGGATCGCAAAAAAGATTTCGACCAACTCCCGACAGGAGATGAGCGTGGGATCATAGGTGACGCGCACGGCTTCGGCATGGCCCGTCCTTCCGCCACACACCGCTTCGTACGAAGGATTCTCAATGGCGCCTCCAATATAACCGGATTCAACCGAGAGTACACCATTGATTTGGTCATAGACCGCCTCCAGACACCAGAAGCATCCGCCAGCCAGAGTGATGACTTCGCTTCCGGCGCTCATCGCGCGGCCATCCTCCCACCGTGCCCCAGTTGTCTGTTGCTGAATCGATCACTTGCCTTCATTACGTCAGGCTCTCCGGCATACTAGTCGTCTTCTTCCTCTTCAATGTCCTCAATGCCCTCATAGCTCATTTCTGGAAATGCGGCAGTAGCCTTTTCACAGGCAGTTTCTATCATTTCCTCAGCATCTTCAGCCGAATCAGCGTTGACCAAGAATTTGACTGTAATCGCGTACCGTTGCTCCACTCCACACTCCTTTCGGTTCCCCTGCAAAAATGAAAAGGCTGAGAACGAGGGCCACGAAGAGACTCTCCGTTTCATCCTGTCTATTGTTGGTACTTTGTTACAGCGAGAGGGAGCATGTCAATCGGTAGTCCCCCTCATAATGTGCTCCCAGCTGGCACCCCAAGCCAAACAGAGCCCGCCCTTCAAGGCATGAGTTCAGCCGCGAGCCGTCTATTTTGGAGGTGTAGTTAGGGAAAGGAAGAGAGTCCTGCACGTGTTATTACCGAAGTGGATGAGTGCAGGTGGTGAGCGGTCAGGTCTGCTGTTCCTGCTCAATCTTGCTGATAATCGCAGTGATTTTATCCTGCTCTCCTGACCGGATACGTGTGAAAGCCAACCCGAATGTCTTTCCCTCAACCCAGCGAACGATCGCTTCATCGATCATGATCGGCCAATCGAGGTCTGGAATATGGAGACGACATTCAAACTTATCTCCTTGGCCGACAACTGTTCCACTTTCGATCTTACACCCTCCGATAGACAGATCGAGCGTTCGTCCATTCCCCTCATTTGGGCCGCCCGAGAAGGTGCTTCGAAACTGCGTGGTAAAGCGAGGCTGAATCCGACGCTCATCGGGACTCGAGAAACCGGTCTCATCCGACTTCTTCTCAGATTTGAACAGCGAGGCCATTTTTTTCATCGCTGAAATTGACATATCGGCAAGCTACGTGCGGTTTTACGAACAGGCCTCTCCAGCGAGGCGTCCTTCAGCATGATCTTCAGAAGGACGCCTCGCGATGATGCCGACACTAACCTTCTACTGCTTCACCTGAAGCAACATGTGTCCACGACGATTTTGTTGATAGCATGACTCGGCATGATCAAAGCAAAACGGCTGCTCTTTACCGAATGACACGATTGCGACTTGCTTGGGATTGATTCCGGCTTCATGAAGGTACGTCTTTGCGGCCTTCGCCCGCTTGTCCCCAAGAACCATGTTGTAATCGGTCGTTCCCCGTTCATCACAATGCCCTTCAATTTTTAAAACGGCACCAGGATGATCCTTCAGCCAGCTCGCATCGCGGTTCAACGCTTCCATGCTGGCATCAGATACGGTCCACTGATCGTAACCGAAGAACACATCCTGGAGTCCTGCTTCAATGGCCGCCTTCTCTTCCTTGGTTAACTCGGCACGCCGTCTTACTGTGACATCGGAAGGATTCAGTGAGGCTCGATAGCCACTTTGAGCCAATCGCTCTTCATCGGGATTCTGTGAAAATCCTCTGAGTTCTCCTGATGCGCCCCCACGTGCCATTCCCGGAAAGTTGGGATTGACGCCTTCCCCGTTCCAATTCTTTGATTTATCAGACTGTGCTGACGAGACCTCTCCATCAGACTGAAGCCATTTCATCCCGCACCCCTGACTCAAAATCATAACTAGACCCAACATGACCACACTGGCCATAGAACCATTTCTTCCCGTCATACAATTCTCCTCAGTTAATAATTCCTATCGTGATACGATCGTCATGGCCTCTATTCGAATGAGCACAAATCTCATATTTTGTAAGAGGCCTGGGCTTCCCTGCATGAAGACGATCAGTGCAAATCGTTAGATCAACTATAGCACCAGGTTCAGAATTGTCTTCCCCGAGAGAGGCCTCCCTAGATCGCTCCCCAAAATTTTCAATCGGGGATGACGGGGGTCCCAAAAATTTGATTCAAAATACCCTGGAGAGATTTACGCTTGACGGGCGCAAGACATTAAATTATATGAGCAAATACTGATACTTGAGGACTGTGACAAGCAAGAGCGCGGGGAAACTCGGAGTGGGGGGAAGGGCTGAGCGAGCGAGACACCGAGCTACTACAATCCACCATTCTGATTGGAGGAGACTAGCGTGAAGCCCTACGGTCCGACCACCGGGCCGGTCGCATAATCGTCCCCAATCCGGCAACGGCACAGATTAACGCCAGCATCGCAAGACCCACAGCAAGAAAAAAACCTGCCCTTACATCATGCACTACGGGGATCATCATCGCTCCCTCCCAATCTATTTACCCACACCGCCATCCACACGTACAGTACCAGGCACCCATGGGCTCTTCTTTTTGGAGGACCCGACCACAGCAAGGGCAAGAACGAGTCCATCGCCACCGAGCTGATACTGGGAGCTTACCAGACCAGTTTCTTCCATGTCTCTCTTTTCGGCAATAACCAGCCATGGAACAACCCCCACATGAATCGTCTTCACTGTAGGGCATGGGCTATCTGAATACTATTCCTCTTTGGCAGGAGAAGGGTGTGGAAGCTAACAGGGAATGAAGGCACTGAGGAGGGTTACACTTCTTACTTCTCAATCACTTAGCAGTCAGTCTCTCGATACGAGTGGTGCGCCCGGCAGGAATTGAACCTGCGACCTACGGGTTCGAAGCCCGGCGCTCTATCCAACTGAGCTACGGGCGCACAACGACTGTTCAATCACTTCTACAGCAGAAATGTCAAGGATGACCGGGGCACCACCCCCTGCTTCAGCACGAAAGATAGAGACCTACTCGATCTACCGCTGGACGGAGGAAAGAATCGTCTCGACGATTTGATTGATGGCGCATCCATCGGTGGGCACAATATGGTCGGCGGCCTCTCGATATTTTGGTGTTCGCACCGCCAGAACTTCCTCAATCTCCTCAACGAATGACTTGGTGCCCGTCAGTGACGGGCGCTGAGTATCACGCCCGATGCGCGAAACGATCGTCGCGACAGAAGCGGTCAGCCAAAACAGCACGCCGTTCTTCTTCAAACACGCCACATTCTCCTGACGAAGGATCGCCCCTCCGCCCGTATCGATGATCAATCTATCTTGTGCGGAAAATTCCCGGCAGACCGTTGATTCAAGATCGCGGAAATGCTCCCAGCCATGCTGCGCGACTATCTCCGGAACTGATCGCCCGGCCCCCCGAACAATTTCCGCATCAGTCGAGACCAGCGGCCATCCGAGCCTCGCAGCCAGTACCTTCCCAACCGTACTTTTCCCCGTCCCACGATATCCGACCAGCACGATATTCATCGAAAACGAGACTCCAACACGGCTCGCATGATATCCGCCGGAGCAGTGTGATTAGTCCACAACTCGAATTGCGCGGCCGCTTGATGCAGGAACATTTCCAACCCGGGGATCGTGACGCATCCTGCCTGCCGGGCATCCTTAAGCAATTGTGTCTCGCGCGGATTGTAGACAATATCCATAACGGCCAGGCCTGCGTGTAAAAGCGACGCCGGCACACAGGTCCCTTCAGTCTTTGGAGACATGCCGATCGGAGTACAGTGGACCAGGATTTGCGCAGCAGAAAGGGCTTTCGCCAACACAGCTTCGTCGAGGTGAGCTTCTTCCACAGAAAGCGAAGTTTTCGAGCGAAGATCCGCCGCCAATAGCGACCGCTCGTTCGCGTCCACGCCTAGCAACGTTAATCCTGCAAGTTCTGACTCCCCGGCAAGCGCAAAGGCAATCGCTCGAGCAGCCCCCCCCGATCCCACCATCACGACCCGTTTTCCTGCGAGAGGCCCCACCCCTCCACGAAGCGCACGCAACGCACCGGTGGCATCGGTGTTATACCCAATCAGCGTGCCCTGCTTTGCCACGATCGTATTGATGGCCCCGATGTGCCTGGCGGTCGGGTCAATCTCGTCGAGAAATGGCATCGACGAAACTTTATGAGGAATCGTGACGCTGGCGCCTCGAAATCCACCCAACGCACGGAGCCCCTTGATCGCCTCACCGATCGCCTCGACTCGAAACGCGAGGTACACCAGATTCAGCCGAAGTTGTTGGAACGCTGCGTTGTGGATGGCGGGAGAAAGCGAATGCTCGACGGGATTTCCGATAACCCCGCAGAACCCTGTGTGTGCGTCAATCTCCATAACTCATCTCACCTGTACTCTGGGGCTAGGGGACTACTCACCACACTGTCATTCCACCATCAATGCGAAACGTCCCGCCAGTGACCCATGCCGATTCGTCTGACGCAAGGTACAGGACCATGTTCGCCACTTCTTCAGGTTTGCCCGGACGGCGGATCGGATAGTGCGACAGGATCGATCCCAGCTGATCGGGATTGGCCATCAAGGGAGCAGCCATCGGCGTATCGATCAAGCCAGGGTTCACCACATTGCAGCGAATGCCATCGGTTGCGTAATCAATCGCGATCGATCGAGTGAGCGCGTCGAGCGCTCCTTTGGAAGCCGCATACGCGGACAAGAGAGGGATGCCGACCAGACTGGCAACCGATGAAATATTGACGATGGATCCGCCGGCCTGCTTGAGCATTTCTGGAATCACCGCTCGTGTCATACGGAACACTCCGGTCAAATTCACATCCAGCACATGTGCCCAGGCCGCATCATCCATCTCATGAAGGCGCTTGCCAAAATCTCCGACCCCAGCGTTGTTGACCAACACATCGATTTTTTGAAACGACGCTAACGCCTGCTGGACCACAGCCCGTGCATGACCGTCATCCGTCACCGACCCGGCGACAGCGAGCACCTTGCCGCCATGCGCTGAAATCTCCCGTACTACCCGATCAAGTTCAGCCTGGCGTCGGCCCGTAATCACGACAGCCGCACCCTCTTCGGCAAACCGCTTGGCGACGGACTCCCCAATGCCGGCATTTCCGCCGGTAATTAATGCCACCTTTCCGTCCAACCGTTTCATGATGCCGCCCCTTCTGTATCACTGTCCCCGAGGGACTCTGAGAGAGCCGCCTCCGCAAGATCCGGCTCGCGGCCAACCCCCAGCAGACCCGGCTCTACCTTCCTCGCCACCGTGATAAACCCTGAATGGGCCACCATCCGATGATCGGGACGAACACTTCGCCCTAAAACCGACCACGTACGGATGAGGGACTCGAACGTCTCCACCATGCCAAACACCTTCGCCCGCTCAAGCGCTTCAACGGTTTGAACGACTTGTGGAACCGTCGGCACAAAACTCAGATAGATGCCGCCTGACCGTAAGGCTTTGGCCGCATGTGGCACGACCTGCCAGGGCTCCGGCAAATCAAGCACGACGCGATCAAACGGAACACCATCATCCAGTAGATCAATCCCCTCGTAAGCACTCTTCCTCAAGGACACAAGATTCGGCGTCGGTCCCAAGTAGCGATTGATATTCGTCAACGCCGTTTTTGCAAAGTCTTCCCGCAAGTCGTACGTCACCACAAGGCCCTGCGGCCCCACAAGACGTAAGAGCGCCATGGTCAGTGCACCGGACCCGGTCCCCGCCTCGAAGACACGCGCGCCCGGATACACGTCCGCCCACATTGGAATGAGCGCGAGATCTTTGGGGTACAGTACCTGCGCGCCACGCGGCATTTTCAGGACGTAGTCGCCGAAGGTCGGGCGCAACGCCAACATCTTTTTCCCGCCAGACAAAATGACCACCGTCCCATCGGGACGCCCAATCATCTCGTCGTGAGGAATCTTCTGCCCGCTAAATTGATACGTCTCCCCGGCCTTGAGCGTCAGCGCGTACTGCCGCCCCTTCTTGTCGACGAGATGGATGCGTTCGCCTGATAAAAGTTGTGACATGGGGCGGCATTCTAGGGGGTTCGTTCTCCCCTTTGCAACCGATGATAGGGGGCACCGTAGTCAGCCGCCCTCTATCCCATCAGAGTGCGCACCTCTCACAGTATCAAGCCCAACAACGATTCGCCCTTTTCAGTGAGCGCGACCATCTACATCAACCACGAACTATGGTCGCGGAGAGAAAGAGTGAGGCAGATCGGCTGGCACGCAGTGCAAATCCTACATAGTTGCCGCATTCACATCACACTCCGATTCAAATTCTCTCATTAAGCCCCCCTAATCTTTCTGAAATATCTTCAGGATTGCGTAACAATCTTCTCATCTTCAATCCAGCATCACTCTTGCTTCGTAGAAGGACAGTGAGAGCAATCGGTAGTGATGAATCTTCTTGACCCCAGGCGGCTCTAACAGGAGTGAACAGATGCGAAACCAGGAGACAAGAGGTGACGCGATGGAACATGAAGACCTGCGGACGACAGAAAACATAGGCGACCAGACCACGACAGCCGACGTCGACACCGACGATTCTGACGCCAGCGATGCGATTGAAGCGATCGGACGGGAAGCGGAAGTGGATGCTGAGCCGGTGGAGAAAGAGATGGAAGCCGCCACGCTCAAGACAAGTCCTGGCGCAAGCCCATTCCTCCTGGAATCGCTCTACTTTCGCTCATTCGGCGAGCGCGCGCTCCTGACACGAGAAGAAGAAATCACCTTGGCGAAGCGCCTGGACGAAGGCTCGCGCCGTATTCGAGTGGCCTTGAGGGATGCGCTGAAAGTCATGGCGCGCGCGAAGCGCACTCCCATTCTGCTGGAATCGACAAAGTCCCTTCAACTCGCACGCGGGCTCAGCGGATTTTCCGCCACCGCGCTCGATAAAGTCGAGCAGGCAATTCTGGATGTTCTGAAACCTGCGATCCGGGAGATGAAACCGGCAGCCATCGTCGCGAAACAGCTCAAGGCCTTGCTCGATGAAATTCGGGCCGCCCGGCTCGTCTTGGAGCGAGGGAAAGACGAGATGGTCCGTTGCAATCTCCGCCTGGTGGTGGACGTCGCGAAGCATTACACCCATCGAGGTCTGACCTTGTTAGACCTGGTGCAGGAAGGGAACATTGGATTGATGAAGGCCGCCGAACGGTACCAACACCGGAAAGGCTTCAAGTTCAGCACCTATGCGACCTGGTGGATCCGTCAAGGGATCACGCGGGCCCTGGCGGATCAGTCTCGGACGATCCGTATCCCCGTGCACCAGACGGAGGCTTCCAGCCGGATTCTCCGGGTCACACGTCGACTCGGGCAACAGTTCGGTCGTCCGGCCAAACTGGAGGAGATTGCCGACGTACTGCGAATGAGACCTGAACGGTTACATGAAACCGTGCAGGCATTTCAGGAACCAGTCGCACTCGAACGGCCGGTCGGGGATGGTGATACGGAGTTCGGGGAGATGATTCCTGATCACCAAGTGCCGCCACCCGATGCCCATGTGCATCGTACCGAGATGACCCAACAGCTGGATCGTATCTTGGGTACCTTGACCCCGAGAGAACAGACGGTGATCCGGCTCAGGTTTGGAATCGGGCATGATGAGCCCTGCACCCTTGAGCAAGTCGGCCAAAACCTGTCAGTGACCCGTGAACGGATCCGGCAAATCGAAGCCAAAGCCCTGAAGAAGCTCAAGACTCCGGAAATCAAAGAGCTGTTTGCGGCAATTAAGTAGCCCTATCCTCCCATTCAACAGGCGCACGAGCTCTAGAGCTCGTGCGCCTGTTCCGTCTTTCCCCGACCTCCCAGGTATGAGAGAATGCGATCCACGTTGGATCCGTGTCTCCGGCTTGTTGAAGGACACCGATGAAGCAGCCCCAACCAATCGTCAGGTCTCTGTTGCCACAGGCGGTGACGATCCTCGTGATCGCAGCCCTTGGGACCTTCGCATGGAATAATCAAGCGATCGCTGACGAAAAACCCCTGTCGGTGCCGGCCGTCGTAGCCAAGGTACGCCCCTCCGTCGTGACGATTTTGACGCGTGGTATGCCCTCAGCTCCATCCCTCCATGGAGCCCAATCAGGTTCCGGCTCAGGCATTGTGATCGATACAACTGGCTATATCCTGACAAACAATCATCTGGTGGAAGGGGTCACAAGTCTCGTCGTGGGATTACCGACCGGGCGATTGACGCCAGGGCGCGTGGCTGCGCGGGATTTCCTGCTGGATCTTGCATTGGTCAAGATCAATGCGACTGATCTCGTCCCAGCCATACTGAAAGCATCGGCAACCTTGGAGATTGGAGAAACCGTGATCGCGATCGGGAACCCCTTGGCCCTCAAGGGAGGATCGACTGTCACCGTGGGAGTCGTCAGCGCACTGGAACGTTCGGTTCTCACCCCGAACGGCGAGACTTTGTACGATCTGATCCAGACGGATGCGGCTATCAATCCCGGCAATAGCGGTGGTCCGCTTGTGGATTTATCCGGCCAGGTAGTCGGCATCAATGTCGCGATTGCGCCATCGGCCCAGGCAATCAGTTACGCGATTGCCATTGAAGCCGTCTATCCTCACATCCATTCGATGATGCTTCGCGGAACCATCTCTCGGCCGGATTTCGGGTTTACGCCGGTGACGGTCACTCCCAGTGTCGCCGCCAGCTTCGGGTTGGAGGCAGAGCGCGGGATTCTCGCTCTGAACGTGGATCCGGCCAAGGTCGCCGGCGCAGCGGGCTTGCAAACGGGAGATGTCATCACAGCCTTGGATCAACGCCAGCTCTACAACATGGGAGACTTCTGGCACAGCGCGATGCAGGAAGGCGAACAACCATCCCTTCAAATGACAATCCAGGGACGTACCGGCCAGACCACGTTGACCATGCCACGACCAATGGTACAAAAATTCGTGCCATGATAACACCGATTGCTCTACACACGCCTATCGTCGCTGACCAATCCAACATGCCCGGGTTCCACACTCTGACAGAACTGCTCTGGTTCTCTTCGCCTGTCCGCTACGCTGATGCATGGGGCCTCCAGATGCGCTTGCATCACGAGAGGGTCATGAACTCAAGACCCGATACCATCCTCATCCTCGAACACCAACCGGTGTATACCGTCGGCCGGCGAACCCTGGTTTCGGATTGGGGAGGCGACCCCACGGCGGCCCACATGGACGGAATCGAGATCCACCACGTCAACCGGGGCGGCTCTGTGACCTATCACGGGCCCGGGCAACTGGTCGTGTACCCCATCCTTCGCCTGACAGATCATGTGAGAGGCGTACGGGCATACGTGGAACAACTCGAAGAAGCTGTCATTCAATGTCTGCGGCAGAACGGGATTGCCGGCCATCGGCAAGCGAAGACCCCGGGCGTCTGGGTGACAGATCTCCAAGATGCCAAGATTGCATCGATCGGGATTCGCGTGGATCGTGGCGTGACCATGCACGGGCTCGCCCTTAATGTGGATATGGATCTCTCACCATTTCGAGGGATCACTCCCTGCGGTCTGCAAGGCTGCCACGCTACATCAATGGCTCAGGTCGTCGGCCAACCGGTTTCCTTAGTGGCCGTAACACACTCGCTCCTGGATCAACTGAAACAGACATTGGCCCTCAGGTGGACCGGGGCACCGGCTCCCATCGAATTCCAGGCTGTTGCGTGATCATGAACTCGACATTTTCTCCTGATACAGAGTGAGGTCGCCATGAAAGAATTCGACACCCCGACTTTTCGATTAGCCGTCTCCCAGTTTGACCAGGCAGCGGAGGCGATGCACCTGGATCACAACCTGCGGGAGCGGCTCAAACAGCCTCAGCGTTCGCTCGTCGTCAGCATTCCCGTCCGGATGGATGACGATCACGTCGAGGTCTTCACTGGATACCGCGTACAGCATGACTCCTCGCGTGGCCCTTCCAAAGGCGGTGTCCGCTACCATCCTCACGTCAACCTCGGCGAGGTCGCCGCACTCGCCATGTGGATGACCTGGAAATGCGCCTTGGCCGGATTGCCCTACGGCGGGGCCAAGGGAGGCGTGGCCGTCGCGCCCAAGCAGTTATCCCACGCGGAACTTCAACGGCTGACCAGACGCTACGCCGCGGAAATTTTCCCCTTGATCGGCCCCGATAAAGATGTACCCGCACCCGATGTCGGGACGGACGCACAAGTCATGGCCTGGATGATGGACACCTACAGCCAGCAAGTCGGCTACGCCGTCCCCGGTGTGGTGACAGGGAAACCCCTCTCGATCGGCGGGAGCTTAGGTCGGGAAGAAGCGACGGGACGAGGGGTCGTGTATGTCACGTTGGAAGCACTTCGGCATCTCAAGCTCTCCATCGATCGCGCCACCGTCGCGGTTCAGGGATTCGGGAATGTCGGGATGCACACCGCTCTCATCATGGAGCAAGAAGGAGCCCGCGTCGTTGCGGTGAGCGATGTCACCGGCGGTCTCTATAACGAGAAGGGACTCAACATCCGGGAGCTCATGGACCGCTACAAAACCAAGGGCCAGGCGCTCAAGGACACCAAGATGGGCGATTGGATCACCAACGAGGAGTTGCTCCAGCTTCCATGCACCGTGTTGGTCCCAGCTGCGCTGTCGGAACAGATCACCGTGCACAATGCCGCCGCCCTTCGGTGCCGGATTCTCGCGGAGGGCGCCAATGGCCCGACCACCCTTGAGGCTGATCGGATTCTCGAAGACAAAGGCGTTTTTATTATCCCCGACATCCTGGCCAATTCCGGGGGCGTCATTGTGTCCTATTTCGAGTGGGTCCAGGACCTCCAAAGGTTCTTCTGGAATGAAACGGATATCCGAAAACGCCTTCAGGACATTATTACCTCGGCATTTCACCAGACCAAGCTGTTCGCCACCGAAAAGCGAGTCTCTATGAGGATGGCCGCACTGATGAACGGAATCGACAAGGTCGCCCAAGCTCATTTGCAACGGGGTCTGTACCCGTGAGTCGCTCCTTCTTGACATCGCCCGCTGGTTCATCATGAGGGACTATGCCTTGGCCGCCATCGCAGGAATCTGGCTCGCTGATGGGTGCTCTCTATTGGTGGCACCCCGCTTCATGGTTGAACGTCTGCGGGAGGTGATCCGCCAACAGCCAGCAATCTGGACCTGGCAGTGGTTGTCTGTCGTCGCCGGAGGCGTCCTGCTGATCGCAGCCCTTCCACTCACGTACCAACCCCTGTGGATTGTGACCGCCTTAGCCATGCTCCTCAAAGGAGTGTTCCTCGCTCTGGGACCGGAGACGTGGCGATCACGCTTGGTTGAGTGGTGCCTGAACCGGGACGATGTGGATTACCGGTTTGTCGGTATCGGTTTATGCACGCTTGCCGCACTCCTTCTCCATGCGCTAGGGTGGCTGGGGCAGAATTAGCTGGAGGGATAGCGGATCATGACCGTGAATCGTGCCACCATCACATCGGCCTG
This sequence comes from Nitrospira sp., assembly GCA_024998645.1. GTDB lineage: Bacteria > Nitrospirota > Nitrospiria > Nitrospirales > Nitrospiraceae > Nitrospira_D. The sequence continues at coordinate 19,572 of JACOEJ010000013.1, forward strand.
GGAGACACATTGCAGCGAAGACTGGCCAACCTTTGCCAGCCCAAATCAGGGACAGCTGATGACACTCGATACCGTCATCAGCGGCTGCGTCGTGTTTTTCTTGGACAGCCCGGAAGGGTTAGACCATCAGCGAGTCGAGATTCTGAAAGATTGCCTGGCAGATCTTGAAGCAGTGACATCGGAGTTGGAAACGGATTGCCAACCGTACTTCGTACGCCTCCATCGTCTCGGTGAACTGCTGCTGGCCACCACAGTACCCGCCTAAGACTTGCCTCGTTTTGTCGATTCCCCGGCTCACAGCTTTTCTCACTCCCAGTTGGACCTTTCTTGCAAGTTCATCTTCCCTTGGATAGAATGTTTAAAAATTTATGCGACCTGCCTATCCTTGAAATGATCTGAATAATCAGTACGATCACCTTACACTGGATCTGCGAAAGGGGAGACGATGAGGAAGAAATATGGATTGCCTGTGCTGGCCGGAATGCTCGTGGCGATCCTCACCAGTGCGACCTCATCGCTGCACGCTGAACCCTACGAGCTGAGCAAGAATGATGTGATGGAATCGAAAGAGATTTCCAGCGCGACCGTGTCGCTGTTCGGAGTGAAATTAGGCGACACTGAAGCGAAGGCGCTGGATGTCCTGGTGAATGAGAAGATCGCCGGGATCAAAGCGGAACAGGAAGCAGCCTTTATTTTCCTGATCGATCAACGGAAGCCCACCGGCCCAATGGCTGGCGTCCGTGTCCAGGATGGGAAAGTGGACCTCATTTTCATCAACAACCGATTTACCCACAAGGCACGCGGCATATTTAGAAATGTGTTGAACAGCGAAAGCCCTGAGGACATCCGGAAATTGTTGGGGAAAGAAGAATACGGAGATGAAAACGTGATGGGCGCCGTCATGGCCTATGACAAGCAAGGCTTTCAGGTGAACTACCTCGGTAAGGACGTCAACATCGAATTTTCTACCCCCCACTAGCTCTCTGTCGTGTAACTAATACCTTCCCCCGCAATCTATCGCGAATCACCTACTTTTCTGCTCTCATACGTTGCAGCAGCAGGGCCGGGAGCCGTGCTGCTGCACGAAACCCCATAGAATCCGGAGACCCTAGCGGGATAATGCCGATCAAGCTCAAATCGAAGGTCGCTGACACCGACTGATTTGTGGAGGATCCCGCGATGACTGGATGGCCTGTAGACAAGGGGGTCTTCACGAAGTCCGTCCAGGCTGCCGAAATACCATCTGCACGAAAGATGGGCCTGACGACATACGAATGGCTACGCGCTGATCAAACTCTGTAGATGAGATAGAAATGAAGAGGGACTTACTGCACGGTTGCAGTAGATTTAAGCCCAAAATCAATAAGACTCACGGCGGTGTTCCAGCGGCGATTGGAGTTTAAGATCACAACCAACAAATCGCTGCCGTTCTGTGAAACTTTAGCAATGAGGCATCGGCCCGCTTTTGAGGTGAACCCGGTTTTGACGCCTTCCACCCCGGGGATGCGTCCCAATAGCCGGTTAGTGCTGTGCAGAACATACGCACGGTGGCCACTGATCGGAGTAATAATCTCACGTTCCTCGCGCACGAGTGCGCGGAAGATGGGATTTTGCAGAGCGACCTCACTGAGCTTCGCCAGATCCTCGGCCGTCGAATAATGCTCAGGCCCATCGAATCCACAGCCGTTGCTGAAGTGGGTATCCGTCAACCCGAGAGCCGCAGCCTTTGCATTCATGAGCATCACAAATTGCTCTTCGTCACCGCCGACATGTTCCACTGCAGCCAGACAGGCGTCGTTGGCCGACACGATCAACATGGCTTTGAGCAAGTCTTCCAGTTTGAACACTTCTCCTGGACGGAGCCGAAGATGCGTTTTAGGCGCCCGCGCGGCATTGCGACTGATGGTCGCCTGATCATCTAACTTCCCCTTCTCCAAAATCACCAGCGCGGACATGATTTTCGTGAGGCTTGCGGGCGAGAGTCGCTTGAGAGATTCATGCTGGTAGAGCACGCGGCCGGATCGAAGCTCTTTCATGAAAATGCTATGAGCGGGAGCCACTCGCCAAGGAAGGCGGTCGCCTGATGTACTCACGGCTCGAACCTGCCGCTTATGTTTATGGCTGTACTCGGCCTGGGCGTCGAGAGGACTTCCCAAGACCAAGATTCCGAGTACCGCAGCCAGAACCGTTGACGTGAGGGCAAATGACTTGACCAATGAGGTGCTCCTTACCCGGACGGTGAGCTACAAGGACACATTACAGCGGGTAGGATTCCCGCACTTTCCCGCCACGAACACCGCTATCAATCACCTTATGAAAAAACCGCAGGACATCCGCGAGATCAATCCAAAACCCGCAGTTCAGACAGCGCGCAAAGAGCCGCCGATTCATGAGCGTATAGTGCCGCTCGACCATCATGAACCCTTTGCATTTCAAGCAACGCATACCATCGCGTCTACAGTGACATTACCGAAGTCGATTGAGAACAACCGCTAAGCATCCGGCCAGAAGGCCTCCACCAAGAATGGTTGTGCCGAACGAGACCACCGCGGAGGTGCCTGCGGCAGGCTGGGTACCTTCCAAGAGATCGCGTATCCCCCCCTGCACCATGAGGACAGCAAGGGTCAGGACTGAACCCATTGCAAACCACCAGGTAAATGTTCTCAGGGGCATTACGCTCACACGGACAACAATGTGTCGCTGACTCACACCTGTCGGCCACTCTAACGGAGGGTCCAAGACCTGTCAAGAAGTGCTGATATTGCGCGTCTCGCAGAGGAGTCAGCGCTCATTTGAAGCGATTGGCGATGGTTTTACCGCTTTCAGCCCGCGATGAAGAAAAATTGAAACCGTCCCATTTCCATTATCAGCCGTCACCAATCCTGGCTCTTCGACGGCTTTTGTGGTCACCCAGAATGTCGCCAGCGCAAACGGACCCGCCTTCGCAGGATAGTTCCTGGGTGGATAATGAAAGGTTCCGTCACCCTTACCGAAGAGAATCGACAGATCATTGGACTGCAAATTCGCAATGGCGACATCAAGGATTTGATCGCCGTCGAAATCACGCGTGACGCCTGCGATAGGACCAGCATCAGCGCCTGAATCTTTCCCCGGCAGAAATGTGCCATCGCCCTTGCCGAGGTATGTCGTGAAGCTATCTCGTTCTCCATTGATCACGAGCAGGTCGCGGTGGCGATCATTGTTGAAATCGGCAAATGTGGCTGAGAGCGGACGTTTGCCGGTCCGATAGTCTTTAGGGTCGCGAAACGTCCCGTCTCCATTGCCGAGCCAGATTGAGACGGCATTGGACATCGGCCCGCCGTTGGTAACGACCATGTCGATCTTCCCATCGCTATTGAGATCCGACAGCGCAACAGACGTGGGCGTATCACCATAGGTATATTGCGCCCCATGGTGAAACTCTGGGGTTCCGGTTCCAAGAAATATTTGGATCTTATCGTTTCGCAGCGCAACAACGACATCGGGGTGACCGTCACCATTCAGATCCTCGGTGGCCAGAGCCACGGGCGTTCGATGGACCGGGTAATGCGGTCCCTCTTCAAACTTGCCGTTTCCTCGACCCATCAGGAACGCGACTTCATCACCTCCCGAGCAGGCCAGCACGATGTCCGCATGGGTGTCGTGGTTAAAGTCCGCCATGACCAATGTCCGTGGCTCCTGACACACTTTGATTTGAGTTTGGTCGCTGAAACTTCCATCACCATTGCCCAGCAGGATCGAGAGGGTGTTGCTGGAAATATTTGTCGTAATGAGATCTGTAAATGTATCGTGATTGAAATCGCCAGTCGTAATCGTCGTGGGATTTTTCCCGACTTTATAGCTTGCGTAGTAGTAGAAAAGATCGGGTGGTTGGTACGGATCGGCCTTGGTACAGGACCACATCCCGATGGCCAAGACACAGCCCAGCGCGATTTTCACGGCGTGAACTGCTTGATGGAAGGCACGAGGAGAGACAGGTTTCACAGCTTCCCTTTTCATAAGAATAGGCCGATAGGCCTATCGGCTTACACTCGATTGCCCCATGCTACCCAAGCGTCGCCCCGCCGGAGTATACAGAGGGCTTGTTTCACCATGCAATCAACCTGATTTCTTCCTTTGAGATAAGAATCAGCCTTGTTGATGTCACGGGACTTGCGCTAGAATGGGGCTCACTTTGAGGAGGATGCAATGAGCAAACACGTGAAAGTGGACATCACCATGTACGGGATCGCGGAGGTCCTGAGCTGGTGTCACGACCGAAACAAAGGCCGCATCGGCGGGGTCGATACCGAGGGCTTCCAGAAGATGAAGACGTTACTGGCGGAGAAGCCGCAATCGGCGGATTACTTCACCCTCGATCAGTTCTGGAAGAAGAAGGTCACGCTCGATTTGACAGAAGATGAAGTGGCAACGATTGATCGATGCCTCTACGATATTCCGAATTTCGACAACGAACCGCTTCCGCAGATCCGTCACAAGTTCTGGCCGCAAGCGGTCGGCGCGATCTAGCCAAGAGACTTCTCCCCCAGGAATCGCTCACGCGATTCCTGGGATCCTCACTTATCGGGCGCAGTGCCGTTGCTCGCTGACACAAAAGTCAGTGGTGATGTATGCGTATGACTAGCACAGGGGTACGGTGAAGATTGACGAAAACTGCATGAAGCGCTAGAGCGCCCCTTCACCCTTGAGATACCTTCTGAATCGACCCATGAGATCGGCCCCAAGCGTGCCCCCCTCGGGCTTTTTCGCGTTGGGATCGGAAAAATGCCCGCGGATTTCCTGTAAGCGCTTTTCAGCCTGATCGTTCCCCTGAAGCCGCTTCGTCTTGGTCAACGCCGTATCAAACGCGTCAAACGTCAGCTCATTGTAGCCGAACGATCGAATGCGTTTCACCGCTTTCATCATCGCCTGATTGCGAAACGTCGTCAGAGAATCCGAGTCGATCTCGGACAAGCCCAGCTTTCTGGCGCGACGTTCAGCCGCCTTTCGAATGCCGCTTCTGACAAAATCAGGCGAGGTCTGGAGTCGCTTCCACGCCTCATCTGACCAGGCCACTTTCTGCTGGGGTGCCTCCCACAATTGCACGACATTCGTTTCATCGATGGTCGTGAACCCTTTTTCTCGAGCCACCTCTTCCGTGTCATGCCGAATCATATCACTGACAAATTCCAGCGCGATCGGCGGCGAGTCTTTAATCTTCAGTTGAAGAAGCGCTAACGCGCCCTCGCTCCACGTCAGCGGGGGCAACTCCCGCTCCCGCGCATCGGCCATCGATTCGACTCGATCGAGCAAATCGATATTGACTTCCATATGCCCGCCTTCGCGAGCCATCTCTTCCGCAATCTGCTTGATCATCCCGCGCATGAACTCGGGCACCGCATCGAGCCGTGCTTTGGCGGCAGCAGTCCAGGGCAACTGCCCTTTCTCCATAGCCTCAGCCGCCGACGCCATACCGGTGGCGCCTCCCATCGAGCCCATCATCTGACCCTTGAATTGGTCCAGCTTGATTTCGTCGATCTCCTCGTAGCCGAGTTCCCGCGCTTTTTTTTCAGCTAATCGACGGACCATGCCGCGAAGAAAGACCGGAGCACGTTCCATGCGCTTCAGCGCACCATCGGTCCAGCGAATCTCCGTGCCGGAAGACTCAGCAGAATCTGAGGATGACATGGGAACTCCTTCTCACTCGCTATTGGTTCAGTAACTCTTTGAGTTCTTTGCCGGCCTTAAAAAACGGCACGCGTTTCGCCGGCACCGCGACGGTCGCACCGGTCTTCGGATTGCGCCCTTCTTTCATGCGCCGCGCACGCAAACGAAAACTTCCGAACCCGCGTATTTCGGTCTTATCCCCATTCTTCAGAGAGTCTCGAATACAATCGAAAATAGTATTCACGACGACTTCGGCCTGCCGTTTGGTCAACGTGGTGACTTTCTCCGACATCTGCTCGATGATCTGCGCTTTCGTCATGTCCGCCCCCCTTTCGCCCCGTTGATGGACACGTGCGGCTGCACGCCACTGCCGCGCGATTAATAGGCCATGAGATATTTCAGATTCACCCCTGAATGGAAATCGAATTTAGGCAAGACCGACGACAGCTTCGACTCCAGTAGCTCGCGAATCGAAAACCGACGGCGCTGTTCAATGACTTTCGGCTCACCTTCGATTCCTACGACATCCGCCGCCAACTGAATCGCATCATCCAGGTTACCAAGCTCATCAACCAGCTTCGCGGCTTTCGCCTGCCGACCGGTAAAAATCCGGCCATCGGCCAGTGCCTGAACTTCCGGCACTTCTAGCGAGCGGCCTTCGGCAACCGCTTCAATGAACTGCTTGTGGACATCGTCCATAACCATTTGCAACAACCCCCGCTCTTCATCGCTCATTTTTCTCAGCGGAGAGCCGACATCTTTATACTTCCCGCTTTTCACGACGACACCCTCGACACCGATCTTCTGGAGAAGGCCCTCGACATTGGCCATCTCCATGATCACCCCGATACTCCCGGTCAAGGTCCCGGGGTTCGCCACGATACGATCGGTCGCGGCGGCAATATAGTAGCCGCCCGACGCCGCCACGCTCCCCATTGAAGCAATCACGGCTTTGTTGCTCTTGGTCCGCACCCGACGCACCGCGTCGTAAATCTCTTGCGAGGGGACCACCCCTCCGCCCGGGCTATCGATCCGAAGGACGATCGCTTTGACGGAGGGATTCTCGCTGAATTTCTTCAGTTCGCCGAGCGTCTCCTGGGCGTCAAGAATGACGCCCTCGATGCGGATCAGCGCAATGCGATCCTCGCCCGAGAGGTCAAGATCGGGCAAAAACATATTGACCAAGAACAGCAACCCCAAACCACCCCCCACGACCCAAAGAATCTTGCGCAGCAGGGAGCGTTTGGGACTGCGTTCTATCGGTTGGTCGTCAGCCATGATGACTCATGCATGTGTGAGACAACCAGTGGCCTCGCATTAGTCTTCCGCCTGCGACTTTTTACGGCTCTGCTTCGCGGCGCGTCCAAGGCTTTGATCGAGCGCGCCCTGCGTTGAATGATATTCATCGACCTGTCGGCGGTCGGAGTCGGATTGATGTTCGCGCAAGCTGAGCGCAATCTTCCGCTCTTCGCGATCTACCTTGATAATCTTCGCTGCCACGTCATCTAACAGCTTAAACTTCTCTTCGAGCTTCGCCGCACCGTCCAGTCCGGCTTCGCTGATGTGAATCAATCCTTCGACCCCGCCTTCCAGCTCGATGAAGATTCCAAAGTCGGCCACCTTGCTGACCTTCCCGGTGACCGAATCGCCGACATGGTAACGCGCCGGAATCTCATCATCCCACGGATCGCGTGAGAGCTGCTTGAACCCGAGCGACAGCCGCTCTTTTTCTTTGTCGATCCGCAACACCACTGCATCGACCTTCTGCGCTTTCTTGAACAGCTCTGACGGATGCTTGATGTGCTTGGTCCACGACATATCGGAGATGTGGATCAAGCCATCGATGCCCTCTTCCAGTCCGATGAAGGCCCCGAAATCGGTCAGGCTCTTCACTTTCCCCTCGATCTTCGTTCCGATCGGGTATTTGCTCTCAATCATATCCCAGGGATTGGGTGCGGTCTGCTTCATGCCCAACGAAATTTTCCGGCTGGCCGGATCCACGTTCAACACGGCAGCTTCGACCTGATCGCCCACGGTCACCACACGCGACGGATGGCGCACTTCATGCGTCCAGGACATCTCCGACACATGGACCAATCCTTCGACACCCGGCTCGAGCTCGATAAACGCTCCGTAATCCGTCAAGCTCACCACCCGCCCGCGCACCCGCGTGCCGATCGGATACTTCCCGGCCACATTGGTCCAGGGATCAGCTGACTTCTGCTTCAGACCGAGCGATATACGGCCGGTCTCCCGATCGTATTTCAACACGTTGACTTCCACACGATCGCCGACGGTGAACATTTCCGACGGATGGCCGACACGGCCCCACGACATATCCGTGATATGGAGCAAGCCGTCGATTCCCCCGAGGTCGATAAACGCCCCGTAATCGGTGATGTTCTTGACCATACCCTGAATCAGCTGGCCTTCCTTCAAATTCGCCAGCGTCGTCTGACGTTTCTTGTCACGCGTCTCCTCAAGAAGGACACGACGGGACACCACCACATTGCCCCGGCGATGGTTGATCTTGATGATCTTCAGCGGGAAGGTCTTGCCGACGAGGCCGTCCAAATCACGAACGGGATGGAGATCGATCTGTGAGCCCGGCAAGAACGCCTTGACGCCGATATCGACCATCATGCCGCCCTTAATGCGCGAAATGATTTTCCCGTCGATGCTCTTTTCCTCGTTGAAGAGCTTCTCGAGCTCTTCCCAGATCTTCATCTTGTCGGCTTTTTCTTTGGACAGAACCAAGTTGCCGTCGTCATCTTCGCATTCTTCGATGTAGACCTGGATGCTGTCCCCAACCTTGAGGGCCTGGAGATCATCCGGCGAGAATTGATCACTCGGGATCATGCCCTCGGACTTGTAGCCGATATCGACGACGACCTTGTCCTTCGTCAATGCCACCACGCGGCCTTCGGTAATCGTGCCTTCCTCAAGATTGCGGAAGGTCTCCTCGTAGAGGGCGGCCAGCGCGGCGCGGTCTAACTTCGGTTCATTCCCTGTTGATGCGGTACTCATGGACAGATCCTAATCCTCCGGCATGGGCCGGGTGCTGATGGTGAAAAAACCGGGCTCACTCAGCGTTGCGAGCTCCGGTAGTCGGCTGCTCCGGTGACACTCGCTCGCCTTCGTGTCCCACCATGGGAGGCGGAACGTTTCCGAGGGCGGCGATATGCGTGATCACCGTGCGGCTGACCAGTTGGTAAAAACGTTTGGCATCGGCCTTATCGTGTTCTTTGGGATGCCCGCTCTCGAAGGTCAGCGGGTCTCCCAGTTTCACCGTCACCTGCCGAAACCTTGGCCATCTGGCACCGGTCGGCAACACGTCGAATGTCCCTTTCAGATAGGCCGGCACTACCGGACAACCGGTCTGCGAGACGATCACCCCGATGCCGGATTTCGGCTGCCGTAAATGGCCATCGTGGCTGCGCCCGCCCTCCGGAAAGATCACCACGACCTTGCCGGCCTGAATCAGACTGATCGCTTTCCCGAAGGCCTCTCGATCCAATCGACCGGGACGAAGAGGGATCCAGCCAAGCCGCTGCAAAATCCCGTTAAGCACCGGCACAGGAAACAAGTCATTGCGGCCGAGATACCAGGCCCGCCGCTTCATCCCGCAACCCAGAAGCGGAATATCGACATAGCTGGCGTGATTGGCCGCCACGAGCACTCCCCCGGTCCGCGGCAACGCCCCTTCCACTTTATACCGAAACAAGACCGCTGCGGAGGCTCGCACCAGGACCCAGAGGATCCCATAGACCAATCCGCTCACGAGACCGCCGCAACGACCGCCAGCATCTGCTCTACCACGTCTTCAATCCGCAACGACGAGGTATCGATTAATCGCGCATCGGCTGCGGGCACGAGCGGCGCCACCGCACGCGTTCGATCCCGTTCGTCGCGACCGGACAAATCCTGATAGGTCTTCTCCATCGGGGCGTTATGTCCGGCGGCCACCAATTCGCGATGGCGACGCTCGGCCCGCACGGTCGCGTCTGCCTCAAGAAAGAATTTTACCGGCGCCGAGGGAAACACCTTGGTTCCGATGTCACGACCTTCAGCCACCACCGACCCGCGTTGCCCGATTTGGCGTTGCACCGGCAAGAGCCATTCGCGGACGGCGGGAATCGCCGAGACGATAGAGGCCGCTGCCGTCACGTCGGGCGTACGCAGTTCATTCGTGACATCCACATCGTTGACCAATACCAGCATCGCACCGTTGTGAAACAACATCTGAATCGAGAGGGATGGGAGCAGCGCCGTGACCTGTTCCCTATCAGCCGGATCGATGCCGCTCCGCAGCGTCTTCCAGGCCACCGCCCGATACAGCGCTCCCGTATCGAGATAGAGATAGCCCAGCCTCGACGCCAGCTGTCGAGCAACCGTACTTTTCCCCACGCCAGCTGGTCCATCAATCGCAATGATCACTGCCGCTACCTGCCTCCTCAAACCAAAAGAGCCGTATTATAGCCCCCGGGCCTATGCCGTCAACAAGCTCGCCAGGGTGCGCTCGAAATTCGGGAACGAGGTATCCACGCAACCCGTATCCGCCACGGCGGTGGAGGTGTTCGCCGTTAACCCGCCGATGGCCAGCGACATCGCCACGCGATGGTCGCCATGGCTTTGCCCCTTCAGCGTGCCGATCAACTGGCCATTCTTACCCGCATGACCAAGCCCCCGAATCACCATACCGTCAGGCTTTTCCGTAATCTGGGCTCCCATGGCTTTCAGCTCGGCACTCATCGTGGCGATGCGGTCGCTTTCCTTCACGCGGAGCTCTTCGGCGCCGGAGATCGTCGTCTCACCTTCCGCGACTGCCGCCGCCACACAGAGGATCGGAAATTCGTCGATCGTTTGCGGGATCAGTTCAGGACCAACCGCCACGCCCTTCAGCGCAGCCGACCTGACACGAAGATCCGCCACCGGTTCACCGGCTTGATCCCGCCGATTGAGAACGTCGATCTTAGCCCCCATGGCCGTCAATACATCAATCAATCCGGTCCTGGTCGGATTGATCCCGACATTCTGAATCGTCACGTCAGAGCCTGGAATGATGCTCGCGCCGACCAGAAAGAATGCCGCAGCGGAAAAATCTCCGGGGATCACGATCGCGCGGCCGGTCCAGCCGGACGATGGCCGCCCTTGCAGCACCAAGGTCCCAGCATCCTGCCGCAACGGAATTCCGAACGACTGGAACATCCGCTCCGTATGATCGCGTGACAAGCGCGGCTCCCGAAACCGCATAGTGCCTTCGGCGAAGAGCCCTGCGAACAGGAGCGACGACTTGATCTGAGCACTGGCCACCGGCGATGTGTAATCAATCCCGTGCAGTCGCGTGCCGGTGATGGCCAGCGGAGCCAGCTCGCCGCCTTTGCGCCCGGCGATCACCGCGCCCATCTCCCGCAGGGGCTTCACCACGCGCCCCATCGGCCTCCGGCGAATCGATTCGTCTCCGGTCAAAATCGTGAAGAAATCCTGACCGGCCAACAGCCCGGTCAATAAACGAGTCCCGGTCCCGGAATTGCCGCAATCGATCGGGGCATCGGCTTCCCGCAAGCCCCACATCCCTTTGCCATGCACGCGAAGCACGTCCGGCTGTTCATCAATGTGAATACCCAACGCCTGAAACGCACGCATCGTGTTCAAACAGTCTTCCCCGCGGCAGTAGCTGGACAATCGGCTCTCCCCCTCGGCCAGTGAGGTCAGGATGATCGCACGATGCGTCACGGACTTATCGCCGGGCACCGTAAGGGTTCCGGTAAGTGCGCGGCCTGGGGTGATCGTCAATGAAGCCATTGTTCAGTTACACCGTCACAGAAGGACGAACGTTCAATTTCTCGCGCTCGGATTTGGCGAACTCAAGCGCCTTTTCGATCCCGGCTCCATCGCCCGCATGGACCAACCGCCGGAATTCCTGGAGCGATTCCTGATAGGCATCGATGAAATGCACCACGTTCTCGCGATTCCAGAGAAAAATATCCCGCCACATCTCAGGAGAACTCGCCGCAATCCTTGTCGTATCCCGCAATCCACCTCCGGAGTGAGCCGCCAAGTCGAGTGATGTAATTTCACGGTCACGAAGATTCGCCAACGCGGTGATCAGAGCGAAGGCGGCAACATGCGGCAAATGACTCACGGCGCCCAGAATCTGATCGTGCACATGCGGATCCATCGTCAGCACGATCGAGCCCGTCTCCTGCCACAACGCACGCACTCGTTCCAAGGCTTGCGCATTGGTCTTGGGCGTAGGCGTCACGATACAACGCGCGCCTTGAAACAGCTGCTCGGTTCCTGCAGCCACGCCGGTTTTTTCTTTTCCGGCAATCGGATGCGCGCCGACGAAATGGACCCCGGCCGGCATGCTAGCTTCGGACTGTTCGACCAACAGGCCCTTCACACTCCCGACGTCGCTCACGATAGCCCCGGGGGAGAGACAGGAGGCCCATTCTTTTAGGTGTCGGTCGTAGGTATCGACCGGCGTGGCCAGAATCACGAGATCCGCGCCTCGCACACCTTCCTTAGGATCGGCGACATAACGATCGATCGCGCCCAGCTCGACGGCAGTCTTGAGATTCTCCACCCGCCGGCCTATGCCGACCACCTGATCAGCCAACCCCTTGCGGCGCAGGATCATCCCGAGTGACCCGCCGATCAGGCCCACCCCGATAATCGCGACCTGTTTGAAATGAACTGCCATAAGCTATCGCGGCCTATTCCCCTGAGAGAATTTGTGACGGACTAAATTTCTCGCCCAACTGCCCTGCCAATATTTCCAAGATCGTGCATCAGCTCTTTGAACTTTGACGGCTTGATCGATTCCTCTCCGTCACACAAGGCACATTCCGGATTGGAATGAACTTCGATCAACAACCCGTCAGCGCCCGCCGCAATCGCCGCCTTGGACATGGGCGCCACCAGCTGCCATTTCCCCGTGGCATGGCTCGGATCGACGATGACGGGAAGATGCGACAGTTCTTTCAGCGTCGGAATCGCCGCCAGATCCAGCGTATTGCGATACTGGGTTTCAAACGTCCGGATACCCCGCTCGCAGAGCATGACGTTGCGATTGCCCCGCGACATGATGTACTCCGCCGACAGGAGAAACTCCTTGATGGTCGCCGACAATCCGCGCTTCAACAGCACCGGCTTGTCGTAGGCCCCGACCTCCTTCAGGAGTTCGAAATTCTGCATATTGCGGGCGCCGATCTGAATGATATCGGCCTTCTCCAGAAACAGCTCAATGTCCCTTGTGTCTAAAATCTCGCTGACGACCGGCAGGCCTGTTTGCCTCTTGGCCTCGAGCAAATAATCCAGTCCTTCACGACCCAAGCCTTGGAAGGAATAGGGAGAGGTTCTGGGCTTGTACGCCCCACCGCGGAGAATCGAAGCCCCGGCAGCCTTCACTTCATGCGCAATCCCCACAGTGAGTTCGAGGCGCTCTACCGCACAGGGGCCCGCCATAATGACGAGCTTCTTCCCGCCGATCTTCACCCCGCCCACATCAATGATGGTCGGTTCCTTCTTGAATTCCCGGCTCACCAGTTTCCAGGGAGCAAGAATCGGCAAGACGCTTTCCACCCCGGGCAGCGCGGTCAGAGGCTGATTGTGCAAAATTCGATCGTCGCCGATCACCCCGATGATGGTGCGCTCCTGACCGGTAGAAATTTGCGACTTCAATCCCAATTCTCGTAGCCGATCGATAATATGATCGACTTCGCGTTCGGATGCGTCAGGTCTCAAGACGATGATCATGATGCCCTCTCTATTCCTTCACTTCGACTGCAAGACCTTCTTCAACGAGGCCAGGAACGCGTCATTCTCGTCCGGCTGCCCGATCGTCACGCGCAGCATCGTGCCTTCAATATGCCGCACAATAACGCCCTCGCGCAGCAAAGCGTCGAACAGGGCCCGACCATCGCGCTTGACGTCGAAATACACAAAATTAGCCTGGCTGGGAATCGCGGCAAATCCCAGCGCTCGTAAACCGCTTTCGAGTTGCTGCATGCCCGCCGCGTTCACGGCTCGACTCCTCGCCACATGTTCGTCGTCACCCAGCGCGGCCAGAGCCGCACGCTGCGCCAGCGTGTTGGCATTGAACGGCGGCCGCACGCGGTTCAGGCAGTTCGTGATCTCCGGGGTCGTAATCCCGTAACCGATCCGCAACCCGGCCAGGCCGTAAATTTTCGAGAACGTTCTCAGCACAATCGCGTTCCGCCCCTGCGTCACATACTGCAGGCTGTCCGGGAAATGCGGATCGCGCACATATTCGAGATAAGCTTCATCAAAGACCACGATCACATTTTCCGGAACCTGCGCCATGAACCGGGCGACGGCATCGGCTGCAACCATAGTCCCGGTGGGATTGTTGGGGTTGCAGAGAAAAACGAGCCTGGTCTTGGGTGTAATGGCTTTGGCCATACCGTCGAGATCGTGCGTCCAATTGACCAACGGAACGATCACCGCTTTCCCGTGAGCCGCCGTGACTTCCATCTTGTAGATGACGAAGGTCTGATCGGCCATCACCGCTTCATCGCCCGGCGCCAGGAACGTCCGGGCCAGCAGGCCGAGAATTTCATCTGAACCATTGCCGAGAATAATGTGATCGAGGCTGACCTTCCATCGATCGGCCAACGCTCGACGCAATCGATAGGCGCCGCCATCCGGATACCGATGCAGACTGTCATGCCCCCCGACCAGCGCGGCCAGCGCTTTCGGCGATGGCCCAAGCGGATTCTCATTCGAGGCGAGCTTGATCACACGAGCCAGGCCCAGCTCACGCTGCAATTCCTCAATCGGCTTCCCCGGGACATAGGGGCTGAGCGAGGCAATGTCTGGATGAATACGCAGTGCCATAGATCTAATTGTGGGCCGGGTACGAACCCAGGATCTTCATAAAGAGACAGCGGCCCTTAATCTCTTCAATCGCCCGATTCACGCGCTCTTCTTCCATGTGGCCTTCCACATCGACAAAGAAAATATACTCCCACGCCTTCCGCCGGGAGGGACGCGACTCGATCTTCGTCATGCTGATGCCATTTGACGCAAAGGGCCTGAGGAGATCGTACAGTGCGCCGACTTTGTCTTTAATCGACAGCATCAACGAGGTCTTGTCTTTCCCGGTGCGCTGCGGCGGTTTTTGCGACAGGACCAGGAAACGGGTGAAATTGTTCAGATTGTCTTCGATCCGCGCCTTCATAACTTTGAGTCCGTAGAGCTGAGCCGCCAGTTCCGACGCGATAGCGGCGATGGTGGTATCTTCCTGGCACATTTCCGCGGCGCGGGCCGTGCTGGCGACTTCCGACACCAGCACATGCGGCATATGGGTTTCGATCCAGTTGCGGCATTGTGCGATGGCCTGCGGATGCGAACAGATCTTCTTGACCTCTTCCACTACTCCGGACTTCGACATCAGATGGTGCGAGACCTCTTGGAGCACTTCTCCATAGATCAGGAGGTTCGAATCAATGAACATATCGAGCGTGTGATTCACGACGCCTTCGGTCGTATTCTCGATCGGCACGACACCGAAATTCGCGCGGCCCCGTTCCACTTCGTTGAACACTTCCTTGATACTGTGAACCGGAATGTATTGAGCGGACGATCCGAATTTCTGCATACAGGCCATGTGCGTAAACGTCGCACGGGGGCCCAGATAGGCCACCTTCTGCGGACCTTCCAGTGAGAGGGACGCCGACATGATTTCCCGGTACACGGGACGGATGGCTTCTGAGGGAAAAGGACCGGTATTTTGACCGACTAATCGCTCAATAATGGCGGCTTCGCGCGCCGGAGTATGCAGATTGGCATCCGCATCCTGGGCTTTCTTGATATGGCCGATCTCGATGACGCTCTTCGACCGCTCATTGAGCAGACGGAGAATCTCATCGTCGATACGATCAATCTCTTTCCGATAACCGGAAAGGTCACCAGGCATGCACGAACCCCCTCCACCCGTGCCTCATGAGTTGGACGACTGTCCAGAGGCAGATCGAGTGCGAGTAAGCAAAGGATGATACAGGATTCGAATCGCCCATTGCAAGGAGACTCCCTAGTCTTTCAAGAGCTTGCGTCTGCCAGGGAGAGATCAATGATTGACCGATAGGCGGGATGAATCAGTTGGGAGAGGAGAATCAAGACAGCAAGAATGAACCGGGATCGTGAGTGGTCGAAAACCAAGACCCAACCTTAGCGATTCTCTCGTCTGCTGCATGATTCTCGTGCCTCAGTTGCTAGAACAGCTGATCGGTCGGCTTGCTGAAGTGATCGAACGCGAGCTTCGTCGCCTGGCGACCGCGGCCGGTACGATCAAGATAGCCGGCTTGAATGAGATAGGGCTCGTACACATCCTCCAGGGTCCCCTTCTCTTCTTGCACCGCTGCAGCCAAAGATTCCACTCCTACCGGTCCCCCATTGAACTTTTCAATGATGGTGATGAGGATCTTCCTGTCCATCTCGTCAAATCCCGCTGAATCCACCCCCAACCAGGCCAGAGCCTCCTGAGCGACCTGTTTGGTGATATGCCCTTCGGCCTTAATCTGCGCATAGTCCCGGACACGCCGGATCAAGCGATTCACGATGCGAGGCGTACCTCGGGCTCTTCTCGCAATCTCTGCGGCACCGGCATGATCTATCGATGTACCTAATACGCCAGCCGACCGCGTGACGATCCGCTCCAGATCGGTCGGTGAGTAGAAGTCGAGTCGATACACGAGTCCGAACCGGTCACGGAGCGGGGAGGTCAGCGCGCCGGCTTTCGTCGTCGCTCCCACCAATGTAAATTGGGGGAGATCCAACTTGACCGTTCTGGCCGCAGGCCCCTGCCCGACGACTAAATCGAGCTGATAGTCCTCCATCGCCGGATAGAGCGCCTCTTCGACGGAAGCCGGCAACCGGTGAATTTCATCGATGAACAGAACATCGTGCTCTTGGAGATTCGTGAGGATCGCCGCCAGATCGCCGGCATGAGTCAGCACGAGCCCGGAGGTTGAACGGAGTGATGCTCCCATTTCCTTGGCGATGATGTGCGCGATCGTCGTCTTCCCAAGACCGGGAGGTCCGTAAAAGATGGTGTGATCGAGCGCCTCGCCCCGCTGCAGGGCCGCATCGATACAGATACGCAGCGACTCTTTCATCCGCTCTTGCCCGACGTAGTCGTTGAAGGACTGCGGCCGCAGCACGTTTTCCATGCTGCGGTCATCGTCGGTGGTCCGCTGTGCGAGCAGCCGTTCAGTCATACAACCTCGTGCGACGGTGCTACTTGTTGTCCGGGGCCTGCTGAAAACGCGGGACCGGCGGCAAGGCTCCCTGCCCAGGTTGACCTGCGCTCCCGCAATAAGGAGGACAGGTCTTTGCGCCTTGAGTGGGATCGGGAAGATTCTGTTCCATCTTCTGCAACTGACATTGCGACAGCCGTCCCCCATCCTTATTCCCGCAACGGGAGGGAACCGACGAACTGCCGATCTCCGCATAGCCCTCGGGGCAGGAACCGCACACGGGAAGCATGTTGGCCCCAAGTGGCACACACTGGACCAGCGTCGGATCCCCATCTTTACAGACTGACGGAGCCTGCGTGGTGCCGGTGGTCGCGTACCCATCGGGGCACGTTCCGCAGGTCATGCGAATGCTCTTCTGCTCCCCGGCGTCCTGCGCCCATCCCGCAAACGGAAGTCCTAAGAGAGATCCCGTCACCAAACTGCACTGGACCAGCGCGCGCGCGCGCGTAGTTATACTCATCGTTTACCCCCTCGCAAGTTCTTTCAAACCCTCACGAATCAATTCCTTGAGGCCCGCCTGAGTCTCGACCGTCTTGGAAACTCGCTTCAAAGCATCTTTGACATCTTGAGGGCGATACCCAAGATTGACAAGAGCCGACAGTGCGTCATCGTAAGGACCTGCCGGAACCGCTGGTTCCTCGATCGTTGCGGAAGGCAGACCGGAATGAATCTTCACGATCTTCTCTTTGAGTTCGAGAGCGATGCGAGCGGCCGTCTTCTTCCCGATCCCCGGAATCGTGGCGAGCTTCTCAACATCCTCGGATTGAATTGCGCGGACAAGCTCGGCGAGTGGAAGCCCAGACAAGACACCGAGCGCGAGTTTCGGGCCAATACCGGAGACCGTCGTTAACAGCAAAAAGGCTTCTTTCTCGCTCTGTGAAAGAAAGCCGAACAGCTGGATCGCGTCTTCGCGCAGATGGGTATGAATATTGAGTGCGGCGACTTCGTCGAGATTGGGCAGGGCGTAGTAGGTGCTCAGTGGAATATGGACTTCGTAGCCCACACCCTGCACATCCAACGTGAGGTGGGTCGGCGCCTTAAAAGCCAGCCGCCCCGTTAGAAAGGCGATCATCGTGGCTCACGTCTCGAGTGGCAGACAACGGCTGAACAAGTCGGCACTTATCCCGCCGCGGCGGCGGCCACCTTCTCCATCACTTCTTCAGAGATATCGAAATTGGCATGGACCTTCTGGACGTCATCATGTTCGTCCATGGCTTCCATCAGCTTGAGCATCTGCTCGGCGGCTTTTTCTTCAAGGCGGATTGTATTCTGGGGAATAAAGGTGACTTCAGCGAGGGTCGTCTCGATCTTGGCGTCCGCCAACGCCTTTTTCACGGCTTCGAACTCGTGGGTGCCGCAAATCACTTCGAAAGTCTTGTCGCCCACCTTCACATCCTCGGCACCGGCTTCGAGCGCCAGCGTGAGCAACTGGTCTTCGTCGGCCTTCCCCTTGTCGATCGTCAGGAGGCCCTTCTTGTGGAACTGCCAGGCTACCGCCCCGGCTTCCGCCATATTTCCATGATTCTTCGTGAAAAGATTGCGGATTTCCGCCACGGTTCGGTTGCGGTTATCACTGGTGATTTCGAGCAAGACCGCGGTGCCACCGGGCCCGTAGCCTTCCAACGCATACTCCTCGTATGCAACGCCGGGAAGCTCTCCCGTTCCGCGCTGGATGGCTTTCTTAATCGTGTCGCCGGGCATGTTGGCTTCTTTGGCCTTCGCAATCGACAGTCGCAGACGCGGATTGCTGTCGGGATCACCACCGGTGCGAGCGGCAATGGCGATTTCGCGGATAATTCTGGTAAAAACCTTTCCGCGCTTGACGTCCTGCGCGCCCTTATACCGCTTGATCGTCGCCCAATGGCTATGTCCACCCATGTGTCCCTCGTCTACGTCTTTGAAACGCTTAACTGGTGCGAGACCGCTGCCAACGGCGTATGCCTCACCGTCGTAGACGTAGCATAGGCCTTTGAAAGGTGTCAATCAATCGGGAACCACGCAGACATGGCCCAGACTATTCGGAGTAAATAAGAAGCTGGAGACCGATGAGAAGAATGAAACCCGCCCAGATCGCCTCCCAACGGGAGCGAGACCATCCCATGAAGACCTCTCTCCATGCTGAGGCTAACCTACTGGAACCGGCGGACACAGCCAACGTGCCCATCACAGCATGATGCAGCGCAATTTTCTCTGCCGAAGGATGCGCCCCGTGGGAATGCGTAAACAACATCAGACCGCCGATCATCGCAAACAATGGGAGTGGGGCCAGCCAGCCGACATGAGTAACCCGATCGAGCCGCCGGTACAGTTCGATGAGCCCGACGGCCAACGCCAATAATCCATAGGTCTTATGCTGAAGGATTTCATGGTCGTTACCGAAGAACGTCTCGGCAAAACTCAGCGACCCGATGGGCCAGGCCTCGTGATCGCTCCAGACCAGTAAGAAAGCGGCCGCACCGAGCAATGCCGCGGGCAGGAGCATTCGCGCCCACCCGAGTGATCGACCGCGCATCGCCTGAGCCATCTCTGACAAACCGATCAGGAGGACAAAGAATCCGGCAAGATGGTGATTGAGCTCCGAATAGGCCACCCCGGCCTTCGAACCTTCCCAGCTGTCCGGTGAAAGAGCGAACGCGTGATGATCATGGCCATGATCCGAGGAGCCCCCGGCGGCCGCCTCCTGACCTGGCGCACTATGTTGAGCAAACAAGAGTGCGCCGTCTAAGCCGAGGAATGCGACCATGAGAGAGAGGTACAGCGCCCACATCGCGACGGAATTCGCTCGAATCGCTGACTGCACCAAGTCTGGTAAAGGAAGGGCCCATCCGGGGTGCCGGATGGGCCCTTGAGAGCCCCGCTGCATGAAGTTCATGCTCACATGAACTTCATGAATTTGTCTTTGGTCTCGTCCATGACTTGGGCGGTGATCGTCGCCAAGCCGCGTTCTTTGGCCACACGTTCAATCTCTTTTCTCGCCATGGGCCGAATGAAGTCGGGGATGTTCTCCAGTCGCTGCTCGGCCTCGCGTGACCAGGTCATCCCGTTCGGCGAGTCGGTCTTGGAATCGTCCATGACTTGCAACGTGATGGATTTGAATCCGTTCTTCCGCGCATAGGCTTCGACGCTGCTCTGCACCATCGGTTTCACAAACGCCGGCAACCGATCGAGCTTTTCTTTGGCATCGGCCGTCCACGTGAAGTCTGAGGATGCGGGGCCAGTTCCGTTGCCCGGTTTGCCTGTGCCGGTCAATCCCATTTCCGCAACCATCGCGGAGAAGGGACAACCGCCGCTCGCTTTTTCCCCGGCTTTTTCAGGAGTCGTCGTCGACGCCGCCACCGGCTGCCCGCCCTGGATCTTCTCGTTCAGATAGGCGCCCATCTGCCCGGCGCCGGCCTGGGCCTCATCCTTGAGCGTGCCCCGCGTCATTTCAAATGGCTCAGCCGCCACCGTGCGACCGCCCAATTTGACTCCGAGGGAGCTGACCATCTGCGTTTCGCCGGGATTGGTCACCATCGAGAACTTGGCGTTGCAGGATGGACAGCCGAAAAAGACGCCGAGCGATCCCTCGCCGGGCTTTTCAACTTTTTCGAAATTCATATAGGTTTCGCAATTGAGACAAACAAATTTCATAGAAACTCCTCTCGCAACTCTCGGATCACAGCTTATCCGCCAACACCTTCTTGTAATCGAGTAATGTGCGGATCCGCCCGGCTATCTCCTGGTATCGCTGAATGGTCGGATACGTTTCGTCGAGCAACGGCTGGCCCTTATCAAACGTCCGGGCGAGTTTTCGATCAAACGGGACCCTCCCGAGAAGCGGAAGATCGAGCGCCTCACACATCGCTTCGGTGTTGCCTTCAAACAGTTCATTGACTTCACCGCAGGACGGACACCGGTACTCGCTCATATTTTCGACGATGCCCAAGACCTTGATGCCCATGTCTCGCGCGTAGGTCACTGATTTCTGTACCACATCCGACGCCACTTCCGATGGCGTCGTCACGACGATAGCCCCGGCGAGATCCGGGATAAACCCGGCGATGACCGGCGGCTTATCGGCTGCCGCCCCGGGAGGCAGGTCGGCAAGCAGGTAATCCAGTTCGCCCCACATCACATCGGAGAGGAATTCCCGAATCACATTCATTTCCATCAAGCCGAGCCAGACCGGACTTACATCCATCGGCCCCTTCCACCGGACCGGCGACGCGTCGTCGAGAAAGAAGTCCATCGACGCTACTTTTACGCCAAGCGGACCAACCGGAGGAATCGCCCCCTGCGGTGTCATCTTCAACGATTGCCCATGCAGACCGAGCATGCGCGGCACGCAGGGCCCGTTCAAATCGACATCAAGCAATCCGACTTTCGCACCCTGACGGGCAAATGCCAGCGCCAGGTTGACCGTCGTCATACTCTTACCGACTCCGCCCTTCCCGCTCATGACGGCCAGCTTATACTTGATGCCGGCCATGCGGGCATGGACCTGTTTGGTCTGCTCGGTTATCTGCTGGACAACCTTGGCATCATCGGAATACTTCAGCTTACCAAGAATGGTCTTGAGGTCTTTGTCAGCCGCCATACAAGTCTTTCTATCCACAGGCTAAACGATGCAGGCCGGTACGGTAACACAGCGGTTTCTGGGGAGTCAAACCAAGCGAAAGGTGGGGTCCCGAAAGAAATCGACCTCCGCGGAACCCTTCCTTACCTCAGGGTCATAACTAAATCGAATATTGGAAGGTCGGCTTGGCACCGATTGCCTGAGCCAGGACGCCCCGCTTCTTGAGCTCTTCCATAATTTGTTTGGTGGCTCCATCGAGATCCGTCGGTCCACTCAAGACAATGTCGGTATTCTGCGGCGGCTCTTCACTGGTCTTGCTCATGTGCACCGCGATGACCGGAGCCGGATGGACGAGCGTCCGGATCGCCTGCACCGCTTCTTTGTAGTGCAATCCGAATGGATTGGTGGTCGAGACCACAATCAGCCCGGTATCGATCAACAGACGAGCGACTTCACCATACCGCCTGGCCATTTCATCGGTCTGCCCACGCTCCTCATCAGTTAAATCTGCGTCGAGTCCGCGGCGAAGATTCTCTCCATCCAGCAGATAGGCATGCCGCCCGTCGGCCACGAGACGTCCCTCCAACTGCCTGGCAAGTAGGGACTTGCCCGTATGTCGCCCGCCGGTAAACAGGACGATGGCGGCGCGATGCCCGTACTGCCGCGCACGATCCTCGACGCCGACTTCGCCTTTGACCCAGGCGAAATCTCGACGACGGGCTTCCTCCCGCAGAAACTCTTGATCATCGTGAATCAGTTCCGTGACGATCCCGCCGCCGGCGATATCATATTCATCGACTAAGACAAACCGTCCAGTCGCTTCAAACGAGGCTGAGAGATCGAAGGCGACTGGCGTCTTCGTCCGCAGCGTCAATTCGGCCACCTGATTCTTGTTGACGGTCGTGCTCCCCTGTTGCTGCGCCAGATCCATCGTATCGATAATCCGGTGAATGGTCGCCACTTCGCAGTCGACTTCTTTATTGGCCACCCGCAGCTGATATTTACGGCCGCGCTCCAGCGGACGCTTCCCCAGCCAGAAAAGATTGGCTCGAAACGCCGTCGAGACAGACGGCAACTGGTCCTGATGCGTGGCAATCTCTCCGCGCTCCACGAAAATCTGCTCATCGAGCGTAATGCCGATCGATTGTCCGGCATATCCCTCCGTAGGCGGCGGATCGATATTAAAGGCTTCGACAGACCGGATATTGGCCCGCTTGTTCGACGGTGAGAACACCAGATGATCGCCGACTTTCAACTTCCCGGCGGTAATGCGACCGGCGATGATACGGCGCGCATCAAATTTATATACGTCCTGGACAGGGAACCGCAGCGGCTGTTCCGATTGTGCCGCTTCCTTCTTGAAACGACTCAGCTGGTCCAGTACCGTCGGGCCGGTGTACCACGCCATATTGGTGCTGCGATTCGCGATGTTGTCGCCAAGCTTGGCGCTCACCGGAATAATACACTCCGGCACGGCCTTAAACTGGCCAAGAAACTCCCGATACTCTTTCTCGATGCCGTCGAACACATCCTGCCGATAGCCGACTAAGTCCATCTTATTGACGACCACGGCGAACTGCCGGACACCCAACAGCGACAGCAGATAGCCATGCTTCTTGGATTGCTCCTTCACACCCTCCAGCGCGTCGATCAGCAGCAGCGCCGCTTCCGCCCGCGCTGCGCCTGAGATCATGTTCTTGAGAAATTCTTTGTGACCCGGCGCGTCAATAATGATGTACTGACGCCCCTTCCAGATGAAGAAGGTCCGCGCCGTATCGATCGTGATTCCTTGCTCTTGCTCTTCGAGGAAGGCATCGAACAG
>JACOEJ010000013.1:42976-53931 GCA_024998645.1 Nitrospira sp.
AGCTCCATGCCTCGCCCTTCATCCTGCGCGCGGCCGGCCCGTTCGGCGACCGTCGTGTGACGCAATTCGTTGATGATCTCGTCGACCGTCTTCGCGGTCGACTTGATGGGCGTGGTGCAGGGTGCGCAACCAAGGCTCCGGTAGCGAGTGCCATCGCCCTTGTCGAGATACAAGTCCATGAAGGGAATATTTTCGTACTTGATGTACTCCCAGATATTGATTTCGGTCCAATCCAGCAACGGATGGATGCGAATATGGGTACCGGGCGGGAAGGTCGTCTTGAACTGATTCCAGAGTTCGGGCGGCTGATCGCGGAAATCCCAGTCACCGTGCTTATCGCGGGGCGAAAAATACCGCTCCTTCGCTCTCGTCCCCTCTTCGTCCGCTCGCACACCGAGAATAATGCCGGTGTACCCTTTCTGCTCGATCAGTTGTTTCAGTCCGTTCGTCTTGAGGGCGGTACAACAGGCAACCCGGCCCATCGTGTGATTCATGCCCGCCGCCAGGGCTTCTTTGTTTTGCCCCACCACCAGATCCAAGCGCCATTCCCGCGCAATCCGATCGCGGTATTCGATCATGGCCGGAATTTTGTAACTCGTATCGACGTGGAGCAAAGGAAAGGGCACCTGCCCGAAGAAGGCCTTGCGGGCGAGCCAGAGCAGCACCGTCGAATCTTTGCCCATCGACCAGAGCATGCCCAGGTTGTCGAAATTCTTGTAGGCCTCGCGAAGAATGTAGACGCTTTGATCTTCCAACTGACGAAGATGTTTCACAACCGACGACCTTTCCTTAATTAGCCCCGCTTACTCACCGCAAGAGGCGCCTGCACCAGCTCATCCAGCTTGCGCCCGGCTGCGCCGCTTTCAAGTGCGACGCGCGCCATCGGCAGACAGGCCGGCAGCGTGGCCCCTTTGCCGGCGGCATACAGCAGCAACGCCGCATTCATCAATACCCAATCTTTCGGACCGCCCGGAATCTGATTCTGAATGATCCGCCGCAGCAACTCCGCTTCCTTATCCTGCTGGCCCGGGGGAAACCCGGCCATGTCGCGAGAGGTACCGAGCGCCAAACCGAAATCCTTCGGCGAAATCCCCAGCGGAGTGATCCGCTCATCCCGCAGCTCCAATACCCGGGTCGCTGCCGTGACGGATAATTCCGGATCGCCTTCCACGCCCCGAATCACCAGGGCACGCGGGCAGCCCAACATCCGCAACACTTCCGCCGTTTTTTCAAAATGAGGCGGATGAGATAAACCCACAACTTGCGCCGCAGCCCGCGATGGATTCAGCAAACGGGCGATCGGATGAAAGAGATTGCGCACCCCGATTTCCTGGCGCATCTCCAGGAACCGATAGAGCGGCGGATGATACATCCCGATATCGAGATAGACGAATCCCTTTTTTGTGACTTGCTCGCCGGCCATCTTTGGATCCTGGTCGATCGGAATACCAAGCGCTTTCAAGACACCTGCGGCGCCGGGACGACCGGGAATGCCGTCATAGCCATGCATCACGATCGCCGCGCCCGCAGACGCCGCCACGATCGCTCCTGCAATCAAACTGTGAAAGGTCTCTGACTTGCCCGCATAGCTCGGCACATCCACCACGGCCAGCTCTTTGGGAATCGACAGGGGGGCGACGTACGCGCGCGCAGCCGCCGTAAAGGCCGCCAACTCAGAGACCGATTCCATCTTGAATCGCATCGCCATGAGAAAGGCGCCGATCTGCGCCTGCGTAGCCTGGCCTTCGATCAACAGTTTCATCACCTGCTTGGACTCATCCCAGGTCAGATCTTTGGAGGCTTTGGGTCCCTTGGCGATTTTCGCAATAAAATCTTGAATAGGCATAATTAGGATTTGTGGAGCCCACACTCAGTCTTGGTAAAAGTTTTCCAACGTCCGGCACGCGGATCTTCACCCGGCGCCACCGGAGCGGTGCAATGGGTGCACCCGATACTCGGATAATTCTGATCGTGCAGCGGATTGTAGGGAACCTCGTAGACCTTGATGTAGGTCCAGACGTCTGCCCAGGTCCAGCGCGCCAACGGATTCACTTTGACCAGTTGGAACTTGCTGTCCCATTCGATCAACCCCGCGTTGGCTCTCGTCGGCGACTGATCCCGGCGAATGCCGGTAATCCAGGCGTCGTACCCTTTCAAGACACGCGTCAGCGGTTCCACCTTCCGCAACTGACAGCAGCGATCCGGCTCGGTCGACCAGAGCGCCGGACCATGTTGTGCGGCCTGCTGATCCGGCGTCAGCAGCGACTGCACCTGAATGACCTGTGCCGGCTTCAGCGCATACTGCTGAATGATGCGATCGCGGGTCTCATAGGTTTCGGGGAACAGGAAGTCCGTATCCAAATAGAACAGCGGAATCGAGGGATCGATGCGATGCACCATGTCGACCAGTACGACATCTTCCGCACCGAAACTGCAGGCGACGACAATCTTCGGAGCGAACCGCTTGATCGCGTCCTTCAACACATCTTGCGGTTGCTGAGATTCAAACGCGTCGCTCGCGCGTTTCAGTTCCGCCGCCATCTCTGGACTTCCGCCGCTGGTCATGATCGTGCCCTGACTCCCTTAGCCTTCGACCTTTTCCACGAGGACGCGATAATGCGCGGCCTCCGGCTCCAGCGCTTCCTGAAGAAGGACGAGATGTCCGTCGTTCTTCAAGCTCATCGGGACATTCTTGATCGGCTCACCGGCGTCCAGCCAGACTTCCAGCTTTTCACCCGCATCCATCATTTCGAGTTTAAGCTTCGTCTTCACATAATTCAGTGGGCACGCGACACCGCGGAGATCGTAGACCGGCGCCCCCGTTGGCGCTGGAGCAGCTGGTGCAACCGGTACCGCCGCAACAACTTCTTTCACAGGAGCCGCCGTCTTTTGGGTCGGCGCAAGCTTGAGGTCTTTTCCCATCTGCTCTGTCGCAGCGCGACAGGCATCGACGAAGCCCTTCGCAAACACCATCTTTTCACGCGCCGATTCCGCCGTCGTATCCTTAGGACCGAGATCGCCTACTTTCTTATTGAGTTCACGATACTGCGCAGGGATGACCCCCTTCTGCGCGATCCGGCTGTCGAACTCAATGAATGTTTCCGAATCGGTCGAGGGCTCAAGCCCCTCCGTGACCAACATCGCTTTGGCCGCCGCCAGCACCGCACGATAGGACTTATTCACCGACACGGAATACTGATGGTTCTCGACCAGCAGCTTGGCCTGATAGAGTTCCTGATCTGCCTCAAGAATTCCGTTCTCAATCATCTCCAGCGCACCACCTGCGCATTCACCAGGACCCAAATCCTCAAGAATGAATTCCGCTTCACCTTCCCAGTCATAATAGAAGGTCGGATCGTCCTTGTAGGCAGGGACGATGGTGTAGGGAATCAGCTCGTCCTTGAGTTTATTTTTCCCGGCGCGCGCGATGAAAGCGGACAGGTTTTCCTTCGGCAGGCGATCCCGCCGATACACGGTGACGAGATGCGACAGGGCGGCCGGCACAGCCTTCGCCGGCAGCTTGACCGTCATCTGCCCGATCTTCGGGGTACCATCCACTTGCCCCCCGAGATGCAGTTCATAATGCGGCGCGACATGCTCGCCCAGCCGCTTCCCGACGCCATGTAGCCCGATTGTCGAGATGTGATGCTGTGCGCAGGAGTTGTGGCATCCGCTAATTTTGACACTCACATCGGACAGGTCCTCGGGGACACGTCCGGCCGGGAAGACTTCGGCCAGGGCCCGCGCCAACCCCTTTGATGAGGTGATCCCCAAGCCGCAGGTATCAGTCCCTGGGCAGGCGATGATGTCTTCCACCAACTCTGCGCCTGGATCGGAAAGCCCCTGAGTGGAGAGCTCACCGTACAGCGATTCGATCTGCGACTCCGGGATCCACCGAATCACCATGTTCTGGTTGATGGTGGTCCGAATATTTCCATTGGCATACCGCTCGGCGAGGTCAGCAACACACAGCATCTGCTCAGATGTCAGATCGCCCATGAAGAGTTTAATCGCCGCCGTGACATACCCGGGCTGTTTCTGCTTGACGACGTTGGTCCGCTTCCACATTTCAAACGGTGTTTCATGGCCGATGCCGTGACCGGCCCCGTTGCCGTTCGGCGATGAGTGTCCGGTACCGTTGCGCGTCGGCATGATGAGCGGGGTGGGCTCGTCCGCATGGGTAAGCAACGTGATGGGCTCGTGTGAGGGGCGAGCATACCCCATCGATTCGTAGGCGGCTTCCCATCGCCGCTTGAACTCATCGAAGCCCAGCTTTTCAATGACAAATTTCATACGGGCTTTGTTGCGGTTCTTGCGGTTTCCGAGGGTATCGAACACCTTAATGACGGCTTCGATGCTCGGCAGCAATTCTTCCATCGGAGTAAATTCGCGAAGCACTTGTGCAATGCGTGGAGCCGACCCCAATCCGCCGCCTGCTACCATGCGGAACCCGATCGTCCCGTCGGCACGCTTGGCAGCCAGTAACCCGACGTCATGGATCGGGGTCAGAGCGCAATCCTGTTTGCAACCGGAGAGTGCGATCTTGAATTTTCTCGGCAGACTTTGATTCAAGGGATTGCGCAACAGATGATAGGCGATGGTCTTCGCGTATGGGGTCACATCGAAGACTTCTCCCTGGCACACCCCTGCCAGATGACAGGCTGTCACGTTGCGAACCGTATTGGCGCAAGCCTCACGCGTCGTGAGGCCGACCTCGGCCAGGCCGCGCATAATTGTGGGCACATCCTTCAATTCCACGAAGTGCATCTGAATGTCCTGACGTGTCGTGACATGCCCGACGGCGGTGGCATGGCGATCCGCCAGCTCAGCGACTCGCCGGAGCTGATTGGCTGAGATGCCTCCGAACGGAATCTTGATGCGAACCATCTGTACGCCAGGCTGACGCTGTCCATAGATCCCGTATTGCAATCGAAATGGCTTGAAGAGATCGTTCGAGACTTCCCCCGCCATGGTGCGAAGGGCTTCCGCTTCAAACGTTTCGATTTCCTCGAGAAGGGCAGGAGGAATCGGAGATGTTTTGATCTCCGGTATGGTCAGCTGATCTTGGGGACTCATATATATTTCTCCCTTGCCGCGACAGAGGCACCACCCTGCCGCCGGAACCACTCAGTCAATATTAGATGTGATACATGGGATTCTGTTGCTGATCGAGCTCCCTTTGGCGATCGACCAGTTGATCGATCGTAATCGCTGCGAGCACACCCCGTTCGGCCTGATGGACCTTCTCCCACACCGCCCCAAGCAAGAGCTGCTCTCTCGTTTCGCGCCGATTCTGCCCGGTGCCATTGTGCGAGGCATCATGAAATACCGGTCCATCAAGGGCCTCAAGCAGATCAGCCACGGACAATTCAGATGGGGAACGCATCAGGAGGTATCCCCCTTGTGCTCCCCGCGTGCTATCGACCAGACCGGCTTTCTTCATGGCATGCAGCACTTGCTCAAGAAACCGCACAGGAATTGACTGCCGCCTCGCAATGGCCCGAGCCTGAATGGGGACTTCCTTACCATTCATGGCGAGGTCAACTGCTGCCAGTATTCCGTAGGTTGCTCGATGCGATACTTTCATTCTTGATAATTCCGGTAGGAATTAACCAATTAAGGATATACATTTCCACACTCCCGCCTGTCAAGTGACCAATATCGCCTCCTTGAAAAGGTGTGCGACTCTCTCGATGAGGTGAATGGCTGACCACTTGATTTTCTCGTTCATTAATTTCTAGCTCATTACTACTGAGACGCTCATTGATTTATCGCGCTACACCTCGCCTCAGTAAGAACAGCGGGAGACAAATCTCCTCAGCACCCTAACAAGCAGCCCAGAAACAGGAAATATCCAATTGACATCAAGTCGGCCCTGGGCAATAATTCCGCCCTCTTCTTCGCATGGTGCCTGCATGTCCGTTCCCTCATCGGTTTTTTCTATTCTGTTGCTGACAGCGGACACCGATGTCCAGGCTCAGTTCAAAGCCATGTTCAAAGACGCCTCTGTGACTATGGCTCGCGATGTGGCCTCGCTGCCGAAAGATCTCCCTAAGCGCCCATTTGATGTCGTCGTTCTGGAATCTCGCCCGGGGCAGGAAAGTTTTTCCCAGGTGCTTCCGACACAGATAGATCCTTCCCACACTTTGGTGATCACGGGATCGCGGACCGTCCTTAAGCGGGCACCGGTCATGATTCAAACGATGAGTCAGCACCGTGAGCACACCCAGAAAGGCAACGGGCACGATCTCTCATTGGAAGATTTTCTTGACCAGAAAATGGGCGATTTTGTGAAGGGCATGCATAACGGTGCTGCCAAGAATCTTCATCCGATGCTGATTTCAGCCGTCGAGCGCCCCCTCATTTCTTCTGCACTCCGAGAAACTCAAGGCAATCAGATTCAAGCGGCGGAATTGTTGGGCCTGAATCGAAATACGTTAAGGAAGAAGATTACGAATCTCCATATTCCATTGAAGCGGGGTCGCGTAAAGACCACCGGCTCCTCCTAGAGCTACGGTAAGCAGGAGACGCTGCCCAGACAATGGTAAAGGCTTCAGGCGTTCGGCATCCTCATTCATTCATAACCAAGGAGGGGACTGATGACCAAGGAAGAGCTGATTGCGAAGATGGCAGCCTCGGCAGGAATCACCAAAGTCGCAGCAGGCACCGCTCTGCAAGCCTTTACCGGAGCCGTTACCACGTCGTTAAAGAAAGGGCAACGCGTCTCTCTGGTGAATTTCGGTACCTTTACGATTTCAAAGCGGAAAGCGCGGATGGGCCGGAACCCACGCACCGGGGAATCGCTCAAAATTCCGGCCGCCAAGGTCCCGAAGTTTTCTGCGGGGAAGGAATTGCGTTCGGCGGTCAAGTAACGACCCCGTTGCATAACCGATAACACAAAGAGAAGGCGGTGCCTTCCAGAAACAGCGGAAGGAGGCTGCCTTCTCTTTTGCATTTCTTGACAGCATGGGCAGGCCTATATTAGCATGCCCACCCGGACAATAGGCGCGTAGCTCAGGGGGAGAGCGTTACCTTGACACGGTAAAGGTCGACGGTTCAAGACCGTCCGCGCCTACCATTTCGGCTAGGGGCATCCGTTTGCCTTGGGGCGGCGGAATGCCTTTGTTGTTTTTGTTTGGATAAAGAAAAGCACTGGGGCGGATGAAGATCACTCTCAAAGGCGGGAATAGTCAGGTCCTGGAAAAAGGACAGACCGTGGGAGCGGCCTTGAAGGCCTGCGGCCTGTCGGTTGGGTCCGATGTCCTTGCCGCCAAAGTCAACGGAGTCGTTGTCGATCTATCACGACCGCTGACTGAAGACGCTGTCGTAGAGCCAGTCCGGTTCGATTCGGCTGAAGGGCGAGAGGTTTACCGCCATAGCAGCACCCACATCATGGCGCAGGCCGTGAAAGAAGTATTTCCCACGGCACAGGTCACCATCGGTCCGGCGCTTGAAGATAGTTTCTTTTACGACTTCGCCTTCGAGCGGCCTTTTACGCCGGAAGATCTCGAGAAAATCGAGGCTCGCGTCCGCGAGATTATCAAGCGGAACCTGCCGGTCACACGGAAAGAGCTGTCGAAACAAGAAGCCATCCAGTTTTTCCAATCCCGCGGCGAAGCCTATAAGGTCGAATTGATCCAGGGATTTCCTGAGCATGAGCCGATCTCGGCATATAGCCAGGGCGAGTTTGTCGATCTCTGTCGCGGGCCCCATCTCCCTGCCACCGGTCACGTCGGCGCATTTAAGCTCCTGACGACCGCCGGCGCCTACTGGCGCGGAGACGAGCGCAACCCTATGTTGCAACGGATCTACGGGACGTCCTTCCCAACCCAGGCCGAACTCGACGCCTATTTAGCGCGTCTTGAAGAGATCAAGCGCCGCGATCATCGAAAGGTCGGGAAAGAACTCGACCTGATTACCATCCAGGATGAAATCGGTCCCGGCTTGGTCCTCTGGCATCCCAAGGGCGCTCTGGTGCGACTCTTGATCGAGAATTTCTGGCGCGAACAGCACATCAAAGACGGCTACGATTTGGTGTATTCACCCCACATCGCGCGGCTCGATCTCTGGAAGACGAGCGGTCACGTCGATTACTATCGGGAGAATATGTTTGCCCCGATGAAGCTGGAAGGCAGCGAGTACCAGCTCAAGCCGATGAACTGCCCCTACCACATCATGATTTACAAGTCGCACTTGCGGAGTTATCGGGATCTCCCCATCCGCTACGGCGAGCTGGGTACGGTCTATCGGTATGAGCGCACGGGCGTCCTGCATGGACTGTTGCGCGTCCGCGGCTTCACGCAAGATGATGCGCACCTCTTCTGCCGGCCCGATCAAATTCAAGATGAAGTCAGCCGTGTGCTGGACTTCACCTTCTTTGTCTTGAAATCATTCGGTTTCGTCGACTTTGAGATCTTCCTGTCGACCAGGCCGGAAAAGTCAGTCGGCTCGGATGACAAATGGGTCCTCGCGACAGATTCGCTGGAGGGAGCACTCAAGAGCCGGGGAATCGCCTTTCATTTGGATGAGGGGGGCGGTGCCTTCTACGGACCAAAAATCGACATTAAGATCAAGGACGCCCTTGGCCGATCCTGGCAATGCTCGACCATTCAGGTAGACTTCAACAATCCTGAACGGTTTGAGCTCAGCTATATCGGTGAGGATGGAAAATCTCACCAGCCCATTATGATTCATCGGGCCCTGATGGGATCCATCGAACGCTTTTTCGGCATTCTCGTCGAGCACTATGGCGGTGCATTCCCAACCTGGCTGGCACCGGTTCAAGCCGTGGTCATGGCCATCACCGACAATCAGCGCGAGTATGTGAACACCGTCGTCGCTCAGTTGAAAGCCGCAGGGTTTCGGGCTGATGCGGATCTCCGGAACGAAAAAATCGGCTTTAAAATTCGCGAGGCGGAGAAAGCCAAGGTCCCCTACATGCTCGTGGCAGGGGATCGGGAAGTCCAGAGCGGCACGCTCTCCGTCAGAGGACGGAGCGGGGCAAATCTCGGCAATATGACAGGGGCTGCAGTGATCGATCTTCTCAGGAATGACGTCACGCGCGCGCAGCCGGAGCTTCAACCAACACACTAAGAGGTGGGTTATCGTCCCCAAACTGCGCGTGAACCGCGAAATCCGAGTGCGAGAGGTTCGAGTCATCGGTCCGGAAGGAGAGCAACTGGGGATCCTCCCCACGCCAGACGCGTTGCGCCAGGCCCAGGAGGGCGGCTACGACCTCGTGGAAGTCGCTCCCACGGCAGCACCGCCGGTTTGCCGGATCATGGATTACGGCAAATACAAATTCGAGCTCAGCAAGAAGGACCATCAGAATCGACGTCACCAAAAGTCAACCCAGGTCAAGGAAATCAAGCTGCGGCCGCGCACCGATAAGCACGACTTAGGCATCAAAATCCGTCAGATCAAGGAATTTCTGGCTGACGGAAACAAGACCAAGGTCACGTTGACGTTTCGTGGCCGTGAAATGGCCAATCAGGAGATGGGCCGGTCACTCATGAGCTCAGTGATCGCCGAAATGACTGAGATTGGAACCATAGAGTATGCCCCGCGCATGGAAGGCCGCAGCCTGATCATGATCGTGGCACCCAAAAATTAGGGCTACATTTGCAGCTTACAAACGGAGAGGATGGATTCGATGAAAACGAAAGCCAAAACACACAAAGGGGCCAAAAAGCGATTTTCCCGCACAGGAAGTGGGAAAATTGTCCGACGGAAAGCCGGAAAGCGCCATTTGTTGAGCCATAAGAAAAGCGATCAAAAGCGCCGGTTAAGCGGAACCGCCGTGGTGGATGCTACTTCCACCTTGTCTTTGAACCGCCTCTTGCCGTATAACTAAGCCCTTAAAGAGCGACCCTCACGGATAAAAGGAGTATTGAGTCATGCCCCGCGCAAAAGGTGGACCGAAAACAAGAGCAAGACGAAAGAAGCGGCTGAAACTAGCAAAGGGACAGTACGGCGCGAAGAGCCGGTTGTTTCGCTCAGCCACTGAGTCAGTTGATAAGGGACAGCAATACGCGTATGACGGACGGAAGAACCGGAAGCGGGATTTCCGCCGGCTGTGGATTGCTCGCATCAGCGCAGCCGTCCGGGCGCAGGGACTGACCTACGGTCGGTTCATCAATGCCCTCAAGAAGGCGGAAATCCTGCTGGATCGCAAAGTCCTCTCCGACATGGCGATCAAGGATGCCGCTGGTTTTGAGAAGTTGGTCGGTCTGGCCAAGCAACACCTGACACCGATCGCGGCGTAATTCAGCCGTTCCTCGGCACTACGAATTCAAGCAGTTTCTCTGATCTTGGAGGGCGACACACTGTCGCCCTCCATCTTCCTTCGCCACTACAAAGACTTCTCGTCAGATTCCTGGTCACACACGCAACTCCCACAAGCGTCTAATCACATTGTTACGTTTCTTACCAGGTAGGAGCGCACTGAACCAACCCTAATTTTAAAGAAAGACTACCTCGCAGATAGCTATCGCTATCGTGATCCAGCCTGTGACGATGGTGTAAGATTTTGTGGACTCTTTTCCAAAGCACACCTTTACAAACGCCTGCGAGTAAACAAACATAAGTGCCTCTGGCGGATCAATTAGCCATGCCCACTCTCGTTTGCCACCATAAACGGAGAGTACACCCCACAGCAACGTGAAGGGTACTAACAAGCTATATTTAAGATATGGGTCCAATTGTTACCGTCGTCCTCAACTTCACATCTTGTAGATAGTCAAAAACAAGGGTTCCAACGGAACACGATAGAAACCGAGGCAGGACACATCTCCAGATCTATACTAGATCCACCAGCTGCGAGAGGTTCACGTCAAAAGAAACGACCGGCACGGTGATCTGCAACCGTTCCAGGACTTCGGGGTGGACTTCGCCGATGACACCGATGGGTTTGCCTGCAACGACGATGCGCCCTGCGCGGCCTTCCAGGAAGGACG
>JACOEJ010000115.1 GCA_024998645.1 Nitrospira sp.
ACAGGTCAGGAAGGGAATCACGAGGATGAGTAACGAGACAGAATCTGATCGGATTGATCTCCTCATATCGGCATTGCGCGATGAGAATGAAGCGTTGCGCGATCACGCGATCGCGAGCCTCGGGCAGATGGGGTCCGACGCAGTGCCGCGCCTGATCGGGCTGATGGCCGATGAAGATGTGGTCATTCGAGAGGCCGCGACGACGGCGGTGGTGCGGATCGGGCCTTCCGTGGTGGAGGCGCTCCTGGATGCGTTGCAGGACGATGAGTGGGCAATTCGCGAACAGGCCGCATCCGGGCTGGGCAAGCTCAAAGACCCCCGCGCGGTCGAGCCATTGGTGAAGGCGCTCAAAGATAAAGATGGAGCCGTGCGGACGGCGGCGGTCTGGGCCCTAGAGCGGATCGGCGATGCGCGTGCGGTCCCCGGGCTGGTCGATGTGCTGAGCGACAATACCCTTCGGGAGGATGTCGCCCGTGTCTTGAAGAAAATCGGCGATGCGCGCGCGGTGGATGCGTTGATCGATGGACTGTTGGGCAATAATTGGATGGTGCGGCGCCATGCCGCCGAGGCATTGGGAAAGATCGGGGATCACCGCGGGGTCGGCCCG
This sequence comes from Nitrospira sp., assembly GCA_024998645.1. Classification (GTDB taxonomy): domain Bacteria; phylum Nitrospirota; class Nitrospiria; order Nitrospirales; family Nitrospiraceae; genus Nitrospira_D. The sequence continues at coordinate 608 of JACOEJ010000115.1, forward strand.
TTGATTGAATCGTTGCAAGACGAAGATTGGCTGGTCAGGCGGAACGCGGCGGAATCGTTGGCGCGGCTCGGGGCGAAGGAGGCGATTCAGCCGCTCTTGCCCCTGCTTGAAGATGAAAATACGATGGTGCAAGAAACCGTTGAAGGCGTACTCGCGAGCTTGGGTTGGACCGCGAAACAGTAATCGCTCCTCTTACCTTATAGACAAGAAGGACACATGTTATGGCTGATGAAGCACCGGTGAAATTGATTCAGATCGGGCCAAAGGGCGGGGAAAAGAAAGACGGGTTCAACCTGGTGACTGAGCGGGTGGTGGCTATCAACCCCGAAGCCAAACAGCTTGAGGTGGAGCTGCTCGCGTACGATGGCAAGACGGTGGTCCTCGATGTGGCCGAAGAGGCGCTCGAGGATCTCAAAAAACTCAAAGTCGGCGATGGGGCGACCATCCGGGTCGTCGAAGAAGGTGGGAAGCGCGTCGCGAAGAGTTTCCGGATTCGTTCGAAAGATCCGAACGCGGCCAAAGCCGATGCCATGTTGCTGGATCTCAAAGATCCGCACTGGCTCAATCGGAAGTATGCGGCTGAAGTACTGGGCGAGCTCAAGGATAGCCGCGCGGTGACGCCACTGGTGGAGGCCTTGGTGGATGAGGTCGGCGATGTGCGGCAGCGCGCCTATGATTCGCTGATCAAGCTCGGCGGGATTTCTGTTTCCTCATTGGTGCCGTTGTTGGTGTCTGAAGAGGATGAAATCCGGCAATCGGCGACGGAGATTATCCGGAAGATCGGCAAGCCTGCCGTGGAGCCGCTGGCGACGGCGTTGACTGATGCCGATGACCGGTTGAAGACCCGGATTATGAAAGTGCTGGATCGGATGGGCTATAAGCCGAAGACCAAGCAGGAGACCGGTGCTGAGTTGCCCCGCCTGACCTAAACTACCACCGGCCGCGGCCTAGGCAGGCCGCGGTTCTCTGGTGGGTCGACCGACTGATACGTGGCGGAACCCATGTCCCGTCACCCGGTCGGAGTCGTAGACATTGCGCAGATCAAGCAGCAGCCTCTGCCGCATGGACTGTTTGAGCCGCTCGAAATCAAGATTCCGGAACTGGTTCCACTCGGTCATGATGATGAGTCCGTCGGCATTTTCAGCCACATCGTAGGCTTCTTTGCATGGAATCATTCCCGGGATGAGCTTCGTGGCTTCCTCCATTGACACCGGGTCGTAGGCACGCACGGTGGCGCCTTCCTTCATGAGTTCTTTCAGGATCGTCAGAGACGGGGCCTCCCGCATATCATTCGTATTCGGCTTGAACGACAGTCCGAGCACCCCGAGGGTTTTCCCGGCGAGCCCGCCGCAAGCTTCGCGGATTTTCTCAACCATTCGGAGGTGCTGCTCGTAGTTCACTTTGGCGGCTGCACCCGCAATTTGGAATGGATAGCCCACGCGCTCACCGGTCTGGACCAGCGCCGCGAGGTCCTTGGGGAAGCAGGACCCACCGAATCCCGGCCCTGCGTGGAGAAACTTGCCGCCGATTCGATGATCCAGCCCCATGCCCTTAGAAACCAGTTGCACGTCCGCGCCGACGCGTTCACAGACCGTGGCCATCTCGTTGATGAACGAAATCTTGACGGCGAGAAAGGCGTTTGAGGCGTACTTAATCATTTCCGCTGTGGGGACATCGGTGACGACAAAAGGCGTTTCAAGCAGGTAGAGCGGCCGGTAGAGGTCTTTCATGATGGCAGCCGCTTGATCACTATCGGCGCCGAGCACCACGCGGTTCGGGCGCATGAAATCTTCAATCGCGGATCCTTCACGCAAGAATTCAGGGTTGGAGACGATGTCAAAATTAATCGGTTTCGTCTGGTGCTTTCGGATGACTTCCCGGAGCCGCTCGCCGGTTCCGACAGGGACGGTCGACTTGGTGACGATCACTTTATAGCCGGTCATGTGTGTGGCGATGCCACGGCCGACTTCCTCCACAAAGGACAGGTCAGCAGATCCATCGCTCTTCGGGGGAGTGCCGACGGCAATGAAGATGACGAGAGCTTTATCAACGGCTTTGACGACATCTGTCGTGAAGCTCAGCCGGCCTTCTTTGATTCCTTTGGCGACCAATTCAGTAATGCCCGGTTCGAAAAATGGCACCTCTCCCTTTTCCAGTTTCTCAACCCGGCGGGCGTCGTTATCCATGCAGGTGACGTTGACGCCGAACTCTGCAAAACAGGCCCCTGTGACAAGGCCGACGTAACCGGTTCCGATGACGCTGATATGCATGGGATTGTTTCTCCTTGGTAGCTAGAGTATTGGTGGAGCAAAGTATAGCAACGGATCAAACTGTGGGCAATGAAATGGCTGAAATCAGCTACTTAGTGTTCAAGGGAGATTCCACGGCGTTGACTCTTGGAAAATTGGTTGAGTAGAATCCGATACTTCTACGAGATGGAGCACTGTTGCCGTGAACTCCGTAGGGATGCAACGTCCGCTTGCAGTTATGATGCGGTCGGCAGCGCAGACGATTTCTCCGGATGCGACAGCCTGCGATGCCGCGCAGCAAATGCGCACGGCAAAAGTCGGGGCACTCTTGGTCCGGGAGGGCACGTGCTATCTCGGGATTATCAGTGAAGCGGATCTGGTCCGAAAAGTCCTGGCGGAGTCTCTGGTCCCTGCTGACACTCTTGTACGGTTAGTCATGAGTGCCCCGCTGATCACGATCGATGTGACTGCGTCGGCTCATGATGCCAGCGACGTCATGGCGCAGCTTGGTATTCGCCATCTGGCGGTGGTTGAAGGTGGAGAGGTGGCTGGAATTCTTTCCGTAAGAGATCTGCTGCGTTATTTCAAGAATTGGGGACCTCAATGATCCTCGCGGTGCTTTGCCTCCATAGTCGTGGTCGACACCTGCCTGCGCTGCCTCTCGCATGACCGCTGAAGGGACCCCTCCAATCTCGCGTGCGTTCCTGCTTTCCACCGCGCTGCTCACCGGAGCGGTCGTGATGGCGCTCGAAATTCTCGGCAGCAGGCTGCTGGCCCCTGTGTTCGGAAACTCTTTGTTCGTGTGGGGGGCGCTGATCGGGGTCATCCTTGCTGCGATGAGCAGCGGCTATGCCTTCGGCGGATGGGCGTCAGATCGGTATGCAGGGGGGAGCGTGCTTGCGGGGCTACTGCTCTTTTCAGGGTCCTGGACATTTCTCGTCGCCTGGGCCAGCCAGCCGGTCCTGTTCCAAGTGGATGCATGGATACAGGACCCGCGGTGGGGCCCGTGCCTGGCTGCCACGATTCTCCTGGCACCCCCTGCGTTTGGTTTGAGCGGAGTCTTGCCCGCAATGTTGCGGTTGGCCGTCTCTGATATGGGGCATTTGGGGCGCCACACGGGCCGCATGATCGCCTTGTCGACCGTAGGAAGTTTGATCGGGACCTGGGGAACTGCGTTCTTTCTACTTTCGTGGATCGGGAGCCAGGCGCTGGTGGCTTGGCTGGGAACCATCCAAGTGGTGCTGGGATTCCTGTGGCTCTGGCGAGGAGCGAAGGTTGGCCTGGTCGGGAAATTGTTCGGCGTGGCTTGTAGCGGACTGCTTGTCGCATTGGCGCTCCATCCGATCCAGAAATTGAATCCGCCGGTTCATCAGGAGGATAGTCCCTATCAGCAAGTGCGGGTGCGGGATGACCAGCTATTTCGGTATCTCGTGCTAGATCGTACGTTTCATGCGGTGATGTGGAAAGCCGATCCGCTTCCGCTGTTTCTGCCCTACAGCCAGCTGATGGTGGCGTCATTGGCATTAGTGGATCAGCCGCAACGAGGCTTAATTCTCGGTCATGGCGGCGGCTCCCTGGCAAAGTGGCTGGCGCACTATTGGCCAGATCTGGAAATGGACATCATTGAGTTCGATCCGGTGGTGGTTCGGATGGCCGAAGATTATTTTGAGTATCATCCTCCAGCCAATCACCACGTGCGTGTCAAGGATGGACGGGCGTTCCTGAATGCCACCGACCATCTCTACGATGTGATTTGGATCGATGCCTTTGCGCGACACATGATCCCTTTTCATCTGACCACAAAAGAATTTTATGCTGCGGTGCGAGCGCATCTGAAGCCTGAAGGAGTTATGGCGTTGAATTTGGCGTCATCCGGAGAAGAGCTCGATAACGCACGGGCGGCGGCTGTCGTGCAGACGATGCGCGGTGAGTTCCCTGTGATTGAAACATTTGCGGTCAAAGGGCCATGGAAGAGCGGCCAGACCAAAGCGGAGAATTTGATTTTTTTTGCGGGAACCCCGGTAACGGAACACGGACATGAAGCCTTCATCGCAAAAGTGACAGCGATGGCCATGAATCAACAATTGCCGGGCGAGGCGGTCGCGTTACTCGGCTCTCATCGGACTGATCCGTGGCCAAGGGGATTTGAACTGACTGACGATTTTGCTCCCTACGATGTTCTGATAGGGAGAGATGCGTCTGATGTACGTTCGACTGAATAAAGTTATTCAAGGCATTGAATTTATTATTATATTTTTCGTTTTTCAAACAGGGAATGAATCAGGCTATCATCGCTTTCTACCTGGAGAAGCTGCTTGCTTCCATTTTGAGCCCTATGCTATAAGTTGCGCCTCGTGATGTAGCAAATGTTGGCACAGGGTGTATGTGTGAGTGTCGGTCGGCATCGGATCAGTCAAGGCTATCAGAGCTTGGCGGAAGTTATTTACCAACCTAATCACATCTCTTCTTCTTTTTAAGGAGGTAGGTCATGGGCAAGACGATGTTATCGGTCCTCTTTGGCCTCGGGTTGAGCGTCGCTGGAGCCTCGGCTGCATTTGCACTCCAAGCCGGCGGCGTTGAGGTCGGCGATCTCGAAACCGGATCAGTTGTGGGCCAGTCGTTCAAGGATCTCGATGTGGATGCGTCATTTTACGCCATTGAAATCGGCGCCATGAAGACCTGGTATCCGCCGACGACGGTGATTGACTTCAAAAATCGCGCGGGAGCCCCGGTACTTCTGAAGGTAACGAATAACTCGACCGCAGAGCATGGGTTTCAGCTCAGCGCGGCTGTGAATCAATCAGCGCCAACTGTGTTGAACACCAAGCTGGTGCTCAAGCCGGGTGAGACCAAGTATATCGGTGTGCCGACCAGCGACTTGTTCTATGCCGCTGGCAA
>JACOEJ010000116.1 GCA_024998645.1 Nitrospira sp.
TGGAGAATCTGATCCTGGTCGCCGCCGACATGGACGAACAGCAGATCACGGACCCAGCGGCTGAGCCACGTCAATGTCTCAATGCCTCGATCGGATTTGGCGAGGCTCTCGGCCAGCGTCAGGATGGCAGTGATCGACCGGAGGGTGGAGGGGGCCACGATCGCCAGACATTCCCGTTGCCATTCACGCAGGGCGGCGACGTCCAAAGTGAGAGCTTCGCCGATGCGGCCTTCCGTGACGAGCGCCAGGAGTCGCGCATCCGCCGGCGGGAGTTCCCGCTTGAGGATCACGGCGGCTTCGACCTGCGTGCGCGCCGGTGTGGTGAAGCGGAGTTGCTGGCAGCGCGAACGGATGGTGATGGGGAGCGCGTTGGGTCTGCTGGTGATCAAGAGGAAGAGCGCGTGACCCGGGGGCTCTTCCAGCGTTTTCAGCAACGCATTGGCGGCGCCGATGGTCATGCGGTCGGCCTCGTCGATCAGGCAGATCTTCCGTTCGCCCATGAGGGGGCGATAGACGAACTGTTGTTCGATTTCCCGGACCTGTTCGATCTTGATAGCGGGGTTGGCCAATTCACGGTCGGGGTCGATCGCGATGAAATCCGGGTGTGTCCGCGCGGCGATTTGCAGGCAGGCGCGGCAGGCGCCGCAGCTATCCAGTACATCCGGTGACGGCGGCTGCTCACAGTTCAGGGCCTGGGCGAGATGGATCGCCGTCAGGCGTTTACCGATCGCGTCTTCGCCGTGGAAGAGATAGGCATGTCCCAGCCGGTCGTGAGAGACGGCGGCTTGCAGTACCGCGATCGGATGTTCGTGACCGGTAATGTCTCGAAAGGGCATGGCTACCTTTTTCGCCCCGTTTGCGGCAGGCGCGTCTCCAGCCAATTGAACAGGAGCGTGCGCATGTCTTCCGTAATCCTGTCGGGGGTTCTCGCCGCGTTAACTTGTTTGATGCGCCGGGGCTCTTTGCGCGCGAGTTGCAAAAACCCTGCGCGAACGTTTTCATGAAAGCGTTTGGTTTCCCGGTCCAGCCGGTTCTGCCCTGTGGCGTCGCGTTGCCGCCGGCGCAGGCCGGTGGCCACGGGTAGATCGAAGAGGAGGGTGAGGTCCGGCGCGAGACCTCCGGTGGCCCAGCGGTTCATTATACGTAACGTTTTCAGATCCAGTCCTCGCGCGTAGCCTTGGTAGGCCAAGGTGGAATCGACAAACCTGTCGCAGATCACAATCGCTCCCTGCTGCAGCGCCGGTGCGATCACGTGGTCCACATGCTGGCGGCGCGCCGCGAGAATCACGAAGGCCTCCGTTTCAGCAGCCAGCGACTCCGAATTATTTTTGAGCAGCACCGCGCGGAGCTGCTCGGCTGCCGGCGTGCCGCCCGGCTCTCGGGTGAGGAGTACGGCATGGCCTTCGGCGCGAAGCACCTGGGCCAGGCGAGCGGCTTGGGTCGATTTCCCGCTGCCCTCGGTGCCTTCCAGCGTGATGAAGATGCCGGCTGTATGACTACGTCGTTTCACCATGAGTGGTTCCTGTCACCGGTTCAGAATTTGTCGCGATCGTAATGCCAAGCTCAATTGAATAGCAAGAATGACCGGGGTGGCCAATAGTGCGGTTCTGCCCGGATCGGGTCGGGACAATTTCATCTTGCTGCTGCCACCATCTTTTTCGTGTAACCCATTGAAAATAGCCATAAATGGATTGCGGCACTGAGGGAATCTCTGTATGATGAGCCACCACATTATAGGGCCCCCATTCAAGACCTGATCGGCATGCTGAAAACCTTGTTGAAACGATACTTTCTGACGGGTCTGCTCGTCATTACCCCGATTTGGGGAACGATCCTTATTTTGAAAGCCCTCTTTGTCACGGTGGATGGCATTTTGGGCGAAGCGGTGGCCCGGTGGGTGCCGGAATACTATGTGCCGGGTTTGGGGATTGTGGCGCTCATTTTGCTGATCTTTTCCGTCGGGCTATTTGCCGCGAATTTTATCGGCCGGCAGATTGTGCGGATCTGGGAAGACTGGCTGAATCGCCTGCCGCTGGTTCGCGGGATTTATTCGACACTGAAATCGATGATGGATATTCTCTCGTTTTCTGATCGCGGCTCCTATCATCGGGTGGTGCTTATTCAGTTTCCCAAGAACGGCCACTATTGTTTTGCCTTCGTCACAGGGATCACCAAATCCGAGACGGCTTCGTTGGGACAGGATCCGTTGATCCATGTCTATGTACCGACGTCGCCGAATCCCACGTCCGGGTATTTTCTCTTGGTTCCGGAACGTGAAGTCATGTCGGTAGAGATTTCGGTCGAAGAAGCGATGAAGCTCATCGTCTCAGGCGGGCTCTATACGCCGGCCACCTCGATGGCTTCAGTGCTGAATGCTGGTGCGAAGTGGAGCGGGGTGAAACAACCGGACGCGGGGGTGACCATCGGATGATGCCGCATAAGCAGGAGATGGCCATGGATGGGTTGGGTGTCGTGGTGATGGCGGCCGGACGTGGCACGCGTATGCGATCGGAGCAGGCCAAGGTGCTGCATCAGATCGTCGGGCGTCCGATGATCCGGTATGCGCTCGATGTCGCTCGCGCCGTTGCCGGGCATTCTGTCGCCGTCGTCGTAGGGCATCAGGCTGCGCAGGTACGTGCGGTGCTGGAGTCTGCGCTCGCGGGACAGTCGGGCGGTGCGGCGGTGCACATCGTCGAGCAGGTTCAGCAACTGGGGACGGGGCATGCTGTGTTGCAAACGCGCTCCGTATTTGCGTCCGGCAGAGGCAAGGCGCCTGCAGCCTATCTCATTCTCAACGGCGATACCCCGCTGCTGCAGGAATCGACATTGCGTGCGTTGTTGCAAACGCATCGGGCAGCCGGTGCGACGGTCACCCTCCTGACGGCGATTCTGGATAATCCCGGAGGCTATGGTCGGGTGGTCCGCCGGACGGCGAAGGGCGCATCCGGTGCCGTCCATGCTTCCGCCGATGTGGTGAAAATCGTCGAAGATCGCGACGCGTCTCCGGAAGAACGGACGATCCGCGAAATCAATGTCGGGACGTATGTCGTCGACGGGCCCTTTCTCTTTGCGGCGTTGGACAAGGTGCAGCCGCACAATGCGCAGGGCGAGTACTATCTGACGGACATTGTCGATATGGCGGTCACGCAGGGGCATCGGGTCGCGGCGCTTCCGTTGACGAGTCCGGATGAAGGGTTGGGGGTCAATTCGAGGTTGCAGTTGGCGGAGGCTGAGCAGGTGATTCGCCAGCAGATCCGGCGGCGCTGGATGGAAGCCGGTGTGACGATGATCGACCCGGCCTCCACGTGGATCGACGCTGAGGTCGTGATTGGAAAAGACACGACCTTGCATCCGAACGTGACCTTGGAAGGGAAGACGGTCATCGGAGAGGGCTGTGAAATCCGTTCCTTCACGCGGCTCACGAATTGTGCGGTCGGCTCCCATGTGACGATTCTGGATCATTGCGTCTGTGCCGACTCGCAGCTCGATGAGCAGGCCACAGTCGGTCCGTTCGTGCATTTGCGTCCCGGTGTGCGTGTGCGCAAGAAGGCGAAGGTCGGCAACTTTGTCGAGATGAAGAAGACGGATCTGGGCGAAGGAGCCAAGGCCAACCATCTGAGCTATCTTGGGGACGCGACGATCGGCAGGGGCGTCAATATCGGCGCCGGAACGATTACGTGTAACTATGACGGGGTGCATAAGTATCAGACGATCGTCGGCGATCATGTGTTTTTGGGGAGCGATACGCAGCTGATCGCGCCGGTGACGGTAGGAGCCGGAGCGGTCATTGCCGCAGGAACGACGGTCACGCAGAATGTGCCGGCGAATGCGTTGGCGATTGCCCGGGTGGCGCAGGTCAATCGGGCCGGATGGGCCGCCAGGAGGCGTGCGCTGTTGGCGAATGAGAAGCAGGTTCCGGTGAAGCCGGCCAGTAAGCGAACGGCGGCAACCAAGGCGTCCAGCAAGAAGAAGCGGAGGTAGACGATCGATGTGTGGGATTGTCGGATATGTGGGAAATCAAGAGGCGGTTTCGATTCTCATCGGCGGGTTGGCGAAGTTAGAGTATCGCGGGTACGACTCCGCGGGTGTCGCCATCCAGCAGGGGCAGAAAATTACTGTGCGGCGCAGCGTCGGCAAGCTGGTCAATCTCCAAAAGTCGCTTCAAGAGAAAGAACTGCACGGCATGGTGGGCATCGGTCACACCCGCTGGGCCACGCACGGCAAGCCGTCCGAGCAGAATGCCCATCCCCATCGATCGAAGGGCTGTGTCCTCGTGCACAACGGCATCATCGAGAATTATCAGCCGCTGAAGCAGCAGTTGGAAAAAGAGGGATACAAGTTTCAGTCGGAGACCGACACGGAAGTGCTGGCCCATTTGATCGACAAATATCTCCAGCGGGGAGAGGGGTTGGCGGACGCCGTTCGCTCGGCGACGAAGGATGTGCGCGGGAGCTATGCATTGGCGGTGCTCTCTGAGAAGGAGCCGGGGACCTTGATTGCCGCGCGGTCCGGTTGCCCGTTGGTGGTTGGGCGCACCAAGCAGGCGTCGTTTGTTGCGTCCGATGTGATGGCCATGCTGGCTCATACGCGGGATGTGACGTATCTGGAAGAGGGTGACGTCGCGGTGGTGACGCAGCACGAGATGCATCTGACGAATGCGGATGGACAGCCGGTCTCCCGGAAGGCGACGAAGATCACGTGGGATGCCTCAGCTGTGGAGAAAAGCGGGTATCCGCATTTCATGTTGAAGGAGATTCACGAGCAGCCCCAGACCATTCTCGATACCATGCGCGGGCGGTACTCCTACGAAACCGGAGAAGCCGATCTGCCGGACATCGGACTCACGCCCAAAGAATTCGCGGCGGTGGAACGGATCTGGATCGTGGCCTGCGGGACTTCCTGGCATGCCGGGTTGGTCGGTAAGTATCTCTTTGAGGAAATGGTGCGGACGCCGGTGCAAGTCGATATCGGGAGCGAGTTCCGCTATCGCGATCCGCTGGTCGGGAAGAACGACCTGTTCATCACGATTTCCCAATCGGGCGAAACAGCCGATACGCTGGCGGCGGCGCGGGAGGCGAAAGCGAAGGGCGCACGCGTGGTGTCCATCGTGAACGTGGTCGGCAGCACGCTGGCGCGTGAGTCGGATGGCGTCCTCTATACCCATTGCGGGCCGGAGATCGGTGTGGCCTCGACCAAGGCCTTTACCGCACAGCTCACGGCGCTGTATCTGCTGTCGCTCCATCTGGCGCGCGTGCGCAAGGTGATGAATGTGGCCGACGGCAAAGCCTGGTTGGATCGGTTGGTGCAATTGCCCGCGCTCGTCGAGCGGGTGCTGGGCCGGGAAGCTGAAGTGGTTGCCATTGCAAAACGCTATTACAAGAAGCGAAACTTTCTGTTCCTGGGGCGTGGGATTAACTATCCCATCGCGCTGGAAGGCTCTCTCAAGTTGAAAGAGATTTCCTATATCCATGCCGAAGGGTATCCGGCAGGCGAGATGAAGCATGGGCCGATTGCGCTGATCGACAAGGATATGCCGGTGGTGGTGCTGGCGCCGCGCGATCGTCTGTATGAGAAGACGGTGAGCAATCTGATGGAAGTGAAGGCGCGGCATGCGCCGGTGATCGCGTTTGTGGCTGAAGGCGAGCGCGAGCTTGGGAAAACCGCGGATGCGGTGTTTACGATTCCGGACACGCATCCGTTGCTCTCGCCCATTCTGTTCACGAT
>JACOEJ010000117.1 GCA_024998645.1 Nitrospira sp.
GGCTTCTTGGCGACGAAGGTGTAGCTGATCGTTTCGCCGGCATTGATGGCCTTGTAGTTCTTCAAGAAGTCGATCTCCGCCGCATGGAAGTCCATGGCGTGCGGGTTCTTATTCGTGGCGGGATTGGTCAGGGTGAAATTGATGGTGTCGCCTTCGGTCACGCGGACGACCGGGCCCGGCATCGTGCCGTTGAAGGTCCAGGCGGCATATTTCTCGCCGCCTCCATCGATGATGACGTCGGATTCTACGGCAGTCATGTGAATGTCATGGGTCTTCGCGGATGCGTAGGACGTCTGTCCCAGCAATCCGGCGAGTGCGATCGCAGTGGTTCCTGCGATTGCGAGTACCTGTTGTGATCCTCTTCTCATCATGGTCGAACTCCTCTCTGAAATGGTTGGTCGAACTACTGCAGACGAATGTGCGATGGTCCCTGTATGTGAAGGTCTCAAGTACACGTTGTCTGTGTGTGTGAGCATAAGGAGAGCGCAGTCAAAAAAACATGATGTAAATCATGTTTTTAAAATATACCGGGAAGATTGATCCGGAGGACGTTAAGCGGAGGCAAGGGCCTTGAGACCGGCGAGATCGCGGATGATAAGGCGGGTCGCCGTTCCGGACACGAGGCGATCGCGTTTGAATCGACTCATGATGCGAATGGCGGTCTCGGTCGTCGTGCCGACCATGTTGGCCATGTCCTGGCGGGTTAATCGCATCGGGAGTTTGATGCCTTGCGGATCTTTTACGCCGTTCTTGGTCGCCAGGTCCACCAGGAGCGAGGCAAGCCGCTGGTCGGCACGGTCGAGGGCCAGGACCTTGGCTTTTTCCTGGGCTTCGTTGAGGCGGTTGCCGAGATGCTTAATGACTTCAATGGCGGCATCGGGATTGCGGCGCAGCATATCGAAGTAGGATTTCTTGTTCATGCGCAGGATGCTGACGTCGCCCATCGGTTGGGCGGTGCCTGGATGACGGGCCCCCTCAAAGGCGGCGGCGTCACAGCAAAAGAGATCGCCGGGCATCAGCATTTTCAGCGTGCACTCTTTCCCTTCCGGGCTCGATTTGACACACTTGACCGTGCCTTCCTTCACGATGTGAAAGAATTCGGTGGGATCACCTTCACGAAAAATGACATCTCGTTTGGTGTAGTGCTGCTCGGTCAAATCCTGGAGCACGCGTTGGCGGTCTGCGCTGGAGAGAATCTTGAGCAGAGGGATATGGTTGAGCTCATCCGGGGGCGATGAGCTCAACCGATTACTTGATGATTTGTCTGGCCGCTTCGACAATGGATCGCGCTCCGATGCCAAAATGATCGACGAGTTCATCCGGCTTGCCGCTGTGGGGAATTGTTCGGACGGCGAGCTTGTGGACCTTCACGCCTTCCGCACTGACGGCGCTCAGGACGGCATCGCCGAGTCCGCCGTGGGCGTAGTGGTCTTCTACGGTGAGGAGACGTCCGTGAGTGGCCCGGGCGCTAGCGATGAGGGTGGCTTGGTCGATAGGAGCGATGCTGTAGAGATCGACGACGCGCACGGCAATGCCCGCGGCTTTCAATTGATCGTAGGCTTTGAGGGCTTCAAATAATGTAACGCCGGCTGCCACGATCGTGAGTGCATCGTTCGCGCTTTGGCGGAGGACTTTGCTCCCCCCGATCGGGAACGTCTCTTCCGGTCCATAGAGTACCGGAGATTTCGGGCGCCCCGCGCGGATGTAGACCATTCCTTTGTGGTTGGCCGCTGCTTCGACCAGACGATAGGTGCAGGTGGCGTCTGATGGATAGAGGACAACGACGCCGGGCTGTGCTGCCATCATGGCAATATCCTCGAGTCCCATTTGCGAAGGGCCGTCCTCGCCGATGCTGACACCTACGTGGGTGCCTACCAGCTTGATGTTGGACTGGCTGATGGCGGCCATCCGAATGAAGTCGTAGGCGCGTGTAAAGAACGCGGCAAAGGTGGCGACAAAGGGAACTTTTCCGCAGGCGGCGAGGCCGGCTGCCGCGCCCAGCATGTTCTGCTCGGCGATGAAGTTTTCGAAGAATCGATTCGGAAACTTCTTGCCGAATTTGTCCGTGTAGGTGGAGTTCTTGACGTCTGCGTCCAGGCCGACCACGGAAGAGTTCACACCGCCGAGTGCTTCGAGCGCCACGCCAAAGGCTTCACGGGTTGCGGCGGCCTCGCCCACTTTATAGGGTGAAGGGGGAAGCGCAGCTTTTGTCGCCGGCGCGGGTGTGGCAGCGGCGGGCCGGTTGATCTGTACGGTCCCATTGCCGGGCTTCAGTTGCTTGGTCAATTCATCGATCGCCTTTTGGGTCTCTTCGCCCTTAGGCACCGGCTTCCCGTGCCAACTGGGGCTGTCTTCCATGAATGAAAGGCCATGCCCCTTGAAGGTCTTAGCCAGCAAGACGGTCGGTTTTCCTTTTGTGCGGGATGCCTCATCAAAGGCGGCCACGAGCGCGGCGATGTCATGACCGTCGACCACGATGGCATGCCAGCCGAATCCCGACCAGCGCGCGCGATAGCCTTCCATATTATGTTGCAACATGGTGGGATCGCTCTGCCCGAGCCGATTCACGTCGACGATCGCGCAGAGGTTATCCAGGCCGTGATGCCGGGCCACTTCAGCTGCTTCCCAATTCGATCCTTCGACGGATTCGCCATCGCCCATCAGGACGTAGGTCCGGTGGTCAAACTTATCGATGGATTTAGCGTTCAGGGCAATACCGATTCCAACGGGGAGTCCTTGCCCGAGCGATCCGGTGGCCATGTCGACAAAAGAAAGACGGGGCGTCGGGTGGCCTTCGAGATCAGACGATAACGTCCGCAATTTCAAGAGATCGCTCTTGGGGAACAGCCCTGCTTCGGCCCAGGCGGCGTAGAGTAGGGGCGCGGCATGCCCTTTTGACAGGACAAATCGATCGCTGTTGGGAGCTTTGGGGTTCTTCGGGTCGTAACGCATGACCGAGAAGAAGAGCGTGGCTACGATGTCGGCGGCGGAGCAGCAGCTGGATGGATGGCCGCTGGCCGCTTCAGATGTGGCCCGAACGCTTTCGATACGGAGTTGTGTGGCCTTGTTATGGAGGGCATTGAGGGATTCTGGAGACAGGGCTGCACTGGCCATCGGAACTCCTTTCAGGAATTGAACGCTCAGTAGGTTGCCGGCACATGCTTCTCTACGTCAGAGATCGGCAGGAACGCGGCGGGGCTTGAGGCTAACAAAACGATGGAAGGGAGTCAATGAAGGGACTCGCGATCTTCTTGCTTGAGTCTCGGAAACCTCAAGCAAGAAGATCGCAAATATGGACGGATGGTTCCGGCTAGGCCTGAGAAGAGGGCGTCACTGTCGAGACTTCGCTTGAACAGCTGCTCTCGAGGCCATTGTAGGCGCTGACCGTAAAGTAATAGCGAGTGTCGGGTTGGAGATCGGAAATCGTAGCGCTCGGCGATTCGACAAATTGGGCCGCTTCATATGAGCAGGAGCCTGGCTGCCCGGGGGATTGTCGTCCGTAGTGGACATAGTATCCGACTATCGACGAATCCTGTATCGGGTTCCATGCGAGCGAGGCAGTCGAGAGTGCCGAGCTTGAGGACGATGAGGCAGGGGGGGCTCCTTCTCCGCCACCACCGCCACCACCACAGCCGGTTAGCAGTGTACAGGCGGTCAACAAAATGCATGTGGACAAAATACGCATGGATTGGTTGCTCGATTCATCTCTCATTTGACGGGTTTCCTTCTACTTGAGTTGGGGGCGAGAGCTACGACCTCAAAATGTCGAACGGCGGGAGCTGCCAGTCAGAGGCGTTGAGCTAGCGCTCAGCGCAACAGCTGCCATGATGAGTAATATGAAGAGGATCATTACTTCCCACTCCCTTATTGATGGGAGTGCTTCTAGCAAAACATAGGCCAAGGATAAATTAGTCTCTGCCTCTAGAGAATATTGGGATTCTGAATGGAATTCCTTGCGTGCATTGCAAGGTCTGTATGCTTTGGCCTTCAGGTGGCTGAGTGCTGTAACGGTTTCTAACGAAATTCATCCGATAGTAATGTGTAGGCTTATCCCTTCACTTCCTACACGTACTTTTCTGGATTGAGGTGTAAAGACCTGACTGAATACGAACGGCTGGAGGTCTTCGAAGTCGGTAGGATCTTGATTCGAGGAAATGGAAGATTTATGGCGCTGCGCGGCCTTGAAAATATCGGTACAGGAGAAACGCGTTGAGCAGGACGACGATCGAGAGAATGCTGTAGGTGGTGAAGGTGCTTGCGAGTTTCAGTTCGACCAGAACTCGTGAAAGTCCAAATCCGACGACGACGGCATCAAAGCTCATGCAGAGCCGCCGAAATGTTTCAGGATCCATCCAGCGGATCAGGAATGCGCCGAGCGGAATGCCCAGTAAGACGCTTGGCACGATGTAGGGCATGACCTTCATGCTCTCAACGCTGTAAAACCCGATGATGCCGTAGGCGATGGCGGTCAACGTCGCTTCAGCGACCCGGATCACGCCCAGCGCCGCGCGAAAATCCTGTTTTTCATATCCCTGATTATTGAAGAGGAGCGCCAGCGGCGGTCCGGAGATCGTTGTCACGGAGTACAGCGTGCCGATGCCGACCCCGAACGGGACCCCGATGGCTTTTTCAGCTTTGATCGGTTTACGGATGCCGGCAGCTTGAAGCAGAATCAACGGGAGCAGCATGAAGTAGGTGACGAACTTCACCCAGGCCGGTTGCACCATCGAGAGGATGTAGCTGCCGATGGCGACCCCCATGGCGAGGCCAATCAGGATGGGCACGACACGCCGGAAAATATTGGGTATGTTTTGGCGATTGAGAAAGAGGACATAACTATTCAGGACCAGTTCCACGAGCACCATGGCGGGATTCAAAATACGATTCGTATAGAACAGCAGGGCAACCGGCATGGTAATCGAGGAGAAGCCGTAGCCCAGCGCGCCGTTGACGGTCGCGGCGACGAACGTAATAAGAACGAGGACGATCTCATCCATAGGTTATCCCTTGCGGTGACTCGCTGCGAAATCATCGAGCGTACAATTATCGAGGATGCCGGCAATGGCATCGCGGACCGGACCCATCACATGCTGGACCGGGCATTCAGCTTTGTCGGCGTAGGGGCAGTCCCGGCACTTTTGATACGCGGTTTTGCTCACGCAGCCGATGGGGGCGAGTGGACCGTCCAGGATACGGATCACCTGACCGACGGTGATCTCCCCGGGGGGCTTGATCAGGGTATAGCCGCCTTTGAGACCTCGTCGGCTGGCCAGTAACCCGGCCCGCTTCAATGCCAGAAGGATTTGCTCTAAAAACTCAATCGGAATGTGCTGGCGTTTGGCAATTTGATGGCGCTGTAGCGTCGTTTGTTCGTAGGCGAGCGTGAGTTCAATGAGCGCTCGGAGTCCGTATTCACTTTTCTTGGAAAGCCTCACGCCTGGTCTTTCTAAAATGAATTGACTTGGTCAAGTTTCGCCACATTAATGGAGGCTGATGAGATTCGTCAAGCTCTTGGTTCCGCTTACGATCGGGATATCCTTCAAGGGTTGTGTCGATGTCCCATTCTCTTTCTATTGCGACAACACGATGCAACTCTTTGATCCGTGAGGGAATGTTGCTTGACAGTGTGAAAGTATTCTTGTTAGCTTGGCACGCCATTTTTCTCCGGCGGCAACTGGTGAGTCTTCTC
>JACOEJ010000118.1 GCA_024998645.1 Nitrospira sp.
GATAGTTTCTGAGCCATGGAGGCAAGCGCCGTAATCGTTCCGGCGGTCCCGACGAAGGTCGCCGTTTCATAGCCTGCCATCTCCGTCACGGCTGACTTCGTCTCCCGCGCAATCCATTCCCGCGCCTGCTGAACCTCTTCACTCGTCGGTGGGTCATGATGGAGCAACCGTTCGCAGAGACGCACCACGCCGATATCGATGGACCGGACAACTGGCTGCTGGCCTGGCCGATCCAGAATGAACTCGGTGCTCCCCCCGCCGATGTCTAGCGCCAGCATGTCGGACACGCCCGTAGGTAAACCTGAACGAATCCCCAGAAGTGTGCGCCGCGCCTCTTCGTCGCCGGTGATAACTTCGACATCGAATCCGGCTTCGCGCTTCACCTTCTCCAGAAACTCGGCACGATTGGCTGCATCGCGGACGGCGCTCGTGGCAACGGCCGTACAGCCATCGACCCGATAGGTGTCGATGACGGCCCTCCACTCCCGCAAGCACTGAATCACCCGATCCATCGCCGGCTGGCTCAAACGCTTATTCTGATCGACGCCTTCACCTAGACGAAGAATACGCCGCTCGGATCGCAGCTCTTTGAGAGTTGCCTGTGGAGAGCAATCGGCGATGAGGAGCCGGCAGGTAAGGGTGCCGATATCGATACCGGCGAGCCGGCGCGGACGAACGGAGGGGGCGCTCATTGCTCGTTCCGGATCTCGTCCATCTCGGCTTCGAGCTTCTTCCGGGCGTCTTTCAACTGCTGAATCTCGCGGACCACACGACCGATTTCTTCGTCGTACGTCACCCGTTCGGCCGTCTCGCCCCGCTCTTTCATTTCAACGGCCCGCTCACCGATGTCTTTATAGAGATCAGACAATTGCTGATCGATTTTCCGGACTTCTAACCGCATCCGGAGTAATTCCGTCTCTTCCAGCGCGCGGCCGGCGACATGCGCCGTGCCCAATCGCAAGGTGGCGAGCCCTGACCGGAAATCGTCTTTCAACCGCTGCAATAATCCCATGCCTCTCCTTAACTGATCGACCCCAACTCCAGCTTCTGCTCCCACTTTCTCAACATCGCTTCTTTCAATCCCTGATGCCCCGGCGCGCTCAACTGTGGATCCTGCTTAAGCAACGAGAAGGCTTCCAACCTGGCCTGCTGTAACAAATCACCGTCACGCACGATGTTGGCCACACGAAACTCCGGCATGCCCCACTGGCGAAACCCGAAGAATTCGCCCGGCCCCCTGATGCGCAAATCTTCTTCCGCAATCACAAAGCCATCATTCGATTGCACCAGGGCGTCTAATCGCTCACGCGCGTTCGATACCGGCTCGTCCGCACCGAGCGGATGCCGTCCCAATGTCGGACGATTCCGCCCCAATCCGGCAGCCATCAGTAAACAGTACGACTGTTCCGCTCCCCGCCCGACCCGGCCGCGCAGCTGATGCAGTTGCGCCAGGCCAAAGCGCTCGGCATGCTCGATCATCATAATCGTCGCGTTCGGTACATCGACACCGACTTCAATCACGGTGGTGGCGACGAGCAGATGGATCTTCCCGGCCTTGAAGTCAGCCATCACCGTTTCCTTCTCCGCCGATTTCATGCGTCCATGCAACAATCCGACTTTGAAGTCGGCAAACTCGCCGTTCTGCAACTGCTCGGCCCCTTGGATAGCTGCCTGCAAATCCGTCTTCTCTGATTCCTCAACCAACGGATAGACGACATAGGCCTGCCGCTTATTCCGCAACTCATCTTTGAGAATCTGATAGGCCCGTCGCCGTTGGGCATCCCCGAACAGGAACGTCCGGACCGGCCGGCGCCCGGGCGGCAACATGTTGATGACGGACACATCCAGATCGCCATACACCGTCATCGCCAGCGTACGCGGGATCGGCGTCGCCGTGAGCACGAGCACATCCGGCTTATACCCTTTGTCGATCAGATTTTTCCGCTGCAATACACCGAACTTGTGCTGCTCATCCACGACTGCGAGCCCGAGGTTCTTGAAGGCCACGCCCTTCTGGATCAGCGCATGGGTCCCGATCGCCACCTGCACTTCACCGGATGCCAACTGCGCCGCCTGCGTTTTTTTGACTGCCGCCTTATCGCTCCCGCGCAGCAACGCGACGCTCAACCCCAGCGCCTCCAATGTGCTTTTGAGATTGCGATAGTGCTGCTCAGCCAGAATTTCCGTCGGCGCCATGAGCGCGGCCTGGTAACCGGAGCCGCAGGCCATGACGATGGCATGGAGCCCCACCACGGTCTTCCCCGACCCGACATCCCCCTGCACCAGCCGGTTCATCGGTTTGGGCGAGATCATGTCCCGATAAATCTCGCGTATGACTTGATCCTGCGCTGCCGTCAAGCGGAACGGGAGCAAGCGACTCAACTTATCGACGATCGGCGCCCGCGGATTGAACTTGAGCCCCTTCGGCTGCGCCTGCACTGACCGTTGCCTGGTGGCCAAGGCCATCTGCAATAGGAACAACTCTTCGAACGCGAGACGGCGATGTGCCGGCGTCTTGCCTTGCTCCAACAGTCGGGCATCTGCCTCCGCTTTGGGGAAGTGCACATCTTGAATGGCCTCTTGAATCGGAATCAGACGTTGGCGGGCTCGCAGAGGCACGGGCAGATTGTCGCGCAATTCCCGGGCATACTCATCCAGCAATCCCTTCACCAGCACGCGCGATTGCCGGGACGTCCAGCCCTTCGTCTCATGGTAGATCGGCACGATACGGCCCACATGCAGCGCCGACTCCGCGGCCTCGCCCACCACTTCATACTGCGCCACGTCCATGCGCGGGACCATCCACCCCTGCTTTCCGGCAATGACACGACCGCTCATCATGACGACTTTCCCGACCGCCAAGACGTCCTCAAGATAGGCCTGATTGAAGAACACCACCTGCATCTTCCCGGTCTCATCCTCGACACCGACCTCCAGCACGGACAGGCGGCGATTCCTTGTACGCTTCGCTTCGCATTTCGCGATCGTGCCGCAGATCGACGTGACCATACCCGGCACGAGATTGCCGATGGGCGTCATTACCGATCGATCTTCGTAGCGCCAGGGAATCGTCCACAAGGCATCCTCTACTGTCGCCACCCCGAGCCGTTGCAAGAGGGCCATGCGTTTCGGCCCGACCCCTTTCACAAACTGGACGGGAAGATTCCAGACGTCACCTCGCGTCGATCCCGCAGTTGAGACCGCGTCGTCGATCTGATTTTCACGATTAGGCAAGGACTCGGGCGTCGCTTCACGCAGCCGGCCGAGAATGGCGCAGGCCGCTTGCAGCCGCCGCTGCTGTTCGTCGATCGGGAGGGCCTGCTGGAAATCGATGAAGAGTTCGCGGAGCGAACGCAGACGCGACTCAATGGCCGGGGGAATCCACTCCTGAGCGAGGGCGGACTGGACCTGACTCGACACAAAGCTGCTGAGATTCTTTACTGCCCCGGCGTGGGCGCAATCGTCCTTCGTCGCAAACTCAATCGGCCGCGCAAGGCGATCGAGCCACTCGTGAAACGTCGCAGGCAAGCTGGACTCGGCGGGAGGCTCCATAACTGGGCGGGATCGTAGCATACCGCCGCAAGTCACTCAATGAAGTCCTCCGGCTATCACGCGCAACTCGCTGGCCTTGCCCTGACCGGTCGTCCGCATTGTGGCGATTGCTTGGCCCGCTCCCACTCAGGTGTTACACTGAGACAACCTAACCAGCTATGTATCGCCGCAACATCCAACACGTCCTCCTTCCCCTGGCCATAGGCTTGATCCTCTTCCTGGCCTATCAGCTGTATTTCAAAGCCCTCTGGGTCACAGTACCGGTTCCGCATGGACCTGCCCAGGCAACCGGCGAGTCAACAGAACCTCGCACGGCTGGGTTGCAGGCTGAGCCGCCTCCGACCGACGAAGAGATTAAACAGGTTCGAGGAATTGATCCCACCATCATTCCAGAAACCGATTCCAGTCAGCTCTTGGAAACCATCCGCGACGAAATTGAAAAGAAACAGCTCCCCGTCGCTGAGCGACAACTGATGAATCTGGCCCCATCAGTCCTCGCCGATGCCAAGGCGAAGCCCTATGTCGCGATTCTCTGGAACAATCTTGGGTTGGAACAGGAACGGATCGACGGAACCAAGGTGTCCGTCAAAGCTTTCAAGAAAGCCGCCGCACTCGACAACACGAATCCGATCATCCAACTGAACCTGGCCCACGCCTATTGGGAGCTGCGCGATCCGGCCCTGAATCAGGACTTCCTGACCGGTTTGATGACGCTCGCCCCCAACGAACCCTTTCCGCATCTCGCCATGGCCGATCTGCTCTACGAACAAGACCGGCTGAGTGAGGCTACCAAGCACCTGACACAGGCGACGGAACGGGCCAGCAAAGATCCGCGCGTCCAATCCTACCTCGCGACCGTCACGGAGAAAGTGCGCCATACCGACACGGTGGAATCCCGCATGAACGCCAGAAGCAGCAGCCACTTCCTGGTGAAATACGACGGAGCAGAAGATCAACACACCTGGACCGTGGTGCTGGAAATTTTAGAGGAGGCCTATCGCGAAATCGGTCAACGATTCGGCCATTTCCCCGCCAAACCGATCGTGGTGGTCCTGCACACCAAAGACACCTTTCAGACGGCCACCGGCAGCCCGGCCTGGGCCGACGGCCTCTACGATCCGACGCTCGGCCGCATCCAAATCCCGACACAAGGCGCCACGACCGATACGAAGTGGCTCACCAATGTCCTGCGACATGAGTATGTTCACGCCTTGTTGCACGACCGGTTGGAGGGTCAGATCGGCTCGCTGCCGGTGTGGCTCAATGAAGGGCTCGCGATGCAACTAGCCGGCAGTTCCTGGCCGGACCTCGACCAGGCCATGCCGAACGGCGGCTCAGTCCTGCACTTGCGCTATTTGGAAGGGGGATGGGGACAGATGCCGCACGACGTGGCGACGCTGGCCTACCTCGAAGCTAATTCCGCCACGCACTACCTGATCGACCGATTCGGGATGAGCCGCGTGGTCGATCTCCTGGATGCGTTTAAGGGGAAAGCCACCGTCGCAACGGCACTCCAGGATAAAATCTTTCTGTCCTACGATCAGTTTCACCAACAGTGGCTGGATACGTTTCTGCAAAAACGCGGTTAGCCCCCGCGAGCCCCTTAGATCAATTCTTCCTGGAGCTGTCGTCCCGTTTGCCCGGACCAGGTCGGCAACTGCAGCGCCTTTTCCTCCACCGCTTCCGATTCAGCGACCTCCTCGGCTTCAGTCTGAGCAAACTGATCCTCCCAGAGGATATGGCGCCCCTCGTCCTCAGACATCCGGATCCTGAAATCAAAGGAGCGGCTGACTCCCGAGTTGTCACGATCCTCGCTCACCAGTCGATCGGCGATACGATCCATCCTGACGCGGTGGTTTCCATCCGTTGAAAATTCATCTTGCCACACCAGCCCGCCTGTTTCAGGATCAAGCGCACGGAGCAGGAAAGACGGTTGGGGAGACAGGACCGGCGTCTCGCGGACTCTTGTCACCGTCGCACGCCGCGGCACCAGAGTGGAGACCAACTGCCCCAAACTCTCTGCATCACGGGGCGTCAGATTCAAATTCCCTTCCCATTGAAACTTTCC
>JACOEJ010000014.1:0-19549 GCA_024998645.1 Nitrospira sp.
GCCACTGGCAATGTTCCATCATCACGAACATTCAACCAAAGATTAGACACTTTTAACTGCCTGTTAACACGGGGTTAATCTGATGGTGTTAAGTTTCCTCCCGAACGTTGATCAGACACTTGCTCTCGGAGATATCAAGGGGAGGATGGATTGATGAATTGTCAAAAATGCAAAGGATTGATGATCGAGGAACAACGACCGGAACTCGCACCCGAATCCGTCGTGCATCGATGCATCAATTGCGGGTTGGTCTTGGATCCATTGATACAACGAAACCGGCTCAGCAGCCGACCGAGAAAAGATTCGTTCATGCGGGCCGCTTGAGGCTCGAGCTGTTGATCTGCTCCCATCTGGCGGTAGGGAGGACTTGCCCTGCTACCGGATCGGGCGGGTGTGGACGTCGCGCATGTGGTTAGACCGAAAACTCTGCCCAGAGAAACGTATGATCTGATGGGTCTTTCGCTCGCCGCGGCTCGATGTCCACGTCAACCCTTGTACACTTTTCCAACAGCGGTGCTGTCGCCAGAATATGATCGATGCGCCAACCCTTATTTGCCTCTAACGAGCTGGGCGCCCGGTAATCCCAAAACGTATATTGCTGCCGATCCGGGTAGAGCTTCACAAACACGTCCTGAAATCCCCACGCCAGTGTCCGCTCGTAGGCCTTCCGCGCATCCTCGTGATAACAGACATGCTTGAGGTGCTTCTCCGGACTATGCACATCCATTGGACGCGGCGCCACGTTCATATCGCCGCACCAGATGGCCGGCTTGCCGGGAGACAGATGTTTCTCGAAATACTTTCTCAGCCGCTCATACCACCCCAGCTTGTATTGATACTTGGGTGAATCGATTTCAAAGCCCTGCGGCACATAGGTGTTGACGATGGGAATCCCGTCGAGGATGACTCTGAGCAGCCGGGCATCCTCTGATTCACCGCCATCATCGAATCCGTGGAACACCGCTTCCGGCTGCTTCCGGCTCAAGATAGCCACGCCGTTATAGGATTTCATCCCGCGAAACGTGATGTGATAACCAGAGGGAGCCAAAGCCAACAGCGGGAACTCGCTGTCCTGCACTTTGGTTTCTTGTAAGCACAACACGTCGGGCTTCTGCTGTGCAAGCCAATCCAGCACGATCGGAAGCCGTTTACGGAGCGAGTTGACGTTGAATGTTGCGATTTTCATAGTATGGGTCGACGGCCGGCGGGGATGCTAGCAGAAGCGCGAAGAGGGAACAAGCTGGACAGATCGAAACTTGTTTATCGGAAGATTCACCCTCTGGAAGGCTGTACCGTAGCCACGTCGCGCAAACACGAAGGCCTCTGGCAATCTGCCAGAGGCCTTCCATCCCTTACTCCAGGGAAAGAACTATTTCCCCATCGCACCGACGGCGTCCTTCATCTCCTGCCCGGCGGCTTGGGCATCACTACCCATTTGCTGTCCAACAGCTTTCATATCCTGCGCTTGAGCTTTCACCGCATCACCTTGCCCTTTGACTTCTTCATGCTTCGCCTTCATCTTATCTTTCATGGCTGCTCGCTTGGCCTTGGCCTCTTCACGGTGCGCCTTCATCTTGCTCTTCATTTCCTCTTTTTTGGCCTTCATATCTGCCTTCATCTGATCCCTGTCGGCCTTCATCTTCTCGGGAGCCGCCTTCACATCGGCTTTCATCTGGTCCTTCATCGCTCCCATCTCATTCTTTATCGCATCGTCGGCAAGCACCAATGAACCGGTACCGATCAAATACACTGCGGCGATCGCAGCCAAGACTATATTTCGCATGATGCTTCTCCCCCATGCACGAATAGGTGGATAAACGGGAATTCACTAGGCGAGACTTTCAATATCCTGCCCTGGAATGAGACTGGTGTCAAATCAGCTACGATGCAACATTCCTCAGACCGATGGATCATCGTCTCTCAAGCGCAACGTGCTTCGGACCCGGTATCTTCAGCGCCTGCATAGCATCGGAAACCGCAACAGCCGGGCCAGGAACACATTCCCGAAGTAACTCTACGGCGTACGGTGGTTCCGGAAAGGCCTCGCGACGCTTCATCGCCGGGGCTCTTCCATCATTTCAGATTACGACTGATTCATCTCGACCAGATATCGGCGAAGAATGGCTTGTTCCACTCGCGAGCGACCCCGATCGGGAGCCGGGAATCGGAGCACCAACTGAATCTTCCCCGGCTCGGGGAGCTGAATGGTGATACGGGGTTCCGGCGAAGGAGCTTCCAGGAGATTGGCCTGTTCCAGCAGTTTCATCTGTCGCGCGGCTTCTTCCATAAACGGGCCGCACTCGGCCTTCGCGGCAGCCAGCAACGCCTGCTCAGCTCGCTGCCATTCTCCCTCCGACCTCAAGGGTACAACGAGTGTATAGAGGCCATATTCCTGTCCCGGATTTTCTTTGACGAGCGCATTCGTAAACAGAAGACTATTCGGGAACACCGTCACTCGGCCGGTATACAAGTGCGAAGATTGGCCGGGGCCGATCTCCAACAATTTTGTGGCAAACATATCGTGGTCCAGCACCACTCCTCGGTGTCCGGCAATCTGAATGCGGTCACCAACGCCGTACACTTTGCCACCCACGCGTAATGCCGCTCCGCTCAAGCAGAGAATCAACTCCTTCGTCGCCAAGACCAGCGCAGCCGCCAACGCGACAATCGAGACGGCAAAGGCCTCGAGTTCATGTGCCCAGATGACGACAAAGCCGATCAGGATGACAAAGACCATCGAGTTTCTGGTCGTCACGACCCAGCGACGCTTGTCCTCCATCGACAAGGCATGATTGCGCGAGATCCCCCGCACGACCAGCGTCCGGATCAGAATGACCGACACCAACAGAATCAATGACTTGAGCCCGTCCAAGACGACGGAGCTATCAACGGTCATCCAGCCAAACTGCATACCAGTCATCCTCAGTCTTTTCTTCTGTACCGGTTAAGATTCATTGCCATTCATCCGATACAACTTGTGGGATTTTTGGGAAGGAACTCCATGTCATCGTCACCCACAACTTCGGAATCGGCCCTTGCCGAATCCCTTCGTCCTCGTCTGCACAGTACGTTGCAGCCACTCCTCAATCAGGCTAGCCCTTGCTTACCAGCCCTCGAGAAAACCTGCCAGAAAATTCTCAGTCTGACCGGAGGACTCACCGGCGCCGATCGCCTCGCTCAGATTATCAGTCGTGATCCGGCCCTGTCCTGCCGGGTCCTGCAGGTCTCGAATAGTATTGCCTACAGTCCGCAACAAGTCATCACGTCGATCCCCCACGCCGTCAGTTGGCTCGGATTGGATACGGTTCGTTCTATTGTCACCGCTTCACAACTTGTCGAACAGCTCAGTCAATGGCCGAATCAGCAGCAAATCGTCAGCGGAGTCATTGCGCGGGCCCTCGTCGCAGCCGTGCACGCCAATGAACTGGGCATGGCACTCGAGTATCCATCGTTGAGCCAGCTCTTTAGCGCCACCTTGCTCTATTCGATCGGTGACCTCGCCATCGCCAGTCAAGCTCAGGATCTCTACGTCTCGTACCGCAGAATCCCTCTGACAGCCAAGACTCCTGCGGCACGTATCATCGAAGAAACACAACTCTATGGAGCCCCCCGCCTCCGGATTGCGCAAGCCCTCGGGCAGATGTGGGCGCTGCCACCCTTTGTCGTAGAGTTGTTTTCAATCGAAGGGCATCAGAGCCAGGAGCGGTGGGGCTCCGGTCAGGAGCTGTTCAAGGGCCTCGTCATCGGCTGCTCTTCATTGATCGATGCCATGACCGGCCCGCCTTCCCCGGCCACAATGGAGGCCGCCAAGCGGGGCCTCCTCACGGGGAGCGGCCTGCCGTCGCACTTGTTCGGCGACATCCTTGTGCGCGCACTGGATCGGGGGAAACAATTGGTCCATTCGGCAGGCCTGTCGTTCGATCTCTGGGAAGATCCCGTCGGACATGAAACCAGCTGTCGGATTCCCGCACCGCCTCCGGTGGAAGTTCCCACCGTCACAGCGAGGTCTCAGAAGCAAGGGCCCAGTGCGATTGAGACGAATCCCCTTGAGACCCTGCAAACCCTGCAAACCGCGTTGCGCGAGGCCAAAGATATCAACACGCTCCTGAGCACACTGGTGCATGCCCTGCACCGGGACGGCGGCTTTAGCCGGGTAGCCCTGGGCCTGCTGAACCCGAGCAATACCGATCATCTAGTGGGGCGCTTGTTACTCGGAGTAGAGGAGCCGGCTTCGCACCTCGACAGCCTGTCCGGCTCGCTGACCAAAGAGCATCCGCACTTCTTGCAGCTCATGAAGCGGTCCGATGCCGTCTGGGTCGAGGATTTCACCGTCCCTCTAGGCGACCCCATCAATTCAAAATTTCTCCGAACGTGGAACCCAGGATCGGCCATCATCGCACCCCTCCGAGTCGGAACCCGACCCATCGGTATGTTGTATTGCGACAACGGCCCACTCCCCCGACAGGTGCAGCAAAAGGATTACCACGCCTTCCAGCTGTTCTTCGGCCAGACGACACTGAGTATCAATCGATTGGCGGGAATACTCTAGACCGTGGCGCGAACCCAAACGGTTATTGCGCCATCAGCGTTTCACGGGTACCTGGCACGCACTCTTCACGCTTCCAGGACTTCAAGACTTTCTGCTCGTTGAACGTCAGCGTATACCGGTAGCAGTAGAGGGTCGGCTTCGGTCCATCTCCACCTTTGCTAAGGAGCGCGCCAACCGATTCTGTCGCGTTACCGAACCCGGGGGAGGCAATCGACTCCAACTCCTTGTCTCCCATCGGGACCCGGTAGGTCCAGACACTGTCTCCTCCCAACGCCGGCGTCTTGGCCGTATGCGGGGCGCCCAACTTCTCGCGCACATCCTCCTGCGTCAGTTGATCCACACCTTTCTTGAAGTAGGTGTCACGCCAGGGGCCTCCGCAAGCCGCAAATATCACGGCCAGGACAAGGACAAGACCGCAGGCGGTCGTACGAAAGGCTGGGCTGTGACGAATCATGATTGGGAATTCAGTTGCTGCATGCGTTTGATCGAGCAGTAGAGGGCATAGCCCTGCGCCAGCATGCCCGTAGTCAGGAGGCCCAGCGCCGTGTGCAGCCAATGGGAGGCGGGATCGTCAAGTCCGTGCATACCAAACACAAATCCAAGGGCAATCGCCACGATGCCAACCGCCCGTGCGATCATGCCCTGCATCCGCCAATTGATTTCCGTCTTGTGCCCCTGCTCCACCATGGGTATACGCTACACTGGAGGGGAAGAAGACTTCAACTCCGCTGTTGTTTGATCGCCGACAACCGTTTTTCCAGCGGCGCCGCGTCGGCATCGCGATGCAATTTCTGCAATACGCTGACGAGCTCGCCCAGGCTCTTCTCTACATCCCGATGCGTCTCTCCAAGCGCCTTCTCTCGAATGGTCAACGCGCGCCGATAGAGAAGCTCCGCCTTCTCCAGAACCCCTTGCGACACATAGACCAGCCCCAGGTTGTGCAGGGTGAGGGCAACATCGGGATGGTCCGGACCATGGAGACGCTCTTTGATCGCGAGTGCCCGCATGAGTAATGGTTCCGCCTCCGTATATTGCCCATGCATCCGATGCAGGACGCCAAGGTTATTCAACGTCGCCGCCACATCGACATGATTCTCTCCATGCGCATCCTGGTAAATCTTCAAGGCCTGAAGATAGGCCGGTTCCGCTTCCACATACTTGCCCTGCGCCGTGAAGGCTTGCGCCTCACTCGACAGCGCGACGGCCACATGCCTATCGATTGGCCCGTACTGGGACTCGGCTTTTTTCACAGCCGCGGCAAAGATATGCTCCGCCTCAGGGTAGTCCCCCTTCTGCAGCGCTCGCTGCCCGGCCGCCATCGCCGACTCCCAGGTTTGCTGCTCGCAGGAGATCATCACGGCCATCACAAGGGCCGGTATGCAGGCGCTTATTGAGAATCGACGAATCATGACATTCGCATCTGCTCAACAATGGATTCGGCCGGATAAGTCACGATCTCGGCCAGCGTCGGATGGTAGTGCGGGATTCGAAGAAGATCGTGCACGGTCCCGTGGTAGTACATCACCGCAATCAGCTCATGAATCAGCTCCCCGGATTCTGGCCCGACAATTTCGGCACCCAATACAGTCCCGTTTGCACGGTCTGCCATCAATTTCACAAACCCCTGTGTGCTCCCAAGACACATGGCCTTTCCATGGTCGGCAAAGGGATAGGTCCCGGTGAGATAGGAGAGGCCGCGAGCACGGCAGGCTTTTTCCGTCAGACCCACCGCAGCAACTTGGGGTTCGGTAAAGATGACTTCCGCCACCAGCCGATCGTCGAAACGTCTGGGAGGATCGTCCGGATGGGACGCATTCCACCCCGCCAGCTCTCCCTGTTGGATGGCAATGTGCACAACATCGTAGAGATTCGTGACGTCTCCGACGGCAAAGATGTGGGGCTGCGATGTCCGCATGCCGGCATCCACGACCACACAACCGGCATCCACCGTCACCTGGGCCGCTGACAGATTCAGACCGGCGATGTTCGGAACCCGGCCAAGCGCGTTGAGCACCAGATCGCCGGCCAGGACCTTTTCCTCCCCTTTATGCAGGACGGACACCGCCATCTTTTTCCCGTCTTTCTGTACACGGAGCGCCTGCGTGTCGGTCATGACACGAAGGCCTTCGGCGGCCAGTGCCTGTCCGAGTGCGACCCCGACATCCGCATCAAGATGGGACAGAACATGAGGCGCCCGCTGCACGAGGGTGACCTGCGTGCCGATCCGCGCGAAAAACTGGCCAAACTCCAATCCGACAGGCCCGGCCCCTAATACGATAAGCGACTCCGGTTGCTCCCGTCGATCCAGCAGACTGTCGCTGGTGACACAGCCCGCCTCCGCCAGACCCGGAATCGCCACCTCGCGCGGAATCGAGCCGGTGGCAATGATGAAGGATTTCGCGGACAGACAAGTCGAACCGACCTGCAACCGATGGGGGGAAAGAAAGGTCGCCGGCGCTTCGTAGAGCGCAAAGGCCGGATCGCGCAATTGCTGAATCCGGTACTCGGCGAATTCCCGGACCAAGCGATTCTTTCGATCAACAATGGCCGGAAGGCTGGTGCGCACCTCGACCGGCAACAGGCCGAATTCAGGAGCTCGCCGCATCACAGCCGCAATCTCAGCCGATCGCAAGATAGCCTTCGTCGGCATGCAGCCCCGCAGAATGCAGAGTCCGCCGAGCGGGCCCTGATCAACGATCGCCACGTCCGCTCCAGCCTCACGGGCCGTGCGTGCCGCCGCATAGCCGGCTGAACCGCCGCCGATCACGACCACGTCATGTGTCCGTTGAGTTGTCATACACCTTCCATTTATAGTCGAGGCAAGAAAGGATACACCATGATCCAGCCAGGCCGCTATCGACACTACAAGGGAAACGACTACGAAGTCGTAGGTGTGGCGAAACACTCCGAAACGGAGGAGGAAGTCGTCGTCTACCGCGCGCTCTATGGCGAAAACGGGCTCTGGGTGAGACCGCTTGTCATGTTTCTTGACACCGTGGTGGTCGAGGGTCGACCGCAACCCCGTTTCCAATTCGTGGCGGAATGCCCCATTCCCCCCAAGGCTTAATCCCTAGTTCCACCGCTATTCTCACCATCCTCACCTATTCAGCTTTCTCAGCTTAAGTATTTCCCGCAGTCCACCGATACTACGGGTGAGGAGAGACTTCCATGGCAATCGTCCAGGCCATCAACGGAGTTGTCGAAACCTATCCGGTCAAACCGGTGACACCTCGAGCTCCGCTGGTCGACGCCGTCGATAGCCAGGCGGGCAAAGATCCCCGCCACCCGGCCGGGGACCGAACGAAGTTGGCGGCACACCAGGCCTATCAAGAACAGACTAAGCAGACGCGGCCTCCCAAGCCGGCCATCCTGGCCAGAGATTTGATGACAACCCCGGTCGTCACCTTGCCCTCCGACGCCACCCTTGTCGAGGCTTGGACGCTGATGACGCGCCGAGCGTTCCGCCATCTGCCGATTTCCTCAGTCCATGGCACACTGGTTGGAATGGTCTCGGACCGCGATCTGATCCGCCACGCCCCCGATCTCGTCATTGCCGGAATTCAGAGCACCGCTGCCCATCGACGGTTGGCAGAAATCATGAGCCCGCGGGTGTTGTCCGCCACTCCCACCACCGATATCCGGGAGATCGCCCGGGTCATGATGGATGAACGGATCGGCGCGCTGCCGATCCTCGATATTGATCGACGCCCCGTCGGCATCATCTCAAAGCAGGATTTACTCCGCGGCCTGGCCAACCATGGGCCCGTTGAACTGTGGACCTAGCTCTCTGATCCTGTTCACGCCACCACAGTCCAACGAGCGAATGTGGCGGCCTGGCCCACTCGAATCCCCTGGCCATCGACGACATTCCACACGATGGCATCTTCGACCAGAAACCGCTTACCAGTGGAAGAGATTCTGATTCCCCGATAGCCGGAATAATATCCCTGCTTCTCAGCCACCGCCAACATGCGGGCACGCTCATCCCGGTTCATGGGCTCCGCAGTAAGGCGAGAGGGCGTGCTGGTCAATTGTGCCCACGACAGCTCCCACAGGTCGAGAGCCTGCTGGTTGCCATAATTCAATATTGGATCGGCCTGTGTGTCGTGCGACACCACCACGAATGGGGCAGCAAAGAGAGCCTGCGCCTGTGCGTCCGGAGTGCCGGTTCGGCTCAGCAAGTCCCTCCCCGTCCAGCGACGAAAGCTATCCAGGAGAAGCTGTGACCACGTCACCATACCGCGGCGGAGTACGTCATCGGTCGACATGCCATGCTGCTATCACGTCTGAACGGGCAAGACAAGGGAGGGAATCAGGGCTTGGCGGATTTGGCCTTGCGGGAGGTCGGTTTAGGGAGGAGGCGGTATTCGACGAGCCGACAACTGCAGAACGCCACCTGCCGGGTGTCGGTGGTCACGCGCACGATGATGGAGTGGCAGAACACACAACCCAACGAGCGGGTATCCCGGGCAATGGTCCAGCGGGGGATAGAAAGATGATCAGGATTGAGTGCGTGGTCGTTCATTATATTCCCTATCGGCAGTCCGGAAAAATTCTGAAGTCTCCCCATGTCATACATGGCCCTCCCTGGCATGCCGGCTGAGCCCTATGTATAATGACGTTCCCTTACACTCCACTGATACCGGTTAGTGAGGAGCACGTCATGGCAGGCAAGACATTATTCGACAAGATTTGGGACACGCATCTCGTACGGGAGGAACCGGACGGGACGACGCTCTTGTATATCGATCGGCAGCTGGTCCATGAGGTCACCTCGCCGCAGGCCTTCGAAGGGCTAAAACTGGCCGGGCGCCGTCCGCGCCGCCCAGCCGCGACGCTCGCGGTCCCGGACCACAATGTCCCCACAACAGACCGCCGTCTCGGTATTGCCGATGCCATCAGCGCCAAACAAATCCAGACACTGGAAGACAACTGCCGGGACTTCAGTATTACGCTGTTCGGGATGAACGACATCCGCCAGGGGGTCGTCCACGTCATCGGCCCGGAACAAGGATTTACGCTCCCCGGCACGACGATCGTCTGCGGCGATTCTCACACCTCCACACACGGCGCGTTCGGCGCACTGGCCTTCGGCATCGGCACCAGCGAAGTCGAGCATGTACTGGCGACGCAATGCCTGGTTCAGAAGCGGCCCAAGACGATGGAAATTCGCGTCGACGGCGTCCTCTCGGATCGCTGCTCCGCCAAAGACATCATTCTCGCCATCATCGGCAAGATCGGCACGGCCGGTGGGACCGGATATGTCATCGAATATACGGGATCGGCCATTCGCGCCTTGAGCATGGAAGGCCGTATGACCCTGTGCAACATGTCGATCGAGGGCGGAGCCCGCGCCGGCATGGTCGCTCCGGATGAAAAGACGACCGCCTATATTAAGGGACGTCCCTTGGCCCCGAAGGGCGCGCTGTTCGAGCAGGCCGTGCGGGCATGGGAGCAATTGAAGACGGATCCGGACGCCACCTACGACGCGACCCTGGTGCTGCGGGCTGAAGACATTGCCCCGCAGGTCAGCTGGGGGACCAGTCCCGGTATGGTGCTCGGGGTGGATCAGCGGGTTCCGGACCCGGCCAGGATGACCGACGACAATACCCGCAAGGCCACTGAACGCGCATTGGAATACATGGGACTCGCCGCCAACATGCCGATCGCGGATATCAAGATCGACAAGGTCTTTATCGGGTCCTGCACGAATTCGCGCATTGAAGACTTGCGTCTCGCCGCGTCGTTGGCCAAAGGCAAGCACGTCGCCAAGACCGTGCATGCGATGGTGGTCCCCGGCTCCGGTCTCGTCAAACAGCAGGCCGAACAGGAAGGCCTCGACAAGATTTTCCGCGAAGCCGGGTTTGAGTGGCGGGAGGCCGGTTGCAGTATGTGCCTCGCGATGAACGCCGATGTGCTGAAACCGGGCGAACGTTGCGCCTCGACCAGCAATCGAAATTTCGAAGGGCGACAGGGAGCGGGCGGACGCACGCACCTGGTATCTCCAGCCATGGCGGTCGCGGCCGCCGTCGAGGGACACTTTATCGATATTCGTCATTGGAGTTAGAGGACATCATGCAAGCCTTTACCACGCTCACCGGCTTAATCGCCCCCTTGGACCGGGTCAACGTCGATACGGACCAGATTATTCCGAAGCAGTACTTGAAGACGATCAAGCGCACGGGACTGCGCGAGGGATTGTTCTTCGACTGGAAGAAGCAGAAAGACGGGTCGCCGGATCCACAGTTCTTCCTGAATCAAGCCCGTTTCCAAGGCGCCACGATCCTATTGACCCGCGACAACTTCGGCTGCGGCTCGTCCCGCGAACATGCCCCCTGGGCCCTGCTCGACCAGGGATTCCGTTGCGTGATCGCGCCGAGCTTCGCGGACATCTTCTACAATAATTGTTTTCAAAACGGCATCCTGCCCGTAGTTCTCACAGCCGACGAGGTCCTGGCGATGATGCACGACGTGCTGGCTACACCGGGCTACCAGCTGACGGTGGATCTCGGCAAGCAAACCGTCACCACGCCAAGCGGTAAGATCTGCACATTTACGATTGATCCGTTCCGCAAAGATTGTTTGTATCGCGGGCTCGACTCAATCGGCTTGACGCTGCAACACGAATCCGCCATTTCCGCCTACGAAAAGAAACGGAAAGCCGAGGCTCCATGGCTGTTCGCCGATATTCCGTCATGAACTGAGGACCTGTCCCATGAAGTTCTTGCGCCCCAGATTCCTGCTGACCATACTCCTCTTTCTTGGTGCAGCCTATCTGCTCATCGCCTTCAACCTGAGTTACTCCGACGGGAGTCGAGCGGGCTATATTCAGAAATTCTCTCAAAAGGGATGGGTCTGCAAGACCTATGAAGGCGAACTCGCGATGACCACGGTTCCCGGTGTTGCCCCGGTGTTGTGGGGGTTTAGCGTGTGGGATAAGCGCGTGGCCGACGATCTCTCAAAAGTTATGGGCAAGCGGGTGATCCTGCACTACAAGGAATACCGCTACCTCCCCACGACCTGCTTCGGAGAAACCGACTATTTTGTGGATCGGGTCGAAATCCAGGAATAGGCCGGAGCGGCCTGCTAGAGCCAGCGTCGTTGCCGGAAAGCAATGAGCATCCCTGCGGCAATCAGCCCCATCGCCCCTAACACTGCCGGATAGCCCCACTCCGACTTCAGCTCCGGCATGTGTTCGAAGTTCATACCGTAAATGCTCGCAATAAAGCTCAACGGCATGAAAATCGTCGTGATGACCGTCAAGACTCGCATGACCGTATTGAGGCGGTAGCTGACGCTGGACAAGTAAATATCGAGGCTGGCCGAGACCATTTCGCGTAGCGTTTCGATGGTATCGACGATCTGCACGACATGATCGTACACATCCCTGAAGAAGACTTTGGTCGGTTCATGCAGGAAGGGACAGTCGGATCGGGAGAGGCCATTCGTCGCTTCCCGAAGCGGCCACACTGCCCGACGAAGAAAGAGCAGCTCTCGTTTGAGAGCGTGAACCTCCCTCAGCGTGTCCGGCTTCGGATCAGCCACCACTTTCTCTTGTAATAATTCAATTTTCTCGCCCAGAGATTCGAGGACCAGAAAGTACTGATCCACGATCGCATCCACCAAGGCATACAGCAGATAGTCGGCGCCGCTCTGCCGCAGGCGGCCCTTGCCACCGCGCAACCGTTCCCGCACCGGCTTGAAGACGTCGGTTCCGTTCTCCTGAAATGACAAGACAAAATTCCGCCCGATGACAAAGCTGACCTGCTCGACCAGCAGATCCTGCTTCTCCGTCACTGAAAGAACCTTCATAACCAGAAACAAATATGATTCATAGTCATCGAGCTTCGGCCGTTGATCGGTATTCGCGATGTCCTCAAGGAGCAGGGGATGGAGGGAAAATTGTTTCCCGAAGGCTTCGAGCAGGTCGAGCTTGTGAACCCCACCGATATCCACCCAGGTGACGGACTCATCGGCGGGCGGCTGCAACTCTTCCGGATTGGTCACGGTCCGCTCATCGCAACGCGCACCGGCATAATCGAAGACCGTCATGGTCACCGTGTCGGCTTTTTTCTCACCGATATGGACCAGCGTCCCCGGCGGCAACCCGGTTTTCTTCGAGCGCTTTTGGACAAGTTTCATAGGTGCTCTGCTTGTACGCAGATTCTCTCGGGAGGTCAAGCGATCGAAAGAGCCGGCTTTCAATCTCAGCGCGACCTTGCTACTCTGCACTATGTCTTGGGAACAGGAATATCGAGTCCTCACCGCCGCGATACGCGAAGCCGGCGCCGCAGCCTTGCGGCTTGCCACAGAGGGATTTCAGATCTACACCAAACCGGACGATTCTCCGGTCACCTCGGCCGACCATGCTGTCAATGACATCCTCATGGATCGTCTGCTCGGACACTTTCCACACGATGGATGGCTGTCTGAAGAAACCCCCGATACCGATTCCCGGCTGACCAAACCACGCGTCTGGGTCATCGATCCCATCGACGGGACCAAAGCCTTCATTCGGCACGAACCGGAATATTGCATCTCCGTGGCGCTGCTGGAAGGCACGCAGCCGGTGCTGGCGGCGATCTTTAACCCATCGACCAACGAACTCTATACCGCGATCCGCGGTCAGGGCCTCCATCTGAATGGCGCACCGGCGCCACGCCACGAGTCGGAGGCCGACCAACTGCCGACGATCGCGCTCAGTCCGTGGGAACTCCATGTCGGACGCTTCAGATCGATCGAGCCGCATATGACGAGTCGCCCGATGCGCTCCATCGCCTGGGCGTTGGCGCTGGCAGCCCGTGGGACGATTCATGGCGTCATCACCTTCGAGCCGGAAAATGAGTGGGATGTGGCAGCCGGAACGCTCTTGCTCGAAGAAGCCGGCGGATCAGCACACGATGGCACAGGACAGCCGCTCCGATACAATCAACCGCTTCCCCGTTTTGGGGGATTCATCGCAACCGTTCAGGGATTTCCCGATCACCTCACATCACAAGTACGACAACTCCCGAGATCAGCCCACTGACAGAGGAAAGACGACGGCCTCATGCGCGTAGCAATTGTAGGGATTGGCTTACTCGGACGAGCCGTTGCAGAGCGGCTGCACGGCTCAGGGCATGCCGTCACGGTCTACAATCGCACGGTTTCCAAGACTGATCCCCTCCGCGCGCACGGCATCACGGTGGCCGCGACAGTTGATGGCGCGGTGGCATCCACAGACTGTACGTTGCTCTTCTTGACCGATGCGGCCGCCATTCATGCTGTGTTGTTCCCGCCCACCGCGCCGGTGGATCTCCGCGGTCGAACCATTATTCAGATGGGTACCATCAGCCCGGATGAAAGCCGTGCATTCCAACGCTCGGTGTCCGATGGCGGAGGAGACTATTTCGAAGCGCCTGTCCTCGGCAGCCTCGCCGAAGCCAAAGCTGGCACCTTAATCGTCATGGGCGGAGGGACCGTTGACCAGCTCCGTCGCTGGGAGCCGGTGTTCTCGTCCTTAACGCCGGCATCATCCCTCATCGGGCCCGTCGGGCAGGCCGCAGCCCTCAAACTCGCGCTCAACCATTTGATTGCCGCTGAACTCTCCGCTTTCGCCCTGAGTCTGGGGTTTATCCAACGAGCCGGAATCTCCGTCGACCAGTTCATGGCCATTCTCAAATCAAGCGCACTGTTTGCGCCGGCCTTCGAGAAAAAGCTTCCCCGACTGCTGACACGCCAGTATGACAAGCCGAACTTTCCAACCAGCCATCTGCTCAAAGACGTGAACCTGTTTGCCGATGAAGCGCGGCATCAGGGACTGAACGTGGCCGGCCTGGCAGGCGTGCGCACCCTTCTCGAGCAGGCCATCCAGGAGGGACACCGGGATGAGGACTATTCGGCACTGTTTGAATCGATTAACCCGAGAGATTAAGGAGCGGGAGGCGTATCGCTGGCAGCTAAACTGGAAGTCCTCCGCGAGAGGTGGAATGTCCCCCCTTTCGCCGTCGGGGCTCGATCATCGCCGATACGTGTGTACCACCAGCGGCCATCGCCTTCGGAAAGATCCGGACTCAATTCCACGACAAAGTTACCTTCTCGATCATTCTCTTCCTGCAACCAGGTTCCCTCCCAATGTAACCCTTCAAAGGCCACCGTCCGGAGGTACCCTTTCTTCCACCCGTAGGCCCCGTTGCCCGTCTCATCGAGAGTGAGCAACACCACCGCCAGCTCTTCATAGTCCCAATCTCCGGCAAGCACACGGCGATCCCCCGAATTGCCAGTGACCGATCCGGCAAGCGATGAGCTCGCAATAAGGTGTGAGGCTTGCGGATGACTGCACGCTGTCAGCAGCAGCGTCGCCACAATCAGCGCGCACACCCGAGATTGCACAAGACGCATAAACAGACAGACTCCCCCGATGTTTCACCCTATCTACCATGCAGCGGCGCGAGGAACAAGCGCTTCGAGAAAATCAGAACCGGTCCGCCTTAGAGATGGAGCCTCCCCACTCGCCGGCACGCCTCATCAAAATCAGACTCGGTTTTCGCATAGCTGAAACGCACAAACCGCGCGCCTTCCGGACCCGAGAAGAAGGCTTCGCCTGGAACGGCGGCCACGCCAGCCATTTCCAGCAGCGCCATCGCGCGAGCCTTGCCAGTGCTCCCTGGAAGCCGGCTCGCATCCGCCAGCACGTAGTAGGCGCCCTGGGGAACGGACGGCGTGAGCCCCGCCCGTGAAAGCACCTCGCAAAAACGATCCCGCTTCCGTTGGTACTCCCTGGCCATTTCCAGATAGAAGGAATCCGGCAGCTCGTTAATACCGGCCGCCACGCCCATTTGCAACGGCGCAGGCGCACAGACATACAACAGATCGTTCATCGCCCCGATGAGATGCGCCCATCGCTCCGCCGCGACGCTGTAGCCGATACGCCACCCGGTAATGCTGAATGTCTTGGAGTAGCCTCCGATTGTGATCGTCCGTTCGGCCATGTCAGGCAAGGTCGCGAGGCTGACGTGTTGTCGGCCGTCATACAGCATGTATTCGTAAATTTCATCGGTAAATACGAACAGATCGTGGCGCGTTGCGATCGCGGCAATCCCTTCCAGTTCTGCACGCGAAAAGACTTTCCCCGATGGATTGCCGGGGCTATTG
Organism: Nitrospira sp.; assembly: GCA_024998645.1. Classification (GTDB taxonomy): domain Bacteria; phylum Nitrospirota; class Nitrospiria; order Nitrospirales; family Nitrospiraceae; genus Nitrospira_D. The sequence continues at coordinate 15,683 of JACOEJ010000014.1, forward strand.
ACCACAATCGCTCTGGTGCGGTTCGTGATGGCTCTTTCCACTTCGGCGAACGAGAAGGTCCAATCAGGTGGTTGCATCCGCACCGGCACAGGAACGGTATCGACCGATTTCAACGCCGTCGCATGGTACTGGTAGTAGGGTTCGAAGAGAATGACCTCATCACCGGGGTTCAAAAGGGCGGCGCACGCGCAATGAAATGATCCCGTGGCCCCGGCACTCACCGTGATGTTGTGTTCAGGATCAGCCTGAATGCCATTACAGCGGGCCAGCTTCTTGGCCAGCGCCTGCCGTAATTCGGCCAATCCGTCGAATCGCGTGTAGGTATTGAACCCCTGGTCCATGGCGCGCTTGGCACCCTCCAAGACCGGCAAAGGAACGGGTGTGTCACAGACCCCTTGAGCCATGTTCACCCCTTTGGCGTTCACACAGGCCTGGGTCATGGCTCGGATTTCTGACGGTCCGAGCTGCGCCATCCTGAGATTCCCTGTTCGCTTCATCACTGCTCCTCCTCTCCCACATCCCAATCCGATCCTTTTCGCAGAGACCCGGGCGAAGGTCAACTGCTTGTCGAGATCCCGCCTCACCGCCATTCTTGATGGCACTATAGTTACTTCTTAGTCATTTGTACTTGCATTCGAGGAGTTCTCTGTTACACATTCTCTGTGACCTTCGGGTCTTTCCTGAAGCGTGGCCGCCCCCCGTCCGAACTACACCATCTGAGGAAGGCGGAAAGAAAGAACGCACGGTACAGTCTAGGCGTGAGGACTATCTGAGAGGAAATGAGGGTTATGGAAGCACGACCACTACCGCCCGCGAACCAGGACCCGGCAAGCGATCACCTCAAGGATCGACGAGGAAGACGGATGCTGCTCTCCTGTCGGCTGTTCTTCTTCGGCGAAGACGACTTCGAAGGTGAAGCCACGCTACTCGATATTTCCGCAAGTGGCTGTCGCGCGAGTTCGTCAATCCCACTTGAGATCGGGATGATCTTGCGACTGTCTCTTTTCCTGCCCGATCATCAATGGCCGCTACGCATCAATCAGGCCATCGTTCGCTGGATCGATCACAAGGAGTTCGGACTGGAGTTCATCGATATTACCATGGCCCAGCGGGAGCGGCTGCGTACATTGGTGATGAAAGCACGATAACACCCCGTTGACCTCACTCTGGTAGTGCCCCACCTTCATCGGTGTCTCGTACGGATGGTCGCTCAGAGCACCGCAATTCTCTTTCCCCGATTTCAGAACGGTCCCCTACGATGCAGCGGACTGCGACATTGAAGGGGGCTTGGCTGAATGATCCGGCGGCGGCGTCTTGGGGCTTCTGGATCGATACCTTTCGTAGTACTTGAGCACTTTGTGCACATAGTGCCGGGTTTCGCGAATGCGCGGAATCCGGCCGCCTTTCACCCGATGCACCCCGGCATTATAGGCGGCCAGCGTCAGCGAGAGATCCCCGTCATAGAGATTCAGTAGATGACGCAGCTGCTTCGCACCACCGCCGATATTCTGGATGGGATCGTGGAGGTTTCCTACACGTAAAGTCGCAGCCGTCTCGGGAGTCAATTGCATCAGCCCGACCGCTCCCTTCCGAGAGACCGCGTCGGGACGAAAGTCAGACTCCGTCTTAATGACCGCACGCAAGAGTGCGGGATCCAGTCGATATCGTTTGGCGTAGAACGCGATCGCCCGACGGATTTCTTGTGTGTCGTATCGCGGACGACCGTCGAAATCTGACTTCGTAGGAACGGGGATCGCCCCGACCATTACGACGGCCAACAGCAAAACGCCCGCGCTGCGGACCAATGCAGCGAAGGGGCGAAATCGTTGTATGGAGATTGGAGTAGTCACGCAGTAACCTGGTCGACCCATTCAGCAGGGGTGGACCCGGGTTACCGAAACATCTCCTCAAGAGCCGTGCCGTCCAGATGACCTCACAACTCGCTGATGTATCTCAGAACTGTGGCTGGCACGTGGTGTGCCCCTGACAATGATGCCCACTTTGGACAGGGACGGCCACTTTTTGGCAAGTGAATGACCTCAGACATTGCGCACCAGCACGTGCTACGGCCTCCCCCAGACCTCTTCCAGTCGTTGGGTCCGGCCGCAATTGAATTTATAGAACTTGTAGCGCACCGGATTCTTTTTATAGAAATCCTGGTGATACTCTTCGGCCGGGTAAAACGCCGTGGCCGTCACGATCTGCGTCACGATCGGGCTGTGAAATTTTTTCGACTCTTCAAGACGCTTTCTCGAGGCCTCTGCCAATTTCTGCTCCTCGGGAGTCGAGGGAAATATCGCGGCTCGATACTGATTGCCATGGTCACAGAATTGCGCGTTCGGGGTCAGCGGATCCACATTGCGCCAGAACGCATCCAAGAGCTTCTCGTAACTCACTTTGGCGGGATCGTAGGTTACCTCAACCGACTCCGCGTGCCCGGTCCCGCCCGCTGACACCTGCTCATACGTCGGATTGGCTACCGTCCCATCCATATAGCCGGAGACCGCCATCAGCACACCCTCGACTTTCTCAAAGGCTTCCTCCATGCACCAGAAACATCCGCCGGCAAAATAGGCCTTGGCCGGAGCGGTCGCGGCCGAGCGCTCCGGTTGGATCAGGCTGAGGCCCATTCCTATGACAAGGACTACCCCTGCCAATGCGGCTTGTCCGAAATTCCGTCTTGTCATTGCGAAGACCCTCCTCTGTGGTCAGTCGAGGCTGACACGAAACTCTTACAGTGTACTACGGCGCTCGGCTTCCGATGGATTTTCGGGTATGATCTCCCCATGCATCTCTCGAAACTTCTGTTCTTTATGGCGATCCTCACCGCGCTGTCCGGTTGCGCCTCCTGGTTTGTGAAGGGAGAAATACCGGACGTGCTGGTCGCAAACATCACTCCTCTGGATAGCACTCCGTTCGAGCAGCGGCTCAAGATCGATCTCCGCGTCCGGAACCCGAACGACTACGAGCTACAGGTGACCGGCATGGACATCCGATTGGATTTGAATGGAAAACGGTTGGCCCGCGGTCTCGGGAACCAGGCGTTCACCGTTCCGCGTTTGAGCGACAGCGTGGTGACGATTGAAACGACGACGTCTACCCTGGATGTCGTGCGACAGGTTCTCGGGTTACGAAAAGTCCAGGCCCTGAGTTACGAGATCAGCGGCGTGCTGTATCTGAAAGATGGCCGGCTCCCCTTCGAAAATAGCGGGGTGCTGGTGGAAAAAGGCGAACTCTCCGGCCTTCTCGCTCCCTAACCGACTCTCACAACGCCAGATCGCCATACTCCGCCGGTTCTTCCGGTTTGGACCGGCGTTTCCCGCCCCCCATCTGCTTCATGATCAGCTCGATCGCCTCTTCCGGTGACGACGCGGCAGACACCAACCGCTTGCCGAGCTTGCGAAAGAATGCCACATCGGCCGGAGACGCCTCCACAAGAATGACCGGTTTCCCAGCCTTCACCGCCAGCGCCACCTCGGACACGGTTCCTGACCCGCCCAGTCCACAGGCCACGACGACATCGCTGGTGAGCACATTGATGTTGTTCCGGCCGCTGCCCATTTCCGTGATAATCGGCACATCCACGTGACGAGACACCTTGTCCTTGGCCGTGGGCATGATCCCAACCGTCAGACTCCCTCCCACTCGCTTGGCCCCTTCGCAGGCGGCATCCATCACGCCGACATCCCGACCGCCGGTGAGCACCACCCAGCCGCGCCGGGCGATAAATTCACCGAGTACCCGCGCGTTATCCAAATCTTTCTTCTTGGCCTTGGCCGGCCCCATCACACCCACTATGAATCGCATCGCTCCTCCACTCCCGTCTGCCTCGATTAAACTCGTGATGCTGTCAGTGTGACATCGGCA
>JACOEJ010000014.1:19649-50681 GCA_024998645.1 Nitrospira sp.
CTCCACTCCCGTCTGCCTCGATTAAACTCGTGATGCTGTCAGTGTGACATCGGCAGAAATCCAATAGGTCCAGGCCGCCTTGACCTGCCCGTCGATCGTACGCCCAGAATAAATCGCATCGCTCCCTCACTCAGGACTGCTCGATTAAACTCGTGATGCTGTCAGTGTGACGTCGGCATTGATCCAATAGATCCAGGCCGCCTTGACCTGCCCGTCGATCGTACGCCCAGAATAAATCGCATCGCTCCCTCACTCAGGACTGCTCGATTAAACTCGTGATGCTGTCAGTGTGACGTCGGCATTGATCCAATAGATCCAGGCCGCCTTGACCTGCCCGTCGATCGTGCGTCTACGATAAATCGACTCGGTCTTCCACTCCGGACTACTCGATCAAAATCGTGATGCCGTCAGTGTGACGTCGGCATAGGTCCAGGCCGACTTGAACTGCCCGTCGACCTTGTCCGCATCGCCCCCTTTATGCTGGGCGCGCAGGCTCTGGGTCAATCCCCAGAGACTCCACCCGTTCTGCGGGTGACGACGAAGATCCTCCCGGTAGACTTGTTCGGCCTCTGTTGGCCGGCCGGCCGTCAGCAACGTCGATCCTAGATAGTGGCGCAAAGGAATCGGCCAATAGGGAGGCTCCGTGTAGGGCAGAGATTCTTCCAGTGTCACCCCTTCACGCAGACTCCTGATGGCCTCGTCATACTTCTGGCGGCGTGCGGCAATGTCTCCCGCCAGCAGCCGCTCTGCGACTTTTAACATGGTCCGCGCGGTCTTGTCCTCGGGACTCCGGTCACGGCGGAACTGCTTGGCCAGACCCGCCAGCACAAAATGTTCCCCCTCGGCCCCCGGAATCCGTCCCAGTGCCGCCGATGCAAGTCCCCGCCCCAGCCGCCACATACCTTCTTGCACACGTAGTCCCTTCGGTGGAACCGGCTCATGGAGCAGATCATCCCACCGACCGAAACGGATCAGCGAAAACAACGGCGCCGGAAGATAGAACTCTTTCCACTTCTCCTTCCGCGCTTCCGCTTCGGTGATCGTGCCCGTCAATTCTCGGGCAGTCTTCAGCGCCTCTGCCTGGCGCCCCTCCATCATCAGCGACGCCCAGAGAAAATGCAGATTGTGCGTGAAGTAGCCATCCGCATAGTCTCCGCTCAGCGCCCGGCCTGCCAGGTACTCTTTGTCAACATGGACCGCGTGGGCGTTTCCTTCTGCCGCCTCGTGATATTTACCGAGGCGAAGATAGATATGCCCCGGCATGTGCACCAGATGCCCGGCCCCCGGCATGAGACCAGGTAACCGTTCAGCACAGGCCAGCGCCCGCTCCGGCTTCGGCGACGCTTCGACGACATGGATATAGTAGTGGCAGGCACCGGGGTGATCGGGATATCTGGCGAGAACCGCTTCCAGCGTCGACACCATCTCGTCGGTCCCAGGATGCGGACGTCCGTCGGACGTCCAGAACTCCCACGGTCGCAGATCCATCAACGCTTCGGCAAAGAGGACCCCGGCGTCCGGATCATCCGACGATTGCTGCCAGACAGTCCGCATCGCCGCGGCATAGGCCTTATCGAGCGCGGCACGGGAACCGCCTTTGGCACTGTATCGTTTACCAAGTGCCTCAATATATCGTTGCTCGGCGGGACTGACGCGGCTGGCCTGTGTCCGAGCTTTCTGCAGCGCCTCCCCTGCCCGCCGTTCATCGGCCTTCGCCATCGGCGCATTGATATTCGGCCCCAGAGCCAGCGCAATCCCCCAATAGGCCATCGCGGCAGTCGGGTCGAGCCGGGCCGCTTCCTCAAACGAGCGAATCGCCTCTTCGTGATTGAACGCATAGACCAGGCGCAACCCCTGATCGAAATAGTGCTGCGCCTGTTCGGACGTGGTGGTGATCGGATGACGAAGCGCTCCGAGATCGGTGAACAGCGGGACGGATTCCGCCGCCTCAGCGGCGCCTCCCCACGACAGCAGGAGCGCGAGGCCCACAAAGGCAGCACGACTCAGCCGGCTCACCGAACGGCGAGAACGAGTGACGGCTCCGACTACATGCTGGTGAGGGCTAGTCTGTGGGGTGGTCAATGTTGCGAATAAGGACGCACGTCCGCTGTCTTCCCAAAACGCTTCGATCCTGGCGCCTACATGTATTTTCATCTAACGCTATGCGGCACGCTGGGCTATCGGCGAACCGAAGCATATGGACGCCAGCCGGCTCTCCATCTCGCTTACAAATTGAGTGACGGCTCGCGAGATACTTTTCGTGAAGCAGACAGCGCTTTTCCACCGGACTTCGCCCGCATCACCCGGGCTTTCTTCGCAGACGGAGCGGCCTGCGCCGCAGCCATGGCCATCGGCAGCTGTTGCGCTTCCAACTCTTGTCCCAAATAGATCAAGACCTGCTGTTGTGAACCCACCATCGATTTCAATTCCTGTAACTGTACAGACAGGCGGGCCACCTCCTGCTGATGCGCCAACAACTCCGCGCGTAATGCGATCACTTCATCGAGAGGGCGTGACTCTGCAACACGGGCCATCGGTCGAGGGGCCGGTGCGTGAATGGGCTCCCGACCTTGTGCATCCGATTCAATGTGCGGGACCGTCGCATCCAGAAGGGCATTCCATCTGGCCAGGCGATCGTCGGAGAGATAGACCTTTTCCGCAACAGGCTGGGACATTGACGCCGCCGGTTCGGCGGGCGGGTTGAGTGGTGCGTTCCCGGCCGGCCGGCTCTTCATCGGAGAACCGATCGATCGACCCATCCGGTGAAGCTGCGCCACCATATCGGCAATCCCGCGCGCACAGGTTGCTCCGGACTCCATAACCAGTTGGATGAAGGACCGCTGCTTCGGGCGCGCCGCGGACATCTGCTCAGGGGAAGGAATGCGGGCGATCAGGTTAATGGGTTGGTCGCTATATCGACGGGACATGACGGAACCTCCTCTATCAACTTCACCATCCAGACCGCAGAACATCGTGGAGCAGGTTGCGACGATCTGACTGGAGGGATTCGAACATCGTGCGGGCTCGAACAGGGACAGATCGATATCTCCGAGCCACTACGTACTTGTCTACTCCGACCATGAGGGTGAGTCAATCATTTTCCCAAACATGGTGCGTGAGCGCGCGTCACAATCAGAGCGACTGAGGCCTAGAATCTGGTGATGCTGGAGAAGTGAAACTCGGGAAGAACCACGGCGGGCACGAGCATCTTTCCTGTTTCAGAGGTCACCGCCTCCATCGGTGCAGTCCAGGATTCGACTTGTTGGAACGCCCGCAGGGGACTCTCATGAAACCGGAAGTTTTTTACTGCGGACACGATCTCCCCTTTCTCTACCAGAAATGTTCCATCCCGCGTCATGCCGGTCAATGTCAGATCGGTCGGATTCACCGTGCGGAGATACCAGAAATTGGTGACAAGGATCGCCCGGTCGGTCGATTTGATGAGTTGTGCCAAAGAATTTGCCGACGACCCCTCGATCGAAAGGCGCGGCGCCTCGATTGTCGGGATAGGCGTGATCTGTTGCGCCTGGGCGGTAAACCGATCATAGGCCAGTTGCTGCAAGACGCCTTGATGAATCCATGGCGATGCCGTAGACGGAAGCCCTTCGGCCGTAAAGCCAACACCGAGCAAATCGGCGTGCCCCGGACAATTCTCCAACGAGAGCCGTTTATCCAGAATCCGCTTCTTCAGTTTGCCGGCAAACGGACTTGTGCCTTTCAGGTACGACTTGGCATCCAGCATCCAGATGATCCACGACCACAAGCCGGCCACCGCCGCCGGTTCGAGGATGACTCGATAACGGCCGGGAGACAGTTCCTGCGGCTCAGCCCCCAAGGTCGCCTTATGGATCGCCGACAGCGTGCGTTCCTGCACTTTCAGCCGATCGATGGAACGATGCGCCGCCGAGGCCCACCCGGTCGCGTCACCGGCTTGCACGGTAACACTGAATCGCGCTTCCGTGCGCTCTTCAAACGCAAGGAGCCCGGAGCCCGCCGCTACGCCGACCGACGCGCGGGATGAGGAGACGATGCCCGCAGCCGACATGTTCTCCATACGGCATTGACCGATCGCTTCGTTGGCATATTCCAGCCGCAAGGTCGGTCCGGCTTTGAGCGTCTCGCTTCGTGATGTGGGACAGGCCACAAAGCCCTGGGGTCCGACCGGCGGCAGATACTCCGGATCTACGGGAGACACGCGTGCGATCGCCTCGGCCCGTTTGACGGTCTCGCGTAGCGAACCGGCCGTGAAATCCGTCGTCGTGGCCGTGCCCTGCCTGGCGCCGAATGCCACAGTGACCGTCACGCCTCCCCGGCGCGTGTTGACGTTCTGAATCACCTGATTGTTGGCGAATCGCGTCGTGCCGCCATCCTGATCATGCAATGTCACCAACGTGTGGTCCGCCGTCGAACATTTGAGGACCAGTTCGGCGATAAACTGAAACTCCTCGCGTGTGGTCATCTTCGGCCAAGGCTTGGCGCCGGTGACGGTCATGATCGTCCCTCACCTCGAATGACCTGAATGTTACGGAAACGCGCATGTGATGCGGCGTGCGTCATCCAGCCGGACTGGCCGGGCTGGCCCTTGCCACAGGTAATGAAGCCATACCGTTGACGATGCGACCGGTCGGCTACCCCGTCGCAGCTATTCCAAAATTCCGGTGTGATGCCATGGTAGATCACGTCGCGCAGCATGTGGGTCCGCTTGCCGTTCTCGATCAGCCAGAACGCATCCCCGCCGAACTGAAAATTGTAGCGCCGCTGATCGATGCTATAGGAGCCGTGGCCTTCGATATAGATCCCGTGCTTCACATCCGCAATGAGCTGATCGACGGTCGCCAGGCCCGGCTCCAGACCGATGTTGGCGATGCGCACGATCGGCACGCTTCCCCAGCTATCGGCACGATTCGACCCGCGCGAGCGCGCCGCCCCGATCCTCGGCGCGACCTCTCTGTTCGTGCAGTACCCCACGAAAAGCCCGTCGCGCACAATGTCCCATTTCTGGCAAGCCACTCCGTCATCATCGTACCCGGTAGCCGCCAAGGTCTCAGGCTCGGTGTTGTCCGCCACCAGAGTGACGTGCGGAGACCCGTACCGAAACGTACCCATTTTATCCGTCGTCAGAAAACTGGTACCGGCATAGTTGGCTTCGTACCCGAGCGCCCGATCCAGCTCGCTTGGATGGCCGCAGGATTCATGCATGGTCAATGAGAGGTGTTCCGGGTCCAGCACGAGATCGTATGAACCCGCATCTACAGTAGGCGCGTGCACCTTCTCGACCGCTTCGCGCGCCACCTGCGGCGCTCGTCCCGGGAAGTCGGCTTCTTCGATCAATTCATAGCCACGCCGCAACTGCGGCGTATTAAAAGACCGACTCGCGAATCGCCCGTCGTGGAGGGCCGTCGCTGTACAATCCCCGCTCGACGCGAGGAGATCAAACTCCAGGTGAGATCCCTCTGTCGACACGAATAATTTCCGGTCCCGCCTCGCCCAGAACTCGGCACTGCTACGGACGACCCCGGATTGAGCCTGCAGTGATTCCATTGTGGCCAAGAGCAGGTCGACTTTCTGCCCGAGCGGAACGGTGAACGGATCAATCCGAACCGCTGTCGTGATCCGATCCCGATGGACCGGCTCAGCCGCCAGGCGAACTTTCTCGATCGCGACCGAAGCAGATCCTCTGGCGATCTCGACGGCCAGGTCAGTGACTCGCGGCACTTCTTCAAGGGAAAGAATCGAACTGGCGGCAAACCCCCAGCCTCCATGATAGAGGACCCGCACGCCGAACCCGACGTCGTCGGAATCGCGAATCGATGCGATCCGTCGATCTTCGCCTCTGATAGTCTGAGCGGTGCTGTGAACGATGCGGATGTCGCCGTATTCGGCGCCGGAGGCCGCCAGACGTTTTATTGCGAGGTCGGCAAAATCCTGCCAGGTGGGTGTCGGCATGACATCATCCTGTCAAACAATCAGCCGCGGTGCAAGGCAGGGTCTCCCGGAGCTCTCAGCTTGGCTTTCCGCCGCCGCTGGATTACGACGCGTCCATGCTCACTCCCACACGCACGCCCCGTCAGCGCATGATCGAATTGCTGATCGGCACGCGTCTGGCCACGCACCAGCTGGCCCAGATGCTCGGCATTCCCGAACGGCAAGTCGAGGATCATCTCGAACACGTCGTGAAATCCATCGCCCATGACAAAACCCGTTGCTTCATCCTGGAACCGTCACGCTGTCACGATTGTGATTTCGTCTTTCGTGACCGGCGGCGGCTCACCAGGCCCAGTCGCTGTCCCCAATGCCACAGTGAAGATATCGCCGCACCGCGTTACGGCATCGATCTCGTAGGACCCTCATCCGGCCAGAAAGACAACCGCAACGCATCTTAATAGGGTGCGACAAGAAAGGACCATGATGACCGTGACACGCTTCCTGCTCTGTGCCCTGTATTGCAGTCTTCTGCTGGGATGCTCAGGCGACAAAGCTAAAGAGCTGCTGGAAACCGCCGAGTTTGAGGAACGGCAGATGAACCTGCCGCACGCCAAGCAGCTCTACGACGACGTGATCCGCCTCTACCCCTCCAGCAAGCAGGCAGAAATCGCCCGTGCCCGCCTGGCTCAATTGAATACCAACCCATAACCGATCCGGCCCTCAATTCTCTCCCCCCTTCAGAGGCTCCCGCTCCCCCTCTTTCGAGGCACGCCGAATCGCCGTTCTGCGCGTACACTCAGACCAATGATTCAGAACCGCATTCACCCCGGTGAGGAGGCATTCATGGTCAAGACATACAGTGTCCGCAGTGCGACCCGCGTTCCCACCCAATGCACTTTTTTATATTTCTGGAACGGCACCCTCGAACAGGGGAAGGTCTGGGATCTCTCAGAATCCGGGTGGCGGACCAGCATGAAACATCCCCTTCCTGCCGGATCGGAAACGACGGTCTACCTGGCTCTGCCGGATCACGACGTCTACAAATACATGATCGTGAACATGGCGACGGTGTGCTGGTCGGACGGGAAGACGGCCGGATGGAAAGTGTCGCAGATCGATGAAGCTGCCAAGAACCGGCTCGATCAGTTTTTGAATGGCGCAGAAGAAGACTGACCCGTCTTCGGCCACCAGGGAATGAAGGCATTCGTGGTTTCCTGATAGCGGCGATAGTCATCGCCGCGAGTTCGAATGGCCTGTTCCTCCGCCCAGGGAATACCGGTGATCCTGACCAGCGCCACTCCCATTACCACCGGACCGATCCACGTCAGCCACCAGCCGGGGCTGCCGATCGCCATCACCACGTAGGCCCACCAGTGGATCCATTCGAAAAAGTAATTCGGATGGCGTGAGAAGAACCAGAGTCCGTCGCGACAGACCCGGTCATGGTTCCAGGGCTTCGCGCGAAATCCGGCCAGCTGCCGATCCGCAAGAGACTCCCCGACGATACCGATCATCCAGAGGATCACACCGGCCAACTCCCACAAACTGAACGGCGGTCGTGGATTCTGCATGACGGCAAGAAAGGGAAGGGAGAAGAGGACGACGGCGGCGGCTTGCAGCTGAAAGTACCCGAACATCCGGAGCGGCTCGTCCAAGCGCCACAAGCGCCGCAATCGCTGATACCGCTGATCTTCCGTCTTGCCGATCACCCGATTGAGGAGGATGTATCCGCCCAGGCGCAGACCATAGACCGACACCATGACGACCAGCAGAAGTTTCCGCTCAATCTCACCGATTGCAAACCAGGCATAACCCGCGACGACAACGGCGAGCCCGACACACCACCCGACATCTGCCAGCGAGGTATTGCGCCGGGTACGCTCGACCAGCCACAACAGAGCCATCCAACCCGCCATCGCAATCCAGGCCCAAAGGAGCAGCGTGAGAGGATCCTGAGCCATTGAGACCTCACGAACAAACGCGTGACTACGTCAGCGGATAGTCCCACACATCGATACCGGGAGTCGTGCGAGTCATCAGCCATGAACGGAATCCGGGGATCGGAAAAGAGAGGAATCGCTGGAGCTTCTCGCAACGCATCGACAAATCCGGCGGCCGCAGCGGTCCGTGATAGGCTGCCACCGATCCCGGCTGAAGGCCTGACGCCAGCTCGGAATACTTCATCGCCAGCGCCTCACCGATCTCCATTCGGGACAGCCGTTCTGCCCCTCCCAGATGATACAAACCGGACTGCTTCTGGGCGATCAATTCCCACGCCGCGCGCGCGACGACCCCGGCCGGCACCGGACTACGAAACTCATCCGTAAACAGCGTGAGGCGTAGATTTGCGGCGACGCTTCGACGCATGTCTTCCACGAAACTCCGGTCGCCGGTCGCCGAGGTCCCGGCCGTCAGTGCCAAGCGGATCACGGTGTGCCGGGGATTGCTCAAAACGAGCTCCTCAGCGGCTGCTTTAGTCTCGCCATACCGATTGATGGGATTGATCCGGTCCGTTTCGACATACCGGCCTTGCCGACCATCGAATACTTGATCGCTCGAAAAGAACAACAACGGCACCTCGCTCGCAAGCGAGGCGAGCAGGGCCGTCGCGCCGACATTGACCTTCGTCGCCAGCTCTGGATTTTGCTCACAGACGGCAGGACGGCTGATCGCAGCACAGTGGATCACCGCTGCCGGCTGATGCTCCTGCCAGAGGCGGCGAACCGCCGTTTCATCTGTGAGATCCACATCATGCCTGGTCAGGCCGCGCGCGTCCCAGGCCGGAGCCCAGCGCGATGCGGTCCGCACGAGATAGCTCCCGACCAACCCTCCCGCACCGGTAATCCATGCGACCGGCTTCATAACCTGCCCCCCAATCGCCGGATCTCCGGCACCTCGATCACCCGAATCGATTCAGGCGGATGCTCGATGGACCAGACGAGCGCCGTGAGCATGTCATGAACGGTGACCAGACCCAACCGGCATGCTGCGTCCTGCGTAGACGGAATCATCTCCATGAGCCAATACCCCGGCTGCAAAACCACCGGCCACCAATGGCCGGGACCCAGGATATACCAGGGCCTGAGGATTGTTGCACGCAGGCCGGCAGTATTCAGCCGATCTTCGCACTCGCGCCGCACTGCAATGTAGTCTTTCATGATCGGTGCCGGATGCGCGACGCTGACATAGACAACGTGTCCGACCCCCGCAGCCTGCGCGGCATCGATCGAGGCACGGCCGGCAACCAGATCGACGGCCCTGAATTGCGGACCTTTCCACGGAGCCGGCTTCGGCACGCCGACGAGCTGCACGACCGTATCGCCGGCATGCAAGTGCGGCGTGAGACTCGCCGGATCGAGCGGATCAGGCTGTACGACGCGACATCCCGGTACCGGTTTGGCGTGTGAACCCGGTCGCACCACAGCCGTGACGGCGTGACCGCGTTCGATCAACCGCGGGATGAGTCGCGATCCCAGATACCCGGTGCTTCCGATCACGACGATGTGATGCGACGCCATTCTCCGTTACCTACCCGTGTTTGCCGGACTACCAACCTCACGCAAAAACGCAGGACCGATCTCCGTCTCCCTGGAGATCTTGATCCCCTGCTCGATCAGCTGATGGGCAGCACGGATTAAGGCGTCTTGATCCGTCGCCTCCAATCCGAAACTCGTCTTAATTCTGGTCACCCGGGCGCCCAGCGGATCGGCGTCCGGCAACTGCCGCAGCGCAAGATGCCAGAACGTGCAGACACTCTGGCTCCCGTTCACTGTGAACGTGCTGAACATGGCTCGATCCTGTTGAGCTGCGACTATCCCAACGCCTTCCAAGACTTCACGGCGCTGACTTTTCAACAAGACGGTGGAAGCGGACAAGGGTTGATCCTGCTCGCCGGCGATGCGTGGCGTGGCATCCACGGAAATGATCAGACAGCCCTCAGGAAATCTCGCGGCAATCGGCGCGCCCTGATCGGCGTTCCGCAGAAGGTTCACCAGCGTCTTCACGCCCAGATTGTCGACTGGGCCGCCGTCATAGGCTAAGACGGTGGGACGTATGGTCGAGCCGGACGAGGATGCGTTGCCATACAAAGGGACCGGATTGAACACCCCGGGATACGCGGCCGACATGTACACCGCTCGGGCCACGCCGAAGGACGACAGTGGAGAGGCAAGCCCGGCAAAACTCTCATCGGAAATCACAAAGGGCTCGCCCGTAAGAGCATCGGTGGCATTCAACAGGAGTTTCGGCCGGTCAGGATTCAAGTCGGCAAAGGTCGCGTTGTGGAAGAGCTGCTCGTCCAGTACTTGCACGACGGTGTCCGACTTAGCCGCACTAGTGAACCAGTATTTCAAGAGATTGCCGGGTGACACGAAGCGACCGCGCATATCGCTTTGAAAGTCGTGGCCCATCCGTTCCAGAAAGCCGTTGGAAAAATCGACGTCACGATAGCCGTCGAGCGCGTAGTAGGCAGCGGGCAGCGCCCCGCCGGAGACGGCGGAGAGCACATCGACCTGTTGCAACAATCCGAGCCGGTGCAACTCCCGGAGCATGGCCCCGCCGAATACGGCGGCCCGACTGCCCCCGCCAGAGAGAGCCAGTCCGATGAATCGCCCGTCACGCTGTCCTTCCTGATCGAGTGTTTGATTAGCGTGGGTGGGAGAAGAAACTGGTAAGGTCGCCGGCTTCGGCAGAGCCGTGGCACAGCCGCCGACCCAGAGCAGCACTAACGTCAGGATGATCGAGCGGACGCTCATGAGCCGGACGACTGCGGGAGACGATGTTGAAAAACCAGGTGTCCCATCCTCCAACTACTACGGAATCGGCACGGTTACGGATGGCTGCGCAGGCTGTTCAGAAAGGCCGTCCAGCAAGGCCGCAGCAAGCGACGAGGCGAAGACGTACTGAGTGCCGTACGTTGAGCCTCTGAGCGCTGCGAGAACGCCGCTGGCGGACTTTATCAACAGCCTGCTAATTGCGCGTCAGCTTGCGATACCTGATCCGGTGCGGCTGATCGGCTTCTTTGCCGAGCCGCCGTTTGCGGTCCGCTTCGTAGTCGCTGTAGTTGCCCTCGAACCACACGACCTTGCTGTCTCCCTCGAAGGCCAGGATATGCGTCGCCAAACGGTCGAGGAACCACCGATCGTGACTGCTGACGACCGCGCAACCGGCGAAACTCTCCAACCCTTCCTCGAGCGCGCGTAACGTGTTCACATCGAGATCGTTCGTCGGCTCGTCGAGGATAATGAGATTGGCCCCTTCCTTCAGCATGCGGGCCAGATGCACGCGATTGCGCTCGCCGCCGGACAGCTCCTTCACTTTCTTCTGCTGATCGGTCCCGGCAAAGTTGAATCGTCCGCAATAGCCCCGGGCATTCACTTCCACCTTCCCGAGCTTGATCGTGTCCTGGCCGTCGGAGATGATCTCGTACACCGTCTTGTTGCCGTCGAGGCTGCGATCCTGATCCACGTAGCCGAGCTTCACCGTGTCGCCGATCTTGATCGTCCCGGAATCCGGTTTCTCTTTGCCGAGAATCATCTTAAACATGGTCGTCTTACCGGCGCCGTTCGGTCCGATCACGCCGACAATGCCGCCCTTGGGCAGACTGAAATTCACATTCTCATAGAGCACCTTGTCGCCGAACGCCTTGCTGATTCCATTGGCTTCGATGACCACATCGCCCAAGCGCGGTCCCGGCGGAATGTAGATTTCGAGATCGTCCGCAACCTGGTCCTGCTTCTGATTGACGAGTTCCTCATACCG
Source organism: Nitrospira sp. (assembly GCA_024998645.1). GTDB lineage: Bacteria > Nitrospirota > Nitrospiria > Nitrospirales > Nitrospiraceae > Nitrospira_D. The sequence goes on from JACOEJ010000014.1 coordinate 31,335, forward strand.
GTTCAAACGCGCCTTGCCCTTCGACTGCCGTGCCTTGGGCGACATGCGGATCCATTCCAGCTCGTGCTCGAGGGTTTTCTTCCGCTTCGATTCGGCTTTCTCTTCCTTTTCCAGCCGGTCCTTCTTCTGCTCCAGCCAGGAGGTGTAATTGCCCTGGAAGGGAATCCCGTGACCGCGATCAAGTTCCAGAATCCAGCCGGCCACATTGTCGAGGAAGTAGCGATCGTGCGTCACCGCGATGACCGTGCCCTTATATTGCTGCAGATGCTGCTCCAGCCATTGCACGGATTCGGCATCAAGGTGGTTCGTCGGCTCGTCGAGCAACAGAATATCCGGCTCCTGAATCATGAGACGGCAGAGCGCCACGCGGCGCTTCTCACCGCCGGAGAGCACCCCGACCTTCGCATCCGCCGGCGGACAGCGGAGCGCGTCCATGGCGACCTCGAGTTCGTTTTCCAATTCCCAGCCGTTGGCCGCCTCGATCTTTTCCTGGATCTGCCCCTGCTTATCGATCAGCTTTTCCATTTCCTCGGGACCCACTTCACCGATCTTGTTGCTCACCGCTTCATATTCATGGAGCAGCGCCACCAGTTCGGCCTTCCCCTCTTCAACGACTTCCTTGACCGTCTTGTTCGGATCGAGCTGCGGCTCCTGTTCGAGCAAGCCGATGCTGTAGCCTTTCGAGCGGGTAATCTCACCGGTGTAATTGGGATCCACGCCGGCAATGATCTTGAGCAACGAGCTTTTGCCCGATCCGTTCAAGCCGAGCACACCGATCTTCGCGCCGTAGTAGAAGCCGAGATAGATCTCGCGCAACACCTGCTTCTTCGGCGGAAACACCTTGCCGACATTGACGAGGGAGAAAATGACTTGTTTGTCGTTGGTCGTGGCCATGATCCTTGGAATCCTCCGCTAGTAATTCACGTTCTTGAGCCGCACAACTTAGCAGACCGCCTCATTCCCGCACAACTCAACCCCTGCTGCCCTCTGCCGACCAGCGCCATGATGGACCAGCCTGGTTAGAAGCCCATTTCTTGCGACAGCCGGACTTCCGATTCGTCCACGATCTCTTCCAGGCAGGTGAAGCAGGGGAAGGGGAACTGATTGACGGGGATCGCGCAGACTTCACCGACGGGTGATTCATCAAGCGCCGGTCCGCCGCATTCTTTATGGATCAGGGTCAGCATCTTGGTTCCTTTATGGTTATCCCAGTACCAGCTTATGAAACCGCTCGACCTGCTCCGGGCTGCTGAGCCGATGGTCGCCGGGAATCAGGTTCAAGTCGATCGGATAGGTCGGGGCTTTGGCCAACAGCAGCCGGGCGAACTCCCGGCTCCCGTCAGGCAGGATTACCGTATCCTGTAATCCGTGCAGGATCGTCGTCTGTACCGGCCTGAGCCGGTTAAACGTAGTCTGCCAGTAGGCCTCGCTTTCCTCGACCCACTTCCAGGACAGCGGCCAATCCTTGTGCAGCGGGTCGTCATCCCAGGGCATCCAGCCGGTGCTCTGCCAGGCCCGCCGTCGCTCCGGAGAAATCTGCTTCGCGCGCAGGCCCATCATATTGAACGCCGGGGCGATGAGAATGAGCCGGTCGACAAGCTCGAACTCTTGTGCGATCAGCCAGGCGATCCAGCCGCCGAGTGAGTTGCCGACGATTGTCGTTGGCGGCCCATCATTGAGAAGAGTGAGAACGCTGCGCGCATCGGCGATCCAATCGGACAGGGTGTAGTCCGTGAACGTTCCCTCCGAATCGCCGTACCCGCGCACATCATAACAGCAGAATCCCCAGCCCTGCTCCTGGCACCACTGCGCGAGGGCCTTGCTCTTATTCCCCCAGCGCTTGGAGAGAAAGCCGGTGATGAAGAGAATCTGCCGATCCTTCCCCATCGCGCGATCCCCGCGGATCAGCTTGCCGTCAGTAGCTGCAAGTTCGAATGAGTGTAGGCCGCTCATGTAGAAGTAACCGCCTTGGTGATGAACAGCCCCAGCCGCTGCAGCACCACTCTCGGAATCTCATGCCCGCCGCGGAAATTGTGCCATTCAACGGACATTCCCGCATGGGCCAGCGTATCTCGCAACCGTTCTGCCCCGATATAGGGCAGGATCTCGTCCTGTACCCCGTGGCTTTGAAAGACCGGCAGACCTTTGCGCTTCGGGAGCAACGGCCCCCAGATTGGCTGCGCCAGGATGTTGCCGGACAGTTGGACGAGCCCGGCATAGGGCCGGTCCGTGTGAAGGATGAGATCGCATGAGAGCATGGCACCTTGAGAGAATCCGCCCAGCACGGTCTTCTTCGGATCGGCGTCCAACTTTTGCTCGATCTCTTTCAAGAAACTCAGCATCGTCTCACGCACCGGCGCCAGGCCTTTGGGAATGTCCTGCGAGAGGTCGCGCACCCGTCCGGCGGCTCGATCCTGGGCAATACGCGCCATGTCGATCAGCCACCAAGCCCGCGCATCGCCGGGCCCGAAGCTCAGTGAGAGCGGGCCTTCGGGAAACACAAACCTCGTACCGGCCGGCACGTTCAGGGCATCGGCCAACGGCACAAGATCGTCACCCGGCGCACCGAAGCCATGGAGCAGCAGGACGAGAGGCCCGCGACCTCCACCCTTGCCGTCTGTACCGCCCGCCATTCGCGTCCGCAATCCACTGATCTGTTCTTCGCGCATGAGTGATCCGTTACCTCATATACAAATATTGCAACAATGCGACGATGCCATAGAGCGATGATTCGATCACCGGCTGCTGGTAGAGCGGGACGAATGCGCCCTGCTCGTTGGCTTCGACTTCGTCGATGATGAACTGGACCTGCTTCATCCGGACATCGCGATCCTGACCGGTCCCCAGAGCCTGGACCATCTGCCGACTCAGCCCGGTGAGCATGGCGGCTTTTGCCTTGCTCGCCGCCTGGTAGAGGAAGAGCGCCGCCAGCAACGCCAGCAGCACATTCAGCGCCCAGGAGAACAGGAGGAGAATCGGGTAGTTCCAGATATCGAAATAGTCGCTCCGGCCGGCGATCATGATCAGCAGCGCGAAGAACGGATAGCGAATCAGGCGATTCACCACTTCGGTCCGCTGCCCGATCAGATCGACCACCGCCAGATACTTCAGCTTCTCAAACTCCGCTTTCTGGGCCTGGCCCAGGCCGTAGTCCCGGAGATATTCCTCTTGCACCTGATCGGACCAGCCGCCGGTCGAGGCGGTCACCCAGCCGATCCACCGCCGGCAGAGCATCACCGCATCGAAGACGGCCAGGTTGAGCAGGACCACGAGCGCGACGCTGCCGAGTGTCAGGGCCCAATCGACGCTGCAACTCAGGCGCCCCCGGCAGGGATGGATCATCTCCTCGTCCAGCACCCAATGCTTCAGCGGCCACATGACGGCGAGATAGAGAAGGAACAACAAGACCGTTCGCGCCGCGCGCTGCGCGGGCTTGCCGGCCTCGCGATACCAGGACCAGGCCTGATCCACCGTCGTCGCGGTCATCGTCGCGGCCGGGTGGGACACCCGTTTGAGGTTGGTCCAGAAAGTGCTGAGCGAGAACTGCTTGCTGCCGGACTCATCCTGAAACAGAAAATCCTGCCCGATCAGGTCGCTGTTCTTCGTCAGATCGCGCATACCTTTCGCCAGCAGGATGAGACAAAGGACCACCGCAAACAGACGCAGCACTTCGCTCGGCCAGATGCTGACGCCGGCCGTCCAGGAGAATGGCTCTCCCTCGTCATGACCGGCGAGCAACGCCGTCGCGCCGCCGAAAACCACGAAGACCGAGAAGGCGGCCAGAAGGATGATCCCCAGCGCTCCCACTAGTTTGGGACTCTCCGTGACCCAGAGCCAGAGCCGCTGATTGCTCCACACAATGATGGTTCCGGTCAACAGCGCGAGGACGACACCGGCTGCAACGGCGGCATTATCGAATCCGACTCCTTGCTTCAGCTGTCCGTACTTGTCGCTGTAAGCGAGGTCCGCTCGCAGGGGATGAATTGTACGAACCCCCTCCTGATCGACCACACTCAGATCCACCGCTCCGTTCCGGCCCACTTCAAAGAGCCTCGGATGGGGCCCGGCGTCGTAGAGCCGGTCCTCCGGCGTCAGCGAAACATGGTAGCCCGACGTGCACGTTCCCGTTTCGCTCTGTCCCTGACCATCCGGACGACAGACGACGTGCTGCAGGGCCTGCAGCACGGCAAAGTAGGCCGAGGTCTGATAGCTGCTGCGGAACGGCGGCACGTCGCGCTGGAGACTTCCATCCAGTTGCAGCCCGAACGGCGAGGCAATCACCATATTGCGCGTCGACTTGTATTCGCTCGGATGAAGATGACGCGCGTCGAGATCCACGGTGAAGAAGATCGCATAGGGAAACGCGGGCCTGAGCGCCTTGATGATGAGCAAGGCATCGTAGGGGTCCGTCCCCAGAATGCCGATCGCTCGGGCCCCCTCTCCTTCCTCCTGAATGCGCGCGGCCAGCGCGCGCACATAATCGAGCTGGCCGGGGCCTTCCGGGCGGTCCCGCGTGGCGTCGACAGCCTGATTGCCGGCCGCCGCCTTGGCAGCCCGGGCGGCTCTCGCCGCGTCGTCGCCCGGCACTTCTCCGTCCAGCCCGCTAAGATAGCTGTAGCGAAAGACGTTCAGGGTGAGCGATTCGTAGTCGGCGGGCCGTTGGATCTGCAGATCGACGGCCTGCGGAATAGTCGGACACCAGCGCTTGATGTCGACCGGCACCTGGATCTGTTTCAGATCGTCCTCCGGAAAGGTCGCCACCTTGGCACAGGCGGCCGCACGAAACTCAATAGGCAGGGCTCGTCCGTAGAAGGAGTCCCACTCACCGATGAGAATCACGGCATCCCAACCGAGCCGGACCTGTCGACGTTCCAGTTCAGCGATCAGCGATTCGAACCGTTGCTCGTCCGAGCCGACATCGTAGACGAGCCGCACATGCGCATCGGCCAGCCGCCGATAAAACTCATGTTCGCAATCTGCATAGATGGCACAGGCCGCCCCCTTGCCGGACTCCGCCTTGAGTCCGTAGGCCAGAAGCCCTTTCATGGCACTGGCCCAGGGCGAGTAGAGCTCGATCGACCCGTCGGCGTTCGGCCAGACCGCGAGGCCTTCGTGCGGGTCGCCGTATAACGTCCCGGCTTCATCCAGCAGGGCTCGATAGGCCGAAGAACTGCGGGGGCCGATGATTTTGAAGGTGACCGCCTGCTGCAAGGATGCATTCAGCCGCACCAACTTGCGCTTGTCGTCAGCGAGCGCGCACTCGCCCTTGCCCGTCTCCTGACAGACAAGCCCTTGAGACAGTGACGTCAATGTGGCCAGGAATCCGCGACTAAAGGCTTCGTCCGGCAACCAGATGACGAGCACGCTGTCCGCTCGCGACCCTGCCTCCCCACAGTTACGGGTCTTCCTGAGGCGATACCATTCATATGGCAACCCCTGAACGGGGCCTTGCCGTTCCCAATCGATAAAAGAAAGATGGCTCTCGTCTTCCGGAGCGTAACAGGCCACGCCGAGAGCCGTACCGATCGCATACCGGTCGCGAAGCCGCGACTCAGTGCTTTCTACATACGGTCCTCCGCTCGTGGTCGTCAGCAGGACGGTGAGGCGCTGCCCGCTCTTGACCCGTTCAACGATGGCCTGCCGGAGAGGCCTGAGCCGTTGGGCCAACGAGGATGATGCAGGGGACACTGCGTTGGGGGATCCCTTCTCCCGGATCGCCCGCTCCACTGCCGCCACCGGATCTTCCCACAGCCGCGCCCGGACCAACTGCTCACCCGTGCTCTGCTTCATCTCCAACCCGGTGCCGACCGGGCGCGAACTGCGCAGCGGTTCTTTCACCAACAACACACCGGCAATGGCCAACACAAGCGTCAACGCGCCCGCCACCGCCAGCTTCGAATCACCGCGAGATTTCGCCACAGGTCGCACTCCTCAAGAAGAGATGACAGTCCTGTCACTCTACATCAGACAGAGGAGGAGACTGCAAGGAGTTTCCGGGGAACAACTCGAGAAGGACTGAGCGGATGGGCCGCTACTTAGGGAACGACTTTGAAGATGCCGCCGGCGTTGGACACATAGACGTACCCGTCGGCCCCCAGCATCATGCTGAGGAGCCCACCCTGGCCGCCGTTGTACGCCGTGCTGGTGCTGCCCAGCTGCGTGAGATCGGCCCCGCTCAAGACCACGCGGCGGATCTGTCCATCGTTCCAGGCAGCGAACAACAGATTATTCTTGTAGGGCACAGGATACACCGTGGAATCTTCGGGTATGGCAACGATCCCGGTCGGGGCAATCGTCGGCGTGTAGGCCAGGATCGGATTGAGGAAGCTCGGATTGTTCGCAATCCCTCCGACAGTCGGCCAACCGAAATTTCCTCCCGCCACCACGCGATTGATTTCATCGTTATCGCCGGGTCCGTTCTCGGTCTCCCAGAGATGGCCGGTGTGGGGATGGAAAGTGAACCCGTAGCTGTTGCGATGGCCCAGGCTGAAGACTTTTTGCGCGTTGGCGTTCGGGTTTGAGAAGAACGGGTTGTCGGATGGTGCGCTGCCGTCGGGATTCAATCGCAGGATCTTCCCGGCCAATGTTGTCAGGCTCTGGGAGTTCGCCGTGTTCTCTGAATCGCCGATGACCACATAGAGCTTCCCATCCGGCCCGAATTGAATGATGCCGCCGTTGTGATTGGTGCTGGCCGGCAGATTGTCGAGGATGATCTGTTGATTCGTGCAGGACCCGCCGGACTCGGTGTAACGGATCACCCGATTGCGCAAGGGGCCCGAGGCCGAATGATAGACGTACACAAAATGGTTCGTCGCAAAGTCCGGATCGAGGGTTAGACCGAGCAGACCCTGCTCCCCGCTCGTGGCGATCGCGATCTGGCAAAACTCTGTCGGGATGAGCTGCCATTGCTGATCAATGATGCGAATCTTCCCCGTCAAGCGCTCGTTGAAGAACACGCGGCCATCCGGCGCTAAGGACAATCCGACCGGGAAGTTCAGATTCGGCAAAACGGATTGTAGCTGCAGATCACCGGCCGGCGGTTGGCTGACCGAAACATGGAGGGTCTTCGTTGCTTCGCTGTTCGGCAGTTCATTGTGGGTCTGATCGGCAAGAACGAACCGGACTGTATGAGCGGCGGATGAAAGTCCGAAGATGTCGAATGACGTCGCCGATTTCCAATGGACGAAATGCGTATGAACGCCGTTGTAGAGCACGCCGTTGTCTGCGTTGATGCCAGCGCCGTTATAAAACATGTACGGCACGGGATCGGTATCGAGATAGAAGTGCAGATGGGTCTGACCGGGCGTGCCGATCGTGAAGAACTGCGTCGTGAACGAGACCGTGACGGGACCGACCGGGACCGTTGCATTCTGCGCCGGACTCGCCAGCGAGACGGTTGCAGGATTCCCGGCTACCGGAGGCGGGGGGACCGAAGGAGCCGGGGAAGTTGAGCCGCCTCCGTCCTGCGTACAGGCGGCGAGCACCATCAGGAACCAGACCGAGACGAGCAGGCTCCTGCTGGTCTGTGCCGTCATCTGAAACTTCACGCTCATGCTCCTTGCGCAGCGGGAGGCCGCCCTATGAACCCACCGGTCCAGTGAGTCGAGCTGCCTTTCAGAACGCAGCTTCCAGCCGGAGCATAAAGAGTGCCCCGGCAGAAGCCCCTATCAGGACGAGCAACTCACCGATAAATGCTTGCCCCAGTTGGGGGGCGCGGCGGCGTAGGCGTCCATACCCGGCTGTTCGCTGTAGGGATCTTGCAACAGCCCCAACAGGCGATCGACTTCCGAATAGTCCTTCTGCTGCGCCTTCTCGATAGCGGTCTGGGCCAGATAGTTGCGCAGCACGTACTTGGGATTGATCCGGTTCATGCGTGCGCGCCGTTCCCCGTCGTGGCTCTGCTCCTTGCGCAACCGTTCGGCATAGCGCTGGGCCCAGGCATCGAACGCCGCACGGTCGAGAAAGAAATCGCGGAGCGGTTCGTTGAGCGAGCCCTCCGCCGATGAAAATGCTCCTAAAGTGCGGAAGCAGTTCGTGTAATCGACGTGACTCTGCTGCATGAGGCCGAGTAAGTCCTGAATCAACGCCGCATCGTCTTCCTGCTCCTGGTTCAACCCGGCCTTGGCCTGCATCAGTTCCATATACCGGCGCTCGCAGAGAGGCGTGTAGGAATCCAGGGCGGCTTTCAGTGCGTCCTTCTCACCCAATGGCAGCAGCGCCTGCGCCAGACAGCTCAGATTCCAGAGCCCGATATAGGGTTGTTGATTGAACGCATAGCGGCCGTTGTGGTCGGAGTGGTTGCAGATGAAGCCGGGATCATAATCATCGATAAACCCGAACGGTCCGTAGTCGAGGGTGATTCCGAGAATCGACATGTTGTCGGTGTTCATCACGCCATGGGCCCAGCCGACGGCCTGCCATTGGGCGATCAGCTTCGCTGTCCGCTCAACCACCTCAGTAAAGAACCGCGCGTACTTGTCGGAGGCGTCGACCAGATGGGGATAGTGCTGCGCGATCACATAGTCGGCCAGGACTTTCAGCTGCTCATGCTGCTTCCGATAGTAGAAGACTTCGAACGAACCGAAGCGCACATGCGTCGGCGCCATGCGCAGCACGACGGCGCCTGTCTCCACCTGTTCACGATAGACTTGATGATCGCTGCCGACGATGCACAGCGCCCTCGTGCTCGGAATACCCAACCCATGCATGGCTTCGCTGCAGAGATACTCGCGAATCGTGGAGCGCAACACGGCGCGGCCATCACCGTCGCGCGAAAAGGGCGTCATGCCCGCGCCTTTGAGTTGGAGATCCCATTTCTCGCCCCGGTCGTTCCGGACTTCGCCCAGTAAGATCGCGCGGCCGTCGCCGAGTTGCGGCACATAGACGCCGAATTGATGACCGGAATAGAGCATCGCCAACGGTTCCATGCCCGGCACGAGGAGGCTCCCGCCGAACACGCCGGCGAATTCCGGACGCGCCGCTTCCGCCGGATCGAGATCGATGAGTTCCGCTGCCGCACGATTAAAGCTGATGAGATAGGGAGTCGACGAGAAGGGCGTGGGATTCAATTTGGCGTGGAACGATTCGGGCAGACGCGCATAGGAGTTATCGAACGAGAGTGTTTCCAATGCACGGCGAGCCATTACCGGCCAAGCCCTTCCAGGTCCCGATCCACCGTAAAGACCAGCACCTTCTCGCCGATCTGGGCATTGATATCGGTAAAGAGCGCCAGCGATTTGGCTCCGGTGATGTCGTTCACCTGCTCGAAGAGCTTCTCGCGCCCCTGGGCAATGAGGGTTTGCCGGATTCGTTTGACCATGTCGACGCCTTCGGCGGTCTTGGCCAGTTGCCGTTCTGCCGGCGTCAGGACACCTTTCAAGCGAACGACGACGAGATCCCGCACGATATAGGCGCGCACATCCTCCGGGCCACGCCCCATAAATTCCTGTTCGAACTTAATAATGGCGTTCCGAATCGCCGATTCGATTTCGCCTTTGGTCAGCCCTTTGTTCATCACACAGCCCTTCCAGCCGGACGGTAGGAGCCAAGTATAGAGGGGCTTCGGCGAAGGTCACAAGGGCCTACCTGCACCTCCTTGGGCCGAAAGGCAGGACGCGTGGGCCCGAAGACCTAGATTCTGGTGGACAATGTACCCGATGCCTTGACTACCCGGGGACGGATGCCGGATAAAGGGGCATGAATGCGTCCGATGGCGTTCCCTGTCGACCTCGTTCATCCGGGATAGACGGAACCATCGTATTGGATTTGACAGAGGCGGTAGGGTGACCGGCACGTTTCGGGCCGGTTGCAGTACAAGCCAACGGTGATGCGTGGACAGATCGTCGCGTAGCCCCGTTGGCTTTTGTGTTTCTGAAGCCGTGAGGTGCCTGTGTACGCCATCCTGCTTCCCCTGCTCCCGCTTTTGACGACGCTCATGGTCGCCGTCGGTGACGAACGCTCACGTCGCGCCCGCACCCAGCTTGCCATCTTCCCGATCGGGGCGGCGTTCTGCGGTGCGGTCGCCCTCCTCTATATTGTGGCCACGCAGGGGCCGATCAGCATCCGCTTCTACGATCCGATCTCGACGGCGGCGCTCACCTTCCCGATCGGCTTCTATATCGACCGGCTCAGCGCCGTCATGATTGTCCTCATCTCCGGCGTCGGTACCGTCATCTACGCCTATTCCATCGACTACATGTATCAGGACCCTCACGAACCGCGGTACCTCGCTCTCATCGGTCTGGCGCTCTTCGTCCTGCTCTGCCTGGTCTCCAGCGCGAACCTCATGATGCTGTTTCTCTTCTGGCAACTCTTGAGTTATCTGCTGTATCTCCTGGCCCATAACCATACTCATGCGGGCACGCTTGAAGGAGCCTTCAAGACATTCACGCTGTTGCGGGTCGGAGATATTGCGTTTCTGGCGGGAATCGTTCTGGCCTACGCCCTCTACGGAACCCTGGAGTTTCCGGTGCTGTTTGCCAAGGCGGCCGAATCACCCGTCACTCTGTCGCCGCTGCCGGGATGGGAGATCAGCGGCGCCACGGCCGTGACGCTGCTTCTGTTCATCGGCGGGATGAGCAAGTCCGCGCAGTTCCCGTTCCACATCTGGCTCCCCCATTATCTCTATGCCCCGACGCCGGCGACGGCGTTGCTCCATGCCGGCATCATCAACGCCGGAGGGTTTCTGATCAACCGCTTGGCCCCGCTGTTCGGGCTGAGTTCGACGACGCTGCATGTGGCCTTCGTGGTGGGGACGCTGACGGCGATCGTAGGCGCCACGATGATGCTGGCGCAAAACGACATCAAGAAGACCCTCGGCTTCTCGACGGTCGGTCAGATGGGCTACATGATCATGGAGTGCGGCCTGGGCGCCTTCTCGCTCGCCGTCTTTCATTTGATTGCCCACGGGCTTTTCAAGGCCACCATGTTCCTGAACAGCGGCAATGTCATCCACAAAGCCCGACAGGAAGCGCATTTCCCCCATGCGGACCGCCAGGAAGAGGTGCAGGCGTTTTCTCCCCTCACCTGGTCGACCGGCTTCGTGACCACCCTGATGATTCCCCTGGTGATCCTGCTGGTCACCCACGGCGTTCTACGCATTCCCTTGCTGGAATCCCAAGGCACGGTCATCTTCCTGTTCTTTATCTGGATCACCTCCTCGCAAGCCATTTTGACGCTCACCCGCCTGCGCGCGGTGCCTTCATGGGAGGTGTCGGCCGCCATGCTGGTCACGCTTCTGTTTGTCGTGTTCATGTATCTCTTCGCTGTCGAGTCCTTTACGGCCTTCTTGTATCCGGATCCGAACGAGGTCGCGGCATATTTCAAAGCCGCCGCGCTTCCCAGCCGGCTCTTTGATCTCATGATCCTGCTGGCCACGGTCATGACCGTCCTCAGCTGGTGCTATCTCTATCTGCGCGCCCATGGCCGGACCGTGTGGACGCCGGCCTGGGTTGAAGGCCTGCGGATCCGACTCTACGTCCTGTTTATGAACCGGTTGTATGTGGACGGGCTCTACGATCGATTCGGCCAGACCATCGCACAGACCGCTCGTCATCTCGACAGACGCACCGAACGATAAGGCCGCGGATTCCCCCGGAGCCCCGTGGGAAGAATGCGCGCGAACGACGTCAGGTCCGCCGGGGAGAAATCCGGCCGACTCAGTGCTTGACGATAGTCTAGGCAACGTACTAATGATGGACGCCGCGAGGACCCTCTGAGGCGGTCTGCGACCGCCCGATGCCGGGTCGGCGCGAAGGCAGAAGAGAGATCATCACGTTCCGGTGTCAGGGAGTGCCCGTGTCGTTTGTGCTTCTCATCCCGTTGCTCTTGCTCGCCGCGGCGCTGATCGTCTTGATCGGCCCGGATGACACGCGCGACCTTCGTGCGAAAATCGCCGCCTTTCCCATCGGAGCGGCCTGTTGCGGCGCCATCGGAACCCTCTATGTCGTCGCCGTGCAGGGGCCCATTTCCATTCGATTCTACGATCCAGGGTCGGTGGCCGCGCTTATTTTCCCAATCGGTTTCTACATTGATCGGCTGAGCGCCATTATGATGACGTTGATCGCGGGCGTGAGTACCCTGATCTTTGTCTACTCGACCGGCTACATGTACCAGGATCGCCACATGCGCCGGTATCTGGCCCTGATCTGCTTCACGGATTTTGTGCTGATTTGCATGGTCTCCAGCGCGAATCTGATGATGCTGTTTCTCTTTTGGCAAATCTTGAGCTATCTGCTCTATCTCCTCGCACACAATCATGAGCATGCGGCAACGCTCAAGGGAGCCTTCAACACCTTTACGCTGTTGCGCGTCGCCGATGCCGCATTTCTGGCGGGAATCGTCCTCGCATATCGCGTTTATGGCACGCTGGAATTTCAAGAACTCTTCGCGCGAGCTACTGAGAGGCAGGTCGCGCTCTCGCTCTGGCCCGGGATGGATATCGGTGCCGCCACGGCCGTCACCCTGCTCATCTTCGTCGGAGCCATGGGGAAATCCGCGCAGTTTCCTCTCCATTTCTGGCTGCCCCGGTCGCTCTATGCGCCGACGCCGGTGCACGCCTTGCTCCACGCCGGAATCATCAATGCGGGCGGTTTCCTGATCAACCGGCTGGCGCCGCTCTTCGGACTCAGCTCGACGACGTTACATGTGGCCTTCGTGGTGGGAACTCTGACCGCGGTGCTGGGTGCCACCATGATGCTGGCGCAGAACGACATCAAGAAAACGCTCGGCTTCTCGACTATCGGCCAGATGGGCTACATGATTATGGAATGCGGGTTGGGCGCCTTTTCGCTGGCGGTGTTCCATTTGATCGCCCACGGACTCTTCAAAGCCACCGTCTTCCTGAATTGCGGCAACGTCATTCATAAAGCCCGACAGGAACCGCACGTTCCTCATGCGGACCCTCAGGAAGAGGAGGAGCACTTCTCCCCGCTCACCTGGTCGACCGGATTTGTGACGACACTCGTGATTCCCCTGGTCATTCTGCTGGTCACCCACGGAGTCCTGCGCATCCCGCTGCTCGAATCGCAGGGCACGGTCATCTTCCTGTTCTTTATCTGGCTGACCTCATCCCAGGCCATTTTGACGCTCACGCGACTGCGCGCGATTGCCTCCTGGAAAGTATCCTCCGCGATGCTCCTGACGCTGCTTTTCGTCGTCTTCGTCTACCTGTTCGCCGTCGAATCGTTCACCGCCTTCCTGTATCCCAATCCCGCAGAAGTGGCCTCGTACTTTCAAGCTGCGGATCTGCCCAACTGGATGTTCGATGGCATCGTTCTCATGGCCACGATCATGACCGTCCTCAGCTGGTGCTATCTCTACATGCAGGCCCACGGCCGGACGATCTGGATGCCACAGTGGGTCACACGCTGGATCGAAGGTGGACGAAACGGATTGTATGTCCTGTTCATGAACCGCCTGTATGCCGACGAGCTCTATCAACTGCTGGGACGGACCGTCATGCGCGTCGTCCATCGCTTCGACAAACACGAACGCGGATGGTCTCGATGATCGACGCGACCCTCATTCCCTGGATCCTCGCGGGTGTTCCCCTGCTGGGCGCGGCCTTGAGCCCCGCGTTGTGGACGCACCCTCACCGGCTCATGGCCTGGTCAGTCGGCGTCTGTGCCGTCAGTCTCGCTTGCGTCGTGGGATTCGCTGGATTTCTGACAACCCCGCCCGAGGGCCTGCTTCTTCTGTTTTTGCTCCCGCTCACCGCCGGGGTGTCGCTCCTGGGTCAACCGCATCACCGGGACCATCGCGCATCCTGGGTCCTGACTCTGATATTTCTGAGCCTGGGCCTTGGCGCCCTCACGAGCCAGCCGGTCATCGGCAAACTGTTCCTGATGGTAATCCATGGTTTCGTCATCGTCTTGCTCTATCGCCATCACACGCCGCTCTGGCCCATCTCCTGGTGGGGTCTCGGGGCCTACACGCTCGGCGCCCTCTGCCTGTTGCTGACACTGGTCGCCGCCCCGCCGCTGTCGTCAATGGCGGCGCTGCTGGCCTGCACGATTCTCTTGCCCCTCGTACCGTTTCACGATGGACATCTCACCGCACTGACCCGGTTGCCCGGCAATTTACCGTCGTTCATGGTCCTGCTCTTTCCGGCGCTCGGCCTGCATAGTCTGGCCCCGCTCGCGGCGACCTTACCGGAGCCCGTCGTCTGGACGATGAGCTTCCTGGCCCTCGCCGGTACCGTCTATGGCGCGATCAAGGCACTGGCTCAGTCACGTGTGCGGCTCCTGCTGGCCTACAGCAGTCTGTCGTTCTTTTCGATGCTCTGGTGGTGTGTCGTGACCACACGGTCGGCGACGCCGCGCGCGGCGCTCTTCGTGGGCGCCGTCGGCCTCGTGATGTGCGGACTCCTGGTAGCCTGGCAAATTATCCGCACCCGCTACGGAGACGACGTGGATCCGCAGGCCATTAGCGGATTGGCCTCCACCATGCCCCAGTATGCCGTGCTCCTGTCACTGCTGGCTCTGGCCGCCATGGGGCTGCCGCCGTTCGGCGTCTTCGCGGGCTTCATGGGATTGCTACTGTCATCGACGGCGGCTTTCTCCGCCGGCATCGTGGTCCTCGTCTGTGCCTGGCTTGCGGCATCCTGGTACATTCTAGCCCTCGTGCAAGGGCTGCTGTTCGGAGCGCGGCGGACAGATTTGAGGCATGCCGATTTACTCCAGACAGAACTGGTGTCCCTGATCATTCTCGTCTTGACCCTGCTCGCGCTGGGTGTGGTACCGATCAGTCTCTTCGGACCGGACCGGACAACCCTTCCGGCCAGCGCCAATTCACAGCCGGCCGGCATCGACTCAGGATCGCTCGTATGGAACCGATAAACCCGTTGATCGACATCGAATCCAGACGGATGGAGCTGCGCGGCGTAGTCCAACTCGCCGGCGAGGTGATTGCGCAGTACTGGCCAATGCGGACCTTCGTCCACCACAATCCGCTGCATAGCCTCGAATATCTCCCGTTTGAAGAGACGGCCCGGCGCGGCAAGCAATTTATGGGAGGCCATAGTTATCTCCCCGGCACGCTCTATCGCGAATATCTGAAGACGGGCCGGATAGAGGCGGCCCATCTCGACGCCGCCTTGAAGCCCCTCGTCCAGGATCAGTCGGTCACGATCGGCTCGCGCCGGATCCCGCACGGCGACGTGCTGCGAGCCTGTCTCACAGACGGACTCTGCGCGCCGGCGACAGAGCCGTTGGATGATCAGTTGCACGATCCCGCGCAAGCCGTGATCGACGTCGTCGCGGCCAGTCTCTCTTCCGAGTGGGGATTCCCCGATCTCCTCAAACGGATCCACCTCATCGTGGAAGGCGATCAGGCGGCACTGGGCCGGTGGCTCACGCTGTCGCATTGGTGCGACGACACCTTCGGGACGCAGATCGTCCAGCAGATCAACCACGAACTCATTAAGTGGTGCGAGGCCTTCCTGGACGAAGGCCATGCAACCTGGCCTATGCCGGGACGGGAGAAAGGGCTGTATCACGCCTGGAAAGATCTGGCGGCACAGGAATGGTCGCCCTGCGGCATCGCAGACAGCCGCAGAAAGATTGCCCAGCTGCCTGACTATCCAGAGGATGCCTTGCTGCGGAGTCTGGACACGCTCGGCATTCCGTCGAATCTGCGCCAGGATTACTTGTCGCTGCAATTGACCGCCCTCCCCGGCTGGGCCGGCTTCATTAAGTGGCGCGCGGAAGAACGGGATTATCCCTGGCAGAAAGCCTATCCGGTCGGCCTCGTGAAATTCCTCGCCATCCGCCTCTGGTACGCCAGCGAGCTGGTTCAGAAAACCTGCCGCGAAGAACTCGGCATCGAGGGGCGTTACGACGCCGTCGTCGCCTATATGCGCCAGCACCCCGACGAATACTATTTGAGGAGACAGCGGGTCGCCGGGCGATTGCCCGCGCTGTATGCCGAAGAAGTGGATCGGCTCCGGCATCACAAAGGAAACGGGTGGGGCCGTGTCATCGAGCGCTACGGAACGGACGTGGTCCCACGGCAGGAAATTGCCGCCCGCCGCAGCGCCGCCAAGCGGCTTGTGGCGCTGGCGCGCTCCTTGGAACTGGATCCGGCGGTCCTGGCCGAGACGCCGCACGCCACGCTGAAACAGCTCTTCGATTGGATGGAGTCATTTCCCGAATCGGACCATGGACCGGTGTGGCTCAAAGCCCTGGAAGCCGCCTACCAGCAGCGCCTGCTCGCCCAGTTGCGGACCGCGCCGCCGCAGCGAATCGTGCCGCCGGACCAGCCGGGTACGAGCCGCCCCTATTCACAATCGGTCTATTGCATCGATGTGCGCTCCGAGCCGTTTCGCCGGCACCTGGAATCCACCGGTCCGCACGAGACCTACGGCTTCGCCGGATTCTTCGCCGCCTTCATTCGCTATCGCGCCTGGGGGAAGGAACACGACACCGAACAGTTCCCCGTGATCATGCGCGCGAAGAACGAGGTACGTGAAATTCCACGGAGTTACCTCGATCACAAAGTGTCGAAACACAAATCCCGCACCAAGTGGGTCCATGCCGGCCATACGCTGCTGCACGATTTGAAAGAAAACGTCGTGACGCCCTATGTCATGGTGGAATCGCTCGGCTGGTTCTACGGCCTCCCGATCTTCGGCAAAACCCTCCTGCCGTCGCTCTACCAGCGCTGGACCTCCTGGTTGCGCCGCCTGTTTGTGCCGGCCATCGCCACGACGCTGACCGTCGACAAGATGGCTCCGGCCGAAACCGCGGAGATGTTGGCGGCCGAACACCACGCCATCGTCAGAAAAGTGCTGCACGAGCACGGCGGATTGCGCAGCTCGCGCATCACTCCGGCTCTGGTCGAAGCCCTGCGTCAACATGCGCTGAACGGCCAAACCGAGCTTGAGCCGGCCCTGGTTGAACCGGCGCAACTGGCCGGGCTTTCGACCGACACCCTGCGTCTCCTCGTCGACATCTTGCGGCGCCAATACGACCTCACTGCGCGCGCGGCCTCTCGCCAGAAGGAACGGATCACCCGCACCGGGTTCACCGTCGAGGAACAGACCCTCACGGTCGACACGGCGCTGCGGATGATGGGGCTGACGGACAACCTGGCCCGGCTGGTCTTGATCTGCGCCCACGGAAGTACGTCGGAGAACAATCCCTATGAGTCGGCCCTGGATTGCGGCGCCTGCGGCGGGAATGCAGGCAACCCGAATGCCCGCGTCCTGGCGATGATGGCGAACAACCAAAAAGTCAGGGAGCGGCTGGCCAAAAATAAACTGGTGATCCCGTCCGACACCCACTTTCTGGCCGGCCAGGTGGATACGACGACGGATGAGGTCCAACTGTTCGATCTGGAAGATGTGCCGCCCACCCATCGCGCCGACCTCGCGCGGCTACAGGAAGACCTGAAGGAAGCCTCCACCCTCACGAGTCAGGAACGCTGTACGCGCTTCCCCGAGGTTGAGCAGCCGTTGGACGAGGGAGCAGCTGAATCGCACGTGCGAAAACGGAGTGTAGACTGGAGTCAGGTCCGGCCGGAGTGGGGCCTCTCGAGTAACACCGCGTTTGTGATCGGACGACGGGAGCTGACCAAGGGACTCAATCTCGACGGGCGGGTATTTCTGCAATCCTACGATGCGGCCCAGGACCCGAGCGGCCGTCTCCTGGAAGTGTTGTTGACCGGTCCGCAAGTCGTGGCGCAGTGGATCAACATGGAGCATTATTTTTCCGCGGTGGACAACGACGTGTACGGCAGCGGCAGCAAGATCTACCATAACGTCGTGGGGCGGATCGGAATCATGTCGGGCCCCTGGAGCGACCTCCGGCTGGGTTTGGCCAGACAGACAGTGATGAACGGCGATGTGCCCTACCACGAACCGATGCGGCTCCTGAGCATCGTGGAGGCGCCTCGCGAACGCATCGACAAGCTGATCGAGCGGCACGAAATCCTACGGCACTATTATCATAACGAGTGGGTACACCTCGTCGCCCTCGACCCCGATGACCAGGTATGGTATCGGTATCGCCCCACGGGCGAATGGGTTCGAATCGACGGGGCTCTCTAAAGAGCGGACATTCTCACGTGGGCACAGATAAGGAAGGAGCACACAGATGGGCGCGTTGACATTGCATCCGATGAAGGAGATCCGCGTGATCGTCGCGGGAGAACACGAGGCCTTCGTGACCGAGTTGCTGGATCGCGTCAAAGCGTCCGGCTATACCATCATCGGTAACCTGTCCGGCAAGGGACACCACGGCATCCGCGAAGCGCACTTCATGTTCAGCGAGCAGGAAAGTCTTGAGATGATCATGACCGTCGTCCCGGAGGACAAGGTCGAGCCGATCCTCTCCGGCCTCCGGCCGCTGTTTGAAAAGCACTCCGGCGTCATGTTCGTCACGGACGTGTCGGTGAGCCGCCAGGAATATTTCGGGAAGAAGGCCAAAAGCGCCTAGCGGAACCGCCTCGTATCCGCCCTTGTCTTCCGCGCCAAGACTTGTCTAAAATGGGCCCCTCTTTGATGGTTCTTGCAGGCTGTTCAAAAAGGCTGCCCAGCGAGGCCGCAGCGAGCGAGAGGCCGAGGCGTACTTCTCAGTACGTTGAGGTGTTGAGCGATACGAGAACGAAGCTGGCAGGTTTTTTCAACAGCCTGCCCGGGAGTATTCGATGAAGGGCTTAAGGTTCGAACGCATCGGCAAGGGTCGTTACTACAACGTGGTCTTCCACATCGGAAGCACCTACATTCCGGTGAGCGACGACACGGTCGAAGAGCTCCGGACCCAAAGCCTGCTGCCCGCCGAACGCTTCCTCGACCTCCTCGTCGACCGCGTCGGCTATTCCTCATACCTCAAAGATCAGATCCGCACCGAACTGAAATCCTCCGGCGATCCGGTGACCCAGATTACGGTTCTTCAGGGCGCCATCCGCGAACTCTAATCGGCAGCTGAAAATCCGACCTTCTCACCCGCCCACCCCCCCGATGCGCCGAGACGCATCGTTGCCCGAGCTTCGTTCTCGTGCGCGCGCCTCCCTGCGACGTACCCCAAAGGTACGCCTCAGTCGTCCCGCTTCCTGCGGCCTTACTGGAAGAAGTTTTGAGCTGCCTCGGGAACCTCGGGAAAAACGTCCGACTTCTCTCTCATCTTAAAGTTCTCAATATCGATACGTCTCTTGCACACATTGCGGCCTGAATTTCTTTCGGGTTGAGTTGCGAAATATTGTGGCAGCTCTTACCTCCGGCAGTATGATGAGCTGGCTGGACCTGTGATAGTGGGTAAACCGGGAGACGATGATGAAACCTGCTCTGCTTTCGTTGCTACTGTTCTTGGGATTGCTCGGGCAGTTCACGGCGGCTTCCGGCGGCCCGAT
>JACOEJ010000015.1:0-12252 GCA_024998645.1 Nitrospira sp.
ACGAAGATCGGGGTGCCGTCCTTTTCGGTCACGACGGTGTCGGCGATGTCGTCGAGATCCCGCATCAGCCCCATGCCGCGCACGTTGAAGCTTTGCGCTCCCATCGTGAGATAGTTGCCGCCCACGTCGGTATTATTTTGCTTGAGCCCTTGAATGACCTGATCCAGCGACACGTTGAACCCCAGGAGAGCCCCCGGGTCCAGATCGACGTGATATTCCTTGGTCGTGCCGCCGTAAGTGCTGACATCGATCACCCCCGGGACCCGCTTGAATTCCCGCCGGATCTGCCAGTCCTGAATGGTCTTCAGATCGGTCAGGCTCTTGCCAGGGCCGGTGACTTCATAGCGAAAGATCTCCGCGATGGCTGACCATGGAGAGATCGCCGGCTGGACGTTTTGCGGCAGCGTAATCGTCTGCAGCCGGTTGAGGACTTCCTGCCGGTCGCGGAAATACTCCGTCCCGAAGTCGAAATAGACTTTGACGTCGCTCAGACCGAAGATAGAGAGAGAACGGATATCGGTCAGGCCCGGCATGCCCTGGAGCGCAATCTCAATCGGCAGGGTGATAGCCCGTTCGATTTGCTCGGCCGGCCACCCGCTGTACTGGGTGATCACTTCGATCATGGGCGGAGAGGGATCCGGATAGGCCACGACGTCCAACACATGGAACGCGTAGAGCCCCCCGAAGAGCAGCACAAGCCCGGCAACGAAGACAAACATGCGCTGCGCGAGCGCGAAGCCGATCACTTTATCGATCATAAACCCTGCTCCTTCTCCACCTTGCTGTATCGGTGTGGATGACCGCTGACTTGACGCGGCAGTCGGGCCGTCACAGACCGATTACGAAGTGATGTGACACGGAACACTGAGAGAGAATGAGGGGGTTCAGATCCGGAGCTGCGACACTTGGAGATACAGAAGGGGAAACGCCCGCTGTTCATGCGGTGCGGGCAAGGCAGACCAACCCTGGGAAGAGAGCACCATCGTCCCGCTGATACGAGACTCCCCCTCGTGACGAAGCAGCGGCAGCAGATCGTCATCGAGCTCTTCGACTTCCGACTCAACTATGACGCCCGCCACCATGAGGGGTTGCAGCAATTCGTCGTTCAAGTCACAGAAATCGATCGCCGCTAGACCGCAGATGAGAAACCAGACGGCGATGAGGGCATAGAAACGATGGGAATGGGCGAAGGTATGAAGCATGAGGGGAACTACGATGTTGGGGGCCTTCCAGATCGACGGATCACTCGACTGACTTATCCGTTCGGCAGTTCAGCGTATCGCATCGCCTATGGGGTGAATGGAGCCGACGACCCGGATTGAACGGGCGACCTGCTGTTTACGAAACAGCTGCTCTACCAACTGAGCTACGTCGGCGATCCTGACCAGCGGCGAATGGCTCGGGCATCCTGTGCTCTATCCCGCGAGCCCGGCACAATGATAGCGGCGCACCCTGCAGCCTGTCAACGAAGGAGCGCGGCTCCGTCACATTTACTGACCTGGCCCCACCCCCGTCGGCGACGCGGCGGGAACCTCTCCTGGTCCGGAAGCCTCTTTCTTGACCGGCACCACCGGCTTAGGATTGTGCCCCCTGGCCATCGGATGAATTCTGACCATCGCTCCTTGACCGGGATAAGGCAAACAGATCGATTCCTGGCCACTCCCGAATTGCTCGCCCGCCGCACGGGCGACTTCTCCACGGGCGAAGGCGCAGAGCTCTCCCGCCACGACCGTGCCGTCGCGATCGAGATCCGCCGGACCCTGCAGGCCTCTCAGCAAGTGATAGGTAAACAATCCATGCCGTCCGCGCTCGAAGGCATGGGCCTCTTGCAAACCGCTGTTCCCGATCATCCACATCATCTTGGCACCGGCATCCACTCCACCGATCTCCCACACCGGAGCCGCTCCGGTCGCCGGGTCAGCCCCGGAGACATGTTCCAACGAGGCGTCGAACATCAAGATCGCCCGCTGAATCGGTAACCGGGCCAGCAATTCTTGCAGGCGCCGAACCGGATACACCCGTCCCCCTGACGTGAGGCTGCCGTCATGGGGCACCAACGACACGGCGCCGCTGGCGCCGTCCACGAGTGCCCGCCCGGAAAAATAGACATAGACGACCGTCGCGGGGTCCACTCGCCGGGGAAGCCACTCCTCGAAGGTCTCGACCAGATCCTGTTTGAGCGCATGTCCGTTTAGTAACAGGCGTACACGGTCGGCGGGAAGGCCGGCGATGGTTTGCAGATACGATGCCATCACTTCGGCGTCGTGCGCCGCAAACTTTGAGGGCGACACCTGCGCATCGCGGAAATTTCCTACTCCAATCGCGATCACAACGGCTTTCGGCTGCTTGAACGATGCCGATGGCTTTGGCACCTGCTCGACATCGGCGGGGGCCTGGCTCTCGTCCCCATGACCGGGCTTCACCATAACCGTGAATTTCTTGGGGGCCGGCTCCTGCGACAACGGCGATCGGGATCGAAGGCTTAGCCACAGTTCTCCCTGCAGGGGCTCTTTCACGCCGGAGATCGGTTTGGTCATCGTCGCTCGCTTGATCTCGCCGGGCGCGACATCTCCGATGACAATGACCGGCGGAAGCTGGCCCGTGAGGGCTCCGGTGCCTCCGATGATCACCTCGACTCCCTTGGCCTCGACAAGGCCGTCGTTCTTCACTTCCAGTTCGATCGTGAGCGGCTCATCCGGCTGGAGAAGCTGATCTCGATTTTCATCGCGGAGGATGGCCCGGAAGGTCAACACGGCCGAGGAGTCGTTGCGTTGATTCACCGTAGCCGAAGTGGCCGCGACCGCCCTCTCCGGCGGATGCTCAGCGGCCGCGCTTGCCACGGCATCAGCTTGCGCGAACCAGACGCCGTTGATGCACGCAGTCAGGAGCAGACCGACGAGAACGAACCCCGCAGAACCGCGAACACCGGCACGTTGTTGTCGTCGTTGCATCACTCGTTGCACCATTGTTTTATACAGAACTCGCGGGGCCGATCACAACTCAGGCAACAAATTGACAGCTATTCTCTCCTGGGCTAAGGTCCCGCCCATGCCCGAGCATCCGACAGATAGGTCCACACACTCCAAGTCAGTCCCCTGGGAAGCCTGGTTGCGATTGATCCGTTTTCGCAATCAAACCGGCACCGCCCTCTTATTGTTGCCGACCTGCTGGGCGCTGGTCCTGGCGGAGCGCGGATATCCTTCGCTGCGCCTGCTTACGATTTTTGTCGCCGGCTCATTTCTAATGCGCAGCGCCGGTGTGGTCCTGAACGATCTCGCCGATCAATCCTTCGATCGCCGGGTCGCGAGAACGAAATCACGCCCGCTGGCTTCCGGAGAATTGACGAGACGGCAGGCCTTCGTCGTCCTCGCGACCCTCCTCGTACCCGCGGCCGGTCTCTTGTGGCTGCTCAATCCGCTGACGCTGTGGCTCTCACCGATGGCGCTGCTCTTGGCTGCACTGTACCCCTTTTCCAAACGCGTGCTTCACATTCCCCAGGCGATGCTCGGTCTGGCGTTCGGCTGGGGTACGATCATGGCCTGGGCAGCCGCCAGAGGAACGCTCGATCGGACCGCATGGACTGTCTTTGCCGCCACGATCGTCTGGGCGATCGCCTACGACACTATTTATGCCATTCAAGACCTGGAGGATGATCGGCGCATCGGCGTGAAATCCTCCGCGCTGTTCTTTGGCTCATCCATTTGGCTTGCGGTCGGTCTGATGCTGGGCGTGATGCTGATGCTGCTAATTGCAGCAGGTCTGCAGACCGGAATCGGCTGGCCCTACTTCCTGATGCTGGGCGCTGTGAGTGTATTTTTTGCGATGCAGACCAGAAGCCTGCGAGGGGCGGTCACCCCGTCGCAGGCATTCCGAATGTTTCAGGCTCACGTGTGGGTCGGGCTGGCGATCTTCGTCGGACTGATCGCCGGATTTCTCGCGTAACCGTTCGCTCAGCTTGCCGGCTTCTCTGCGACCGGCTCTTCGGCTTTCGGTGCGCGCATGGTGCTCAGGTACATGCTCACGGCTTTGGCGTCTGCATCGCTGAGACCCAGCGCCGGCATTCTGGTTTCGGCCTTCATGGCCTGCGGATTCTTCAACCAGCGGTATACCCAGGTCGAATTCAGCCGGACGCCCGCGCGGTCCAGAGCCGGACCCACTTTTCCGCCTTCTCCCGCCAGGCTGTGGCAACCGTTGCAGCCGTACTTGTTCTGATAGAGGCGCTTGCCCAGCTCCGCCTGCTGTGCGGCTTGCTCTGCCGTCATCGTCATGTCCGGGCGCGCAATGTTCAGGCCTTTGCCGGGGCGCGTGCCGAAATTATTGAGCATGACTTGCGCGGTATCGAGCGCCTTCTTGGCGGCGGCCATCGCCGCCTGTTCTTTCGCATAGGACGCTTCATCCACTTCCACGTCCTTCTTTGTGGCTTCGCTTTTCTTCTCGGCCTCTTCGCTGGCCTTCTTTTCAGCGGCTTCATAGGCCTGCTTGGACTGATCGAAAGCTTCCTGGGCGGTCTTGAGCTTTTCGGTCAATTCTTTCTTGCGCTCTTCGACCTTGAACTCCAGCTTCATGCCATGCAGCGTCCGCACATAGCCGACGATCGCCCAGACCTCATCTTCAGAAAGCGTGTATTTGAAGGTAGGCATTGTCGGCACGGCAAAGTCGTCGTCGCCGATCTTATCCCCACCCGGACTGGTGTCTTTCATGTCACGAGAGATCGTATTGAAAATATCCTCGTCTTTGAAGGTGCTCATTTCTGATTTGTTCGAAAGATCTTTGGGCTTGGGATCCGGCATGGACGACCAATTGAAGCCTTCGTTCTGCCGGCCACTCTCGCCGTGACAATGCATGCAGTAGTGGGCGTACAATTCATGGCCCTTCTTCTGCTGTTCGCTGGCACAGCCGCCTGCGGTCATGGCCCAGATTCCGATCAGGCCGGCGACCGCGCCTATGACTTGTAGCCTTGCCGCCTTCATGCTGCCTGTCCTTTCTTCAATTTTCTGATCAGGACAAACTGGAACCCCAAAGCCAGTGCCGCCGCAAAAGCTGCGTAGTAGTAGCCGGAGTAATCCGGCGGCGCTTCAGCGCGGAAGTACCACCAGGAGGACACGGCCTTCTGTGAGCCCTTCTCGACGAGGTCGCCCGATCCGTCTTTCCGCCCATCCCAGACCGCAAATGCAATATTGATGAATCCGCCAAGAGCGAGTTGCGTATCTTCGGCCGAATGTTCGGTCGCCAACGGCCTCGTGAAGACCACTTTCCACGTCCCGTTCGAAAACGCTCCGGTGGCTTTCACGTCTTGATGGGTCTGGACCTTCAGCGTCCCGAATCCCATGGCGTTCATATCCACGCCCTTCTTATCCTTGTTCTTCCAATACCAGATGTTGACCGGACCGCCTTCGACTTGCGCCATCGGCTGGCCGTGGGCGAAGTGGGCCTTCTTGTCGCCGACCATGAATTCGATGGCGGCTGCATCGTCAGGGTCTTCCGTCGGATCGGCATATTCCAGCAATATCGCCACTTGCGTGCCATCGTGCAACGCGCGGACAGAGACATCCTTGACGGTGGTTTCCAAAATACGGTTCGGCCAATGAACCTGCGGGGACATCGGGAACTTCGCCGGTTTGGCCGTGCTCCAGATGGCCGCATTGGGATCGTCGACGGGAAGGGTTCCCTTGACCATCGGCGCACTCACGGACACACTCTCGCTTTCCTGCGCCAAGCCTGGAGCCGCTCCGGACAGAATGAGAGCCGTCACTGCGACCGCTCCGACTCCGCTCACCCATTGTCTGATCTGATTCGCCGGTTTCATACGGGCCTCGTATTCGATTCACAGAAGGACAACGACCGATCGTCGCTTCGCATTATTCCCACGTTCTCGGTGACTGATGGGCGCCGTCGTACTCGCCCATGATGATCTTCCAGATCCACTCATCCGGCAACTCCACTTCCCAGCGCGGCATCGCCGACTTCCAGGGCATGCCCTCGATCGGGAGGCCGACGCCGCCCTTCTTGATCCGCCAGAACAAATAGCTTTCCTGCAGCATGGCGATCGTTGTGGGATCGGAGAAATTAGCGGGCGGGGGATTGAAGCCGCGGGCCGCCGGCCCTTTGCCGTCAAACTTGCCGCCGTGGCATGGCGAGCAGAACGCGGCGTAGAAACCTTTCCCCTGCATAATATTTTCAGGCGTCTTCGAGACCGGGTTCGACAAGCCCGTATACTCTCCCGGAGGAGCCGGATGGATGGTGCGGTTTTCCGCGGGAGGCGCATCGCTCGTCGCGGTGCTCCCGTAGGTTTGCCAGCCGACCAGCAACGGGAAGAGGATCAAGAAGCCGTAGCGGGCGGCTTGCATCGCGCCGATGTTTTCGCCCGTAAGAAAATTCAGAATCGGAGCGAAGAAGGCGTCCTTCGATTCGCGGCTCAGAGTCGCGAAGATGACGATCCCCGTCGTCGTCAGCATGAGGTACAGAAAAATCAGGCTGGACGGCAAGGGCGCGGAGCCCGGAATATTGGGCACCACAAACTTGAGAAACACATACATCGAGAGAATCAGAAGCACTGGCCTTACGAGGGAGCCGCCCATATCCCCTCCTTACTTCGCTTGCGCGACAGTCACGGTTTCAGCTTGAGCCGACTTCACAGGAGCCGCCGGGGCCGCCCCGGGCATCTCCAGTTCAGACGGATTCACCGAGATCGGTTCGCCGCTCATCTGCTGCAGGAACGCGATCACGGAGAGAATTTCGTTCTTTGACAGTCCGATGGGATTCTTATTGATGTAGGGCATCCGTGCCGGATATTCCTTCGGCAGCCCCTCGTGGCGATAGTCCAGATAGATGTAGGCCTGTGGCTGAGTCAAACTTTCGAAGATGAATTCCCGGCTCAGCTTTGCCCCGATGCCTTTGAGATCGGGACAGCGGGCGGACTCGCTCGGGCCGATGGTATGGCAGAGCGCGCACTGGCCCTTGCTGAAGAAAATCTTCTGGCCGATCGACGCCATATCGGCCGGCGTCTTGATACTGGCGATATCGATGCTCTCTTCAGCCGGCGGCAATGAGGCCATCTGGGGAACCGCCAAGGCCACCAATGAGAAGAGGCCGAGGACGATGGCCACAAACCCGATCACTCGCAAAAACTGCGAGCGGATAAAGAGCAGAATGAGCACGCCGCTCCCAATGACCGAGAGACCAATCAACTGCAATTTGACGACTTCACTCATAGGACTCCTCTGAGCAAGACGATCCGGTTAGATCTGCTTGTCCAATGTTTGAGAGCCACCCGCCATAGCCGGCAATGCTCCATGGCCTTCGCCACTCTTTTCGTTGCCGCCATGCGCATTTTTCGCTTTATCGCCCATGGTCGCCACCCAGAAGATGAACGCCACGATCATGCAGAACATGAAAGTATTCGCCGCCATCAGCGCCGCGGCATAACCCAACGCAGGAGAGAACGCGTATTGCGAAGAGTCCCGCATCACACCGTACACATGCCAATGGACTCGCGAGGATGAGCGCGCGTAACCCATCAAGGTCATCAAGAGAATGACCATAATGGCGTTAAGGACCAGCGAATACCCGGCCCGCGGCGGCATTTTCCCCCACACCATCTCGGTCGTGGTTTTTGCACTTTTCAGAAGCAACGCTGTCAATGGCGTGATGGTGACCATGACAAAGATGACGAGCAACACCTGCGAGGTTGAGAAGTAGTTAATGCGGACGATGGCCGGGACGAAGTAACCCCAGACGCCCAATACCACCACGACGATACCTGCAATGATGAGGACCGCGCCCATCACGGCATTGGCCAGCTTCGCCCAGGTGGCCGTGTCTTCCTTGCCGGCCCGCCAGTACATGATGAAGCTCATGAAGGTGACGAGAATCATAAGATTCGACACCGTCATTTTGGCCGACATGACGCCGAAGACACCCAGTAAGGGATGGTGCGTTCCACCCATCTTTCTGGCCTCTTCCAGACTCGCCACGAGCGAGTGCGGCGTCATCCAGACACCCAGACAGAGCAGCAGAATGATGAGCATGGCCAGAATCGGTTTTCGATAGCGCAATTCAGACCCGGGAATGCGATGCGTGATTCCCATCCAGAAGTAGTAATTGGACCCGAGGAACAACACCCCGATCAGCATGGCCTGCAGAATGAACAGCCAGGAGAGGAATCCACCCATGAGGGTGATGCCCATCTGCTGGTTGTACTGATAGATTTCGCGCATCAGCCAGTAGCCGGCGAAGGGCAACGGGAGAAGACCGAACACGCCGATGAAATTACCGACGTACCCCATCCAATCGTAATGTTCGCGTTCTTCCGGGGTCCGCGCAGAGAGATAACGAATACCGGCATAGGCACCGCAGATATAGCCGCCGAGCACGACGTTGGCGATCAAGCGGTGAATATTGACCGGCCACCACGTAGGATTCCACGTCGCCGCCCAGGCCCGTGCCATATCCGAACCTTCAGCAATGACGACCGGGCTCGCCTGGAACGTCGCCCAGGAGTTCGGGATGATCATGATGAAGAAGGCAAACACATTCAGCAGGAAACCCAACACCAGGTGAAAGACCTTGCTGCGGCCTTCCGACATGGCATCCCACCCGTACCAGTACATATAGAGGGTGGCGGTTTCGAGAAGGAAGAGCGCGCAATAGACCATGAACGAGGGAAAGAAGATGTCGCTGAGATAGGCCATCAGCTTGGGATAGGCGCCGATGAGGATGAACAACAGGATGCCGCCGAACAGAGCAGTGGTCGAATAGGCGGAACTCAGAAGCTTGGTAAATTCTTTGGCCAGCTTGTCGTAACGCTTTTCCCCGCTCTTCCAGCCCACCACTTCGCACAACCATGCGAAAATCGGCACACCGAGCACAAACCCCGCGAGCAAGAGATGCAGCTGCGCGACGATCCACACCAGGTTCCGGCTGCCGATCCCGGGCACGTCACGATAGGCCACAGCCGATGCCCCGCCGGAATCCGCCGCCAACCCGACCACCGGAGCGGCAAGCACTCCCAGCGTCGCCACGAAGGCAGCCACTGCAGCAGGCGATTCGGTAATGAACCGAATGAGCCGTTCAATCATTCCAGGCCGTTGCATCATGGATATCACCTCTCCGTCGCCCAGTCTTAGGGTGTTGCTGGAGCCTTCACCGGTGCCTTGGCATCAGCGGGCTTGGCCTTGCCGGCCTTCCCCTTGTCTTTATCTTTTTCTTTCGCTGCCTCTTCTTCGGCTTTCTGCTTTTCGATCGCCTCGACCTGCGCCGTCAGCTGAGCCACATGTTTTTCAGCCTTACTGAGCGTATCGACGGGCTTGTAGAGCGGCGCCGCTTTTACTTCCGGCTTCTTGCAGCATTCATGCGGATGCGGCGTACTGACCGGCAGACCGGACCAAAACAGCATCGAGAGAACCAGACCCACCAGCGTGGTAGCCGTCAGCATGAGCCCTTGATCGGCCGGCACACGCATCAGATCCCACCGCGTCACCAACGCTTGATAGTCGCCTGATGCAGGGGCCGCACTCTGAGCCGCACTCCGGATCACACGTCCGACAAGAGAAACACCCAGCAGCATCATCACGATCAGGACGGTCGTAGAGGCACCACCCCAGAGGGTCAGTTCGATCCCGATCTTTTCGGCGACAGGAACCGCCTTCAGCATCTCTGTTTCAAAGAGGCTGTGCGACAATTCTATGGAGGTCTGCGTGGCGAAGCCCACCACCAGCCACAAGATCGGCACGTACACCGCCCCCACGAGGGCGGTCTTCAACCACAGCGACAAACCGAGTCCATCCGGCGGCTCTTTGCTGAGCTTTTCAAGAAACAACGTTCTGGCCACGACACCGGTCGCCCAAATATCGATGGGAATACAAATCAGGAACAACAGCGCAATACCCACGCCCTCGCCGAGATGCGGTTCGGCCACCATGGCGAGAATCGGCAGGGCGAACACGGTCACAGGACTGGCCAGATACATCAGGAACGCCAGGCCGATGCGGGTCTCAAAGTGAATGAGTCCCAGCGCCATGAACAGAAGGCAAATTCCGATTTTGATTGGGAACCCGGTCCAACAGGTGGACCAGAGGACGTTCAATCCAAGCTTGACAGGGGACGGTAATTCTCGCTCGGTCATAGTTTCATCTGGGGCGCGGTTCACATCGCCCCGCTCAACTAGTCCAAAAATTCCCGGTTGATAATGGCGGCCACGGTGAAGAGCAGAATCATCGCCATCACGACAATCCAGCCGATCAGGGCGATGGGGCGCTTGAAAATATTCCGCTCCGGATCTTTATCGATGAAGGGCAGCGCGGCCAGCAGGGCCATGAACGCCCCCGGCAATGCGATGGCTCCAAGGAACTGCCCGAACTCGCCGCCGAACATCTTGAGCCGCAATAATTGAAACAGGAACAGGAAATACCACTCCGGCTCAGGATGATAATCGCCCGGATCCGGCGTCGCTTCCTCGAGCAGCACCACCGGCTCCCAGAACGCCAACGCGCAGATGGTGAAAAACACGGTGATCATCCCGACGATATCTTTCCAGATTTGGCGCGGGAAGAAATAGTCGGTCTTCGCCTTGATCTCTTCCGGCGTGCCACGGAACGGGCCGGCAGGGCCTGCTGCCCTGAACAAGAAAATGTGTAACCCGGCCAGGCCCATCAAGGCCGCCGGTAGAATCATCACGTGCACGACAAAGAACCGGCTGAGCGTCATTTGCCCTGGAACCGCACCCCCTTTGAGGAAGCGGGCCATGAAGTCTCCGACGACCGGCGTCTTGTCCATGATTTCAACGCCGACCGTGGTCGCCCAATAGGCACGCTGGTCCCACGGAAGCAGATAACCGGTAAACCCGAAACCCATCACGATTCCGAAGAGTGCCAGGCCCACGAGCCAGATCAATTCACGGGGACTCTTGTAAGCGCCCCAGAGAAAGACTTGCGACATATGAGCGAAGACACAGACCACCATCGCGGTCGAACCCCAGAAATGGTAACTGAGGAGAAACCACCCGTAGTCGACTTCGTGAATGATGTATTGCGTGCTGGCAAACGCATGGTCGGCGGTCGGCACATAGTAGAACATCAGCAGGATGCCGGTGACGGCCTGCATGATGAAGATGAACAACAGAATGGAGCCGAAGACATAAGCCCAGCGCGAGCCTCCAGGAACCGGCTCATTGAGCATCTTCGCTTGAATCGTCTTAAGGCCGACCCGCTCATCGACAAAGGCAATGACCTTTTCGAGTGCGGAAAGCTCAGTTGAGGAGGACGGTGTCTGTTGCATAGTGATCAGATGATCCGGATTTGAGTTTTAGTACCGGCCTTAAATTCCATATCGATGATTTCGACCTCGCCCGTCGCAGACACCTTAATGGGAAGCGAGTCGAGCGCGCGCGGCGCCGGTCCGTCGAGCACTTTTCCGGACGCGTCATAGATGCTCAAATGGCAGGGACACAGAAACACCTGCCCCAAAACTTTATGCTGGCGCCACTTGTAACCGCAGCCCAAGTGCGGGCATTTTCCCGAAAAAGCTACGTACGGGAAATCTTTCTTGTTGGTCCAGACGGTCTTGCCGAAGGCGTCCTTAAACTCCATGTCCTTACCCTGGTAGATCTTCTCCTGAACGGCAGGAGTTATCTTCAACACCCAGACGTTTTTCTCGATCTCAGCCTCGGGCATGTATGCTTCTTTGACTTTCCGCTTGTACTTGAACTGGAAGCCGATATCGTCCTGCTTGATCTTGCTGACATTGCCGATCTTGAGCCAGCCATTGTCGAACGGGGAATACATCGGCTTCATGAGATAGCGCAAAACCGGGAAAGCGATCGGGAGACCGATCAGAAAGCCGATCACGTGCGTGAAATTCATGAAGAAGGTGCGCCGCTTGACGCTCTTCTCCAACTCAGGGAATGGAACCAGCACTTCACCCGGCGTGACATGCACACGCTCTTCAAGGTGGGCGATCTCGACTTCATGCGTCGTCACGTAGTCATCACGCTTGAACGGCGGCAATTCGAGAATGTCGCCGGCTGCCGCACGCAGCTCAACGAGACTGTCGGTCACCGACTGCACGAACGTCATGGCGACCTGGCGCTCACCGCTGCCATTCATCGAGACGACGATATGGCTGATCTCATGCGAGAGAGGGTCGACAATGACCTTCGAGACTTCCCCGATTTCGCGGTCCGTCGCGCGGACTTTTGATTTGAGTTTCGGCTGCATCATTACTTCATCTTGATGGGTTTCGGTGTATTGACTGACG
>JACOEJ010000015.1:12352-26589 GCA_024998645.1 Nitrospira sp.
GAGTTTCGGCTGCATCATTACTTCATCTTGATGGGTTTCGGTGTATTGACTGACGCGTTCTTGAACGTCGAGAGCCAGGCCGCCAAGGCCTGCACATCCTTGAGCTCCATCAGGTCCTTATACTTATCCGGCATCTTGCCCTTGTCGTACTCGGCGTCGAAGCCTTCCGCCTTGTAGGACTTCGGATCGAGAATCTTCTTGGCGATTTCTTCCTGCGGCAAGAGCGTCCCGATGTTATCGAGTTCAGGTCCACGCTTCTTCCCGCCCTCGCCCTTCAACTTGTGGCAGTTGTAACACTCCTGAAGCTGCCACTGCTCTTCGCCGATCTTTAGAACATCGCCCCCTGACGCTCCGGCGGAAGCGGGAACAGCCGCGGCCGCGCCGGCATCTTGACCGGCGGCGCCCTGCACGGTTCCCAGTGCCTTGATCCGCTCGGTCAATTCCTTGGCCTTGAGATCCAATTCCTTGGTGCGCGCAATCACTTCATCCGCCTTCCAGGGATCGAGAATATTGGGCTTCCCCTTCAGGATCTTGACGATCTTTCCCTTTTCGTCTTCCGGATCGTATTGCGGCCAGAGCGACGCGCCGGAAATAAATACCGTGCAAAGGATGGCATAGAAGACCAGGAGAGACACGAGCGCCTTGCCGCCGCTCATCACCTTCATCGTCGGCGCGTCGAGAATCAAGAATACGACGGTGCCGAGCACCGCATAACCAAAGAACAGCCATCGGAAGACGGGAGGAAAATCGAACGTCATTGTGGCCACCCACAATCCGGCGCCGATCACTAATCCGACGATGATCTTAACGATTGCCTTGCCCATAGTGCTCCCTCGTACTAAGTCGCTATGAATGCACCAGGATGAATCTGAGCCCTACTTCGCTCCAGCCGGAACAGGACTGCCCTCAGGCGCATGCTCCTTCGGATGCGACGCACGGAGCGTCACTAGAATCGCAAAACTCACCACGGCGTAGAACACCACGGTAATCCCGGTGATATACCAGGCCGAATAGGCCAGAGTCGGAGTAAACGATTCCGCCGTAAAGTCCGGCAGCAAGTTATACGTGTGAAAGTATTTCCGCAGGAGCGAGCGAACCGCACCCATGAGACCCATCGTCCAGATCGCACTGAAGGCCAGGAAAATCAGAACGAACTGGGAGGCATAATCGATCTTGCCCCAGACAATCGTCCCCTGAGTCACGGCGCGATTGTAGATGATGTAGTTGACCACCGTTACAAAGACGAGCGTGAAGGCCGCCGAATTCTTCGCCGGCATCAAGGCCAGGAAGTTCCAATCAGACGGGAGTTCCAATTCTGCGACCAGTTTGGCTCCAGTCGGGGCAAACCCGTGCGGCGTGAGCCAGATCGCGTTGCCCACCACCACCATCAGGAAACCGATCTTGATGACCGTCCGCGAGGAGACCGTGATCGGGATAAAGCGACCGAGAATGGCCGGCGCCAACAACATCGGCAAGAGGAACATCAGCGACTTGGGATCGGGCGCCGGATAATCCGTCAACACCTTGGTCATGACCAGTGGAAGCGCAATCATTACGATCGGGGCAATGATGGTCATACGGACCTTCTCGACACCCTCGATGCGCTTCATACTGAGCCAAATGTAATAGTTACTGGCCAGGAAGATGAGCCCGATCATCGCCCCCTGCATTTCGAAGAACATCGATAACTGGTCAGCCATCATGTACGGACAGATGGACGCATCGTAGTCGCATAACTCATAAGCCAACAGATAGCCCATGAACGGGAGGAACAAGAGCGCCCCCACACCGATCATATTGCCGACGAATCCCATCCAATCGTAATAGGCCCGCTCTTCGTCCTTCGTCGACCCCATGTACATGTACGCGGCAATCAGTCCGGCCACGAATCCGCCGAACGTCACGTTCCCAACGAGCCGATGCATGTTGAGCGGCATCCAGCTGTAGTTGAACATCTTGTCCCAGATGCTGGCGGTTGCCAGGAACTCAACGGGAGACACACCTTCGGCCTTTACCGGGGTGTTCATGAAAGACGTGGGACCGTCGATCACGAAGAGCGTAATCGATCCGATCAAGTTCAAGAGCACGCCAAGCGCAATGTGACGCGCCTTCTTATTCCCCTTCCATGCATCCCACGTATAGAAATACATGTAGAGGACAAAGGTCTCGCCGATGAACAGCAGCGGATAGATGACGGCGAAGACAATAAAGAAGTGATTGATCAGCCAGGTCGTGAACTGCGGATAAGTCGCCAGCAGCACGAAGATGAACAGGCCGCCGGTCAACGCCGTCATACTATATAGAATGACGGTGACCTTCGTGACCTCTTTTGCCAATCGATCGTAGCGGGGATCCTGCTTGCGATACCCCAGCCACTCCGAGATGACCACGAAAATTGGCGCCCCGAGGATAAATCCTGC
Source organism: Nitrospira sp. (assembly GCA_024998645.1). Taxonomy (GTDB): domain Bacteria; phylum Nitrospirota; class Nitrospiria; order Nitrospirales; family Nitrospiraceae; genus Nitrospira_D. The sequence continues at coordinate 14,773 of JACOEJ010000015.1, forward strand.
AAACAGGATGTGGAGCTGAGCGACGATCCAGACAGCTGTCCGGTTCCCGGTAAAAGGGAATTCCACCGGTGGCGTACCCGGCGCCTGTGCATAGGCCGTCCCGCCAAACAGCGCCAGAAGCGCAATGAGTGCCATGAGACTGCGCTGCCATGTTTTCATGATGCCTCGCCGCTCCTCCTCACGAGATTAATCTGCCGCCTACTTTCCGGCTTCCGGAGCCGCCGCTGGCGCTGCCGCCGCAGGAGCCGCCGACACAGCCGCTGCATCGACCCACGCCTTCTTGCCTTCATCCCAACCCTTGCCGGCCAAGCCGAAGTTGCGCTCGAACAACACGAGCTTCCAACGATCTTCGTCTGACAACTTGCTCTTCCAGGCCTTCATCTTGGTATTCGGGACACCCTCAGAAATGCGCCAGAACCACACTGCATCCGAATACATCTTCATCCGGTCACTGACGCGGAAATCGCGCGCACCCGCCTTCACCGGCTTACCGTCCTTACCGTGACAGCTGGCACAATTCACATCAGGATTCGTCTCGCCGATGAAGAGCTTCCGGCCTTCCTCGAGCTTGGCAGCATCTGTCCACCAGCCGGCAGGCATGTGCTTATCGGCATACTCAGCAGGGGCAGGAGGAGGAGGAACCACCGGGCCTTCGCCACCGCCCTCGCCTCCGCCGCAACCAACCACCGCTAAACCCAAACCCAATACCAACATCAGATGCCATGACATTTTCATATGATCTCCTCCACTCCTTTTCTACGCCCTACAATGCTTTCAATACCGGCACATTCATCTTCAAGGCAGAAAAAAACGCCTCCGCAAGGGGCCGACCCTTACAAAAGCGCTACTCTGCATTCACCCAAAAAACCACAGCTGTACATGCCCCAACATCTCTGGCCTTCCACTCCGGCAAGCGTCCCACCACACTTACGGACCGGCCGATTACTTTTTCCGCTTACCCTGCCCCTTCTCTCGTCTTCCGTCCGGCTTGCGCTGAGACCGGACGACTTTTACCCCAACCAAGAGAGCCACCAACCCGCCGACCACCCCAAGAACAACCCACAACCATGTTGGAGGCGCCGAACGATCATGAACACAACCGGATCCGAAATTGACCTGGATCTTCCGCTCGCTCTCAAGATCCTTCGGATCGAACTGAATCTTATGGTGCTGCTGCTCGCCCTTGACCTCAACCAGAAGCGGATCACCTAGGTTGTCATTGTGCAGGTGAAACGCTGCCTTATAATACCCTCCGTCATCCGTTGTGACGGTCTGCCCATATGAAATTCTTGTATCCTTGACTAAGACTTCGGTATTAGCGCTCGGCGTCCCATCCGCCTTGCATACGAATCCTTCAACCGTGTACCGATGGTCTGCTTCATGAGTGGCGTGCAGAATGGCTGGATGTGTAACGAAGGCGCAGATACCGGCTGTGGCGACGACGACTATCCACCGAAAGCCAGACTTCCTTCTTGGTTTCCACTCCACTCGTCTGTGCCAATCCCCTCATTCCGGCCCATCAAGTGACGCGCGGCGACTCGCTGGATATCGTCCACTGCGCCAGCCAATTTTAAGGCCGATTCTTGTAACATAGCCCCTATTCTTTGTCAATTGCGATACAAGGAAGAAAGGCCCTGAACAAGAGGGAAATGCGCTCTCTGGCACGCTCAAATGGAGACGATATTTCTAGAGGACTCGCAGGAGGAAATGTCCGCACTGGAAGGGACGAAAACGCAACGGCAGGAGTCTAGAGATGCCCGCGGGCGCGGGCATCTCGTGCGATCCGGTCAGCCTCGGCTTTCCGTTCCGACTCTTTTTTCGCAACCCAGCTCTCCCAGGAATTTCCTGACGCCGTGTCTTCTCCCGAAAAGGCCACCGACACAACATCTGCATACCGAATCAACTGCACTCCCGAATCACCCTCGGGAAATACTTCAAACGTCGAGTCCTGCCCCTTCACCGTCCGATTGAAAAGATAGCCGGTTACTGGCTGGCCCGATCGCAGCGTCACCGTCACATCTCCACGATAGTCGAACGCCAGTTCAATCGCCTCCGCGAGCTCTGCAAACGAGTGCGGAGTAAATTGACGTCCCTGCAAGGAGCTGACGGCCCCCTGCGCACTATGGTTCTTCGTATCAGTCATGCGACTCGCGCTCCCATATTCAACGGCTGGTGGGCGACAACGTCAGCTTCACGGTCCGACTGAAGCCTGACACCGTCCCGAAGGTATCTTCGACCGCCGACGCTTCGTATCCGCAATGCACCATACAGTCCGCGCACTTTTCATTACGCCCGGTTCCGTACTGGTCCCATGCTGTGTCCGCCATCAGCTCGCGGAAGGTTTTTGTATACCCCTCTTGCAACAAGTAACAGGGCTTCTGCCAACCAAACACGTTGTACGTTGGATTGCCCCAGGGAGTGCATTGGTACTCCCGCTTGCCCATCAGAAAATCCAGGAACAGCGGTGACTGATTGAACTGCCAGCCCCGCTTGGGGCTGCCGAGAATACGAGAAAAGAGCTCTCGCGTGCGTTCCCGCTTGAGGAAATGCTGCTGATCAGGCGCCTTTTGATAGCTGTAGCCGGGTGAAATCATCATCCCCTCGACGCCTAACGCCATCATCTCATCGAAAAACTTCCGGACACGTTCAGGATTGGCGTCGTCGAATAATGTCGTGTTGGTGGTGACGCGATGGCCCCGCTTCAACGCTTCCTTGATAGCCCGCACCGCGACGTCATACACCCCATCGCGACAGACCGCCAAGTCATGCTCATCTTTCAGACCGTCCATGTGTACGCTGAACGTCAGAAACTTCGATGGCTTATATTCATCCAGCTTCCGCTCCATCAAGATGGCGTTCGTGCAGAGGTACACATACCGCTCCTGCGCCACCAAGCCTTCGACGATCTTGGCCATTTTCGGATGGATCAGCGGTTCACCGCCGGGGATACTGACGATCGGCGCCCCACACTCCTCGGCCGCCGCCCAACATTGCTCGGGTGTCAAATGCTTATCGAGCACATGATCAGGATATTGGATTTTCCCACAACCGGCACAGGCCAGGTTGCAGCGAAACAACGGCTCCAGCATGAGGACGAGCGGATAGCGCTTCACGCGCTTCACCTTCTGCGTGAGCACGTACTTCGTGACTGTATACATCTGGGACAGCGGTACGGCCATTCCCTGCTCCTTCCGATGAAGTTATATAGTGGACGGCTGGTGATCGCAGCCGGACATGGAGGCATCCAAAAATTCAGCGAATTCTAACACCTGCCCCAAACCCAGTCAATTTCGGCCCAACCAGAGCGCCATGCGCGCACTCGCTCGACTGGCGGAGCCTGTAGCGCCGGCTCGGATTCACCGGGTGCACGCTACAAAAAAGAATAGGCAGGCGAAAAATTGGAGGCGCCGAGCGGGTTCGAACCGCTGCATCGCAGTTTTGCAGACTGCTCCCTTACCACTTGGGTACGGCGCCTCGCGAAGGTGCGCATTATAGCGGCCCTTCATCTGGTATCTCAACAACCGTTTTAGAAGTAGCTCGTTGCCGGGGCGTGGAAAAATCGCCCTAGCGATTAGGCAGGACGGGAATCTCTTTACCCAGCGTCGTCGACTGTGAGGGATCCGGCCCCAACGATTCCCATCCCTCGTGTGAGGAGGAGGCGACAACCTCACCACTCGCCTCGGCTTCCTTTTCTTTTGCGAGAAGCTCCACTTCTTCGATCAGCGTATCCATCAGCTCTTCGATCGGCACCTTGCGAACGAGCTTGCCTTTCTTGAATAAAATCCCCTTGCCTTCGCCGCCGGCCACGCCGATGTCCGCTTCCTTACCTTCGCCGATTCCGTTCACGACGCACCCGAGTACCGACACATTGAGCGGCGTCTTGATATGACCAAGTTTCTTTTCGAGCTCGTTGGCCATCTTCACCACATCGATCTCGACGCGTCCGCAGGTCGGACAGGCGATCACGTTGATTCCGCGATGACGCAGTTCCAGTGATTTCAAAATCTCAAAACCGACTTTCACTTCCTCGACAGGGTCCGCCGCGAGGGACACCCGCAACGTATCACCGATCCCCTGCGAGAGCAGGTACCCAAGCCCCATGGCCGACTTGACGGCACCGGTCATGGCCGTGCCGGCTTCGGTGATGCCGATATGGAGCGGGTAATCGGATTGATGGGCAAACAGCCAATAGGCATCAATGGCGTGGTGCACATCGGAGGCTTTCAGCGACACTTTCATGTTGGTAAAGCCGACGTCTTCCAATGCATGGACCGCATTCAATGCAGATTCAGCCAGGGCTTCCGGCGAAGGCCATCCATACTTGTCGAGCAGATGGCGCTCCAACGAGCCGCCGTTGACCCCGACGCGCAACGGGATGCCCCGCTCGTTCACCGCCTTGATGACTTCTTCGACTTTCCACCAGGCCCCGATGTTACCCGGATTGATGCGCACACAATCCACGATTTCCGCTGCCTTGAGTGCCAGCCGGTGATCGAAGTGAATGTCGGCGATAAGCGGAACGGTCATCGCCGCCTTGATCTTCGGGAGAGCCGCAGCCGCCTCATCATCCGGCACCGCGACACGAATCACTTCACAGCCGGCCGTTTCAAGCTGACGAATTTGCTCAACCGTCGCAGCCACATCGCGGGTGTCGGTCGAACACATCGACTGAACAGACACCGGGGCATCTCCCCCGATCTTGAGAGAGCCGACCTTGATCTGCCGGGTTTTTCGTCTGGCAATATGCATGGTATGAGGTCGCTCAGCTCCCCTGCTCGTCCCCGTGCGGGAGATGATCGATCGAAGCGCCGACGGCGAACCGATCCTGCTTCGCGACCGGAGCCTTCCCGACCAGTTCCTTCACGCTTTGATAAATGCCCTCGGCTGTAAGCCCGTACCGCTCACGCAAAAAATCCTGGGGACCTTGTTCAATATACCAATCCGGGAGCCCGAGCACCTTGGTCGTCACGTCGGTAATGCGGGCATCGGACAACGCTTCGAGCACGGCGGAGCCGAAGCCGCCCATCTTGCAGCCCTCTTCCACCGTCACCACATATCGCACCCGCTGGGCCACATCGACAATCAGGTCCTGATCGATCGGCTTCACGAACCGCGCGTTCACCACGGCGGTTGAAATACCCTCTTTGGTGAGCCGTTCGGCCGCTTGCATCGCCTGCCAGACCGAGACCCCGATGGCCATGATTGCGACATCGGATCCATCCTTCATCAACTCGCCCTTCCCGATCGGGAGTGCGGCGGGAGTGGCGTCCATCGAAACGCCGAGGCTGACCCCGCGCGGATAGCGGATCGACACCGGTCCGTCATGCTGGATGCAGGTCTTCATCATGTGCTGCAGCTCGTTCTCATCCTTCGGCGCCATCACCACCATATTCGGGGCGTGCCGCAGATAGGCGTAGTCGAACGCCCCGTGGTGCGTGGTGCCGTCTTCAGCAACCAGACCGCCGCGATCGATACAGAAGACGACCGGGAGATTCTGCGTGGCCACATCGTGCACCACTTGATCGTAGGCGCGCTGCAGGAAGGTCGAGTACATCACCACCACAGGTTTCAAACCCTGCGTCGCCAATCCGGCTGCAAACGTCACGGAGTGCTGTTCGGCGATTCCCACATCATACAACCGGTCCGGAAATTCTTTTTCGAACCCTGTGAGTCCGGTTCCTTCGCACATCGCCGCCGTAATGGCGACGATACGCTTGTCTTCACGGGCCAGCTTGACCAATGAGTCCATGGCGAATTGAGTATAGGAGGGGCGAGCAGCCTTTTTGGCCGGCGCACCGGTCTCGCGCACGAAAGGCGGACAGGCATGGAACCAGACCGGATTATTGATGGCCGGTTCATAGCCCAGACCCTTCTTCGTAATCACATGCAGCAATACCGGCCCCTTCATCTTCAGCACGTTCTCCAAGGTCGGGAGCAAATGCTCGAAGTTGTGGCCGTCGATCGGGCCGCAATACTGGAACCCCAGCTCCTCAAACAGCAGTCCGGGAAGAATCGCCCCCTTCGCCAGTTCCTCCGCCCGGCGTGCCAGCTTCTGCATATCCTCACCGATGTGAGGAATCTTTCGCAGGAGTTGGCCGGTTTCTTCCCGCATCTTCCCGTAGAATTCACCGGTAATGGTTCGACTCAGGTAGGCGGAAATGGCGCCGACGTTCTTTGAAATCGACATTTGATTGTCGTTCAAAATCACCAGAAAATCCTTGCCCAACCCGCCGGCATGATGCAGCCCCTCCAGCGTCATCCCCGCCGTCATCGCGCCGTCCCCGACCACGCACACGACCTTATTCTTCTGTCGTAATTGTTCTCGCGCTTCGACGAGCCCGAAGGCCGCCGACACGCCCGTACCGGCATGCCCGGCATTGAACGAATCGTATTCGCTTTCTTCTCTTTTACAAAAGCCGCTGAGCCCGCCGTACTGACGCAGCGTATGGAACTGTTCACGACGGCCCGTCAGCAGCTTATGCGTATAGGCCTGATTGCTGGTATCCCAGACGATCTTATCGGCCGGCGTTTTCAGCAGGTAGTGCAGCGCCACCGTGAGTTCCACCACGCCGAGATTCGACGCGAGGTGCCCGCCGACACTGGATACCGTACCAATGATCTGCTCACGGATTTCTTCGCACAGCGCGGGCAACTGGCCCGGCGATACCCGCTTCAGATCTGCCGGACTTTGAATCGTCTTGAGGATCGACATAGGAAAGTCTCCCTTGAATCGTATCTCAGCTATTCTGCTTGGTTTTTACGAACTACGAGGCAGAAAAATGGATGCCATCGCATCACGGTAAATCAAGAATAGAATTGTCCGTCAGTTTCACACAAAGGTCCTTTGCTGTCAAGCAGTTAGGGGCACCGCCTAACAAATCGTCACTCTTCATGACCCAAATTGAAATGTCACAACTGTGGAGAGCGTAAAATCGGCGGCACTCCCGACAATGAAGTCGAGATTTTCCACAGCATACACCTGCCAGAGCAACTGAGGGCGCAGACGATAACTAAAACCGAGCACGCCCTCCGTCACTCCCTTGTCAAACACATGCGTGCCGGTTCCGTACAGTGGCGACGAGAAATAGTCGAAATGTCCCACGATGGAGAAATTCTCCGACCAGAGATACTCCACTGCGACCAGGGCAGAGACAACCGGCTGCAACCCAAATCCTGCAATGCGGCCAGTCGGAATGACCCCGTTGAGGTTCGCATACACCATCCAGTCCTTGGCAATATGTTTCTCCATGGCCAAACCAAACCCGTAATCCGGACTGCCGCTTCCCAAGAGGTGTGATTCGTCCCCCGTAGGAAGTTTTATCGCAGCACGAAGAGACAAGGCCGGCAATGAACTCGTCTCAGTCAACACCTGATACTTCCCCATAACCGAGGCATCGCCCAATCCAACGACACCCTCTCGTGCGTTAATCACGGTTCGTCCGCCCGATGTCACCTGGTAGGCGTACCCTGTCCCTTTGAGCGCCCTCCGATCAGGCGCCAATCCGGTCGTCGCCCGCTCAACCGCCGATATCATGCCCTCCATGATACCCCGATACCGGTTCACTACCGGCACTTCCACGGCCATCTCCAGCCGCTCGGTCACTCCGTAACGGAGAAAGAATCCTGACCGGATACTCTCAAACTTCATCGTGACTGACGTCTGAGGTGTGGTATCTGAAAAGACGTTGGCGGTATTGGCGAGTTCGATGCGGAGATCGAGGGCTCCTGGTTTCAAAACCGTCGCACGATCGCCGGGCATTCCAAGCACTAATTGGTGAAGCGGCTGAAAATTTCTCACAGGAAACGGTCCAAACCCTTCAGCCCGCACGAACTGAGGGATCGCTCCATCAGTCAACACAATACTCACGAACAGGATGGCGAAAACAATCTGGCCCCACGACATCCTACGACTCGCTTTCTAATAGGGGAAATCAAGGCCGGCGAAAATGGCACCGCCTTCACGACTGAATCCATAATCGAGGCGACCCACGACATTCGGCCGCACAATGCCGCGGATGCCGAGCCCCGGAGTCATCCGATAATCTTTGACACTGACATCTTTGAAATTCCCGAACACTTGCCCTGTATCAAGAAACGGGGCTAATTCAAAGTCCGCCATGACTCCCGCCAGTCTGGTGCGGGCGATATGGACCCGCTCTTCGATGCTCACGGCGATCAAATGCTTGTCGATGAAACGGTCGACGCCGAATCCGCGGAGATTATTCTGCCCACCCAGCGAGCTTTGCTCGAAGAAGGGAACCTGCGTGCCGATCGTGGCCTGCAAATTTGCCCTCACGACAAGAATGGCCCGCTTCGATTCGCTGGGGAACAGCTTCTTGATGTCGAGTTCATAGCGCGAATAGACCGGATGCTCACCGTTCCTCACATTCTGATTCAACTCCGCGTACGCCGTGACAGCCATCCCGTCTGTCGGCGTCACTAAGTTGTTGCGCGTATCATAGTAAAAGCTCGCGCGATGCCCGACGATGATCGACTCCCCTTTGACACCGTCCACCGTCCCAAACTGCTCGGCCGTGAAGGGAAGATTGGTTGCCCCACGCTGAAGCTGCACATCACGAACACGCTGAGCCAGCGCGATCTGCGTCACCTCGTTCATATAGATGCCGAACCGCCAGTTCGCCCGTATTTCCCGAGCGGTGTAATTTGTTTCGTTTGCTTCCAGGGAGTCCTGCCCCGGGCCGAAAAACCGGGACGTGGCGTTCTTAAAAAACGATCCGCCGAACTGCAGAAAATACCGCCCGTTACTGAAAGCAGGATCGGTGTAGGAAAACACGAGCTTGCGCTCGATCTTTTCCGTGTACGAACCGATAAATTGAATTTGCCGCCCGCCCGGTTCGTACTGAAAGAAATTGAACGCTCCTCGGGTTCCGACTATCGAATTCCGAATCAACATCGGAGCCATCAGATACTTCAGCTCTCCGTCAGGATCCGTCACGAGAATCGGCATGATCAGCCCGACGTCGTTGCCGTCGTTGCGCGTCGTCGAAACCGACGGGACGGGAATGACCTGCGTGTCGGCCCAGGCGGACACGAGACAAACCTCGGCGGCCCCTGTCCACAGGCACGCGATCAAAATAGCAAATCGACGCAGGAAGGACATGAACAGGCGGCCTGACTGGTCTTACGGAGATTTGAGCTTATCGGATTTTTTCCGGAGCTGATCGACAAGATCGGGGTAGGACGACGCACGAAGGATCTTGGTAAATTGCCCGCGATAGTTGTTCACCAAACTCACGCCATCGACCACCACATCATATACCCGCCAGTCCGTGCCCCGGTTGATGAGACGATAATCGAGCGGGATTTCCGTTTTTCCCGAGAGGATTTTGGTCCGTACTTCGGCATAGTCTTTTTCAGTTCGTTCATTCAAATACTGCACGCCTTCACCCGAATACGACTCCACTTTCTCCGCATACGAACTGGTCAAGAGCGTCTGAAACAGGGATACGAACTCCTGCTTCTCTTTATCTGACAGCTGATTCCAGGGAGCTCCGAGGGCTCGACGCGACATTTCCTGGTAATCAAACCGCTCGGCCACCACTTTCTCCAGCAACGATCGCCGCTCTTCGGCCTTGGCCGCCTGCTTCAATTCCTTATCACGAATGATGCGAAGCACCTCGTCGATCGTACCCTTCATCGAATCCGTCGGAGGGCCGGCGAGCGCCTGAGACAACGCAAGGCCGAATGATAGACAGAGCCCCACCATGCCGATCATGACTAGCCGGCCGATCTGCCGTACCACCGACCCGTCGCGGAACTTCTTGTTGTGCGTCACCATCCAAGACTCCTCTATTTACATCACCCCTCGGAATCACTTAAGGGGGATTAAATGAATCAGTTCACCTTACCATGGACATACTGGCTGACCAACTCCTCAAGGTCCAGACCGGACTCAGTATCACGAATCGTCTCGCCGGGTTTCAACGGGTCTCCCCCGCCTCCGGGCGAAAGCGCCAGAAATTTTTCCCCGATAATCCCTCTCGTTTTGATCGACGCAATGGTATCCGTATAGAGCTTCACCCCGTTGCCGACAGCGAGCGTGACGATCGCGCGATCCTCTTTGAGCGCGATACCCCTTACACGCCCCACCTCCACACCGGCAATTTCAATGGTCGCTCCCGACTTCAGGCCGGTCGCGGTATTGAACAACGCGGTCACTTCATACAGATCGCCGCCGATCACCTCCAGCTTTCCCAGCTTGATGGAGAGGTAGCCCAGACACAGAATCCCGACCAGGACAAACGCGCCGACCACCAGTTCGAGCTTGGTATTTTCCATCGCCATACTCCCGTTACGAGCTTGCCGCGGCGCCGGACAGCACGACCGGCCCTCCGACTGAAATAAATTCCTGGATCTCCGGATCTGTCGTTCGTATGAATTCCGCAGGCGGGGCCATCACCGCAATCCGTCCCTGCTTCAAAATGGCGACGTAATCGGACAGGAAGAAAATCTCCGGGATCTCATGACTGACCATGACCGCCGTAAATCCGAAGGTCCGCTGCATCGTCGTAATCAACTCATGAATGGCCTTCGCCATCAACGGGTCCAGTCCCGTGGTCGGTTCATCGAACAACACAATCTCAGGCCGCATCACCAAGGCGCGGGCCAATCCGGCGCGCTTTCTCATTCCGCCGCTGAGCTCAGCCGGAAATTTGTGCCCCATGCCGGCCAATCCGACCTGTTCGAGCATCTCGTCCACCCTCGCCGCCACCTCCGGCCCCTTCATCCGAAGCTTTTCTTTTAATGGAAAGGCCACGTTCTCAAAGACGGACATCGAGTCGAACAACGCCGCCCCCTGAAACAACATCGCAAATCGCTTCCGCACTTCATTCAACGGCTGCCCGCGCAGGCGGGAGATATCGACATCGCCGACCCAGACCTGTCCCTCGTCCGGCTGCAACAGCCCGATCATGTGCTTCAACAGCACACTCTTCCCTTCACCGCTGCGTCCGATAATGGTCGTCAACTTCCCGGAAGGAATCGTGAGGTCAACCCCTCGCAACACGGGCTGAGTCCCCAATGTTTTTTTGACACCGACAAGCTTGAGCATGCTTACAACAAGATCGACGTCAGGAAATAATCCCACACCAGGATCACCACAGAAGACAGAACCACCGCCTCAGTCGTCGCCGAACCCAATCCCTCGGCACTCATACGGGTGTAGAAGCCCTTGTAGCAACAGACCCAGCTGATGATCAATCCGAAGCTGATCGATTTGAGAATTCCGCCGTAAATATCTTTCCATTCGACGGCAGACTCAATCGATGTCCAGTAGGATCCGGCATTCACGCCGAGTAGATCCACACCAACCAGATAACCACCGTAAATTCCGACAACGTCAAAAAGCGCCACCAGCAACGGCACTCCGATCAAGCCCCCGACCACTTTGGGCGCAATCAGATATTGGAACGGATTGATGGCCATGGTGTCGAGTGCGTCGATCTGTTCCGTGATGCGCATGATGCCGATCTCAGCGGTCATGGCCGAACCGGCCCGAGCCGTCACCATTAAAGCCGCCAAAACCGGCCCGAGCTCGCGAATCATGCTCAACGCAACTGCCGACCCGAGTAATCCTTCAGAACCGAACTTCCGCAACGTGTAATAGCCTTGAAGGGCCAGCACCATACCGGTGAATCCGGCCGTCAGCACGACGACAAACGTGGATTTATATCCGATGAAATGCAGCTGTTTGACGAACTGGATGAACCGGAACGGCGGTCGCATCAACCATCCGAAGGATGACACGAGAAAAATGAGCATCCGGCCCATTTCCCGGACATATCTCAAGACCAGCCG
>JACOEJ010000015.1:26689-50563 GCA_024998645.1 Nitrospira sp.
ACTCGACGGATGCGCAAGCAGAGCCCCTACGCCTTTCACCCACCCAGTGGGCCTGAGAAACAGATTGAAGTCAAGGGGCAGTTCTTCCAGTAATAAGTCCGACACTGACCGCACGATGAGGAATGGCACCTGAGCCGCCCTCGCCTCACTCGCCAACGCCGCGCTCTCCATGTCCAACCCCGTCGCGTGCGTACGTCCTGCCAAGGCTACTTTCTCTGCTGCACGGTAGACGATGCGGTCCGCAGAAATGAAGCAGCCGAAAGTGGTACGGGCAAGGGCCTCGTTCCCGCTCAACATTGCACACCACCGTTGCCGTTCGGCCCCCTCCACTTCAAGGTAGTCGAGCGCCTCTCCGTCACGAATCGACGCCGCCTTGGTTCCGATCAGGATATCGCCAATGGCGGCCGGTGTCAGCGCGCAGGCAAATCCACTCGAGATGGCCAATGCAAATGTCTGCTGCGACAGGACATCCCGCGCGGCGGCATGGGCCCTCTGCGGGCCCACCCCGGTCTGAATCACCCAGCATTCATTCCCACCCGTCGACGCACAATACAGCGGTCGCCCCTGCACCCTGTCCATGCGGCCGCCGGGAACGGCTGCCCGCACCGCGGCAAACTCCCAGACCGTGGCAACGAATATCACAATGCGGATAGGGATCAGAGAAGCGCCCGGAGGAGGAGACGGCACCGTCGTCGGAACGTGCGCGTCCGTCAATGATCAAACCGATAGCATCCGGAAGACTCCACCTGCTCCCGAAGCTCTTCGGCTCGCATGCGGCCCCGTGACCGGAGATTGCGATACATCGCGAGCGCCCACAGAGGGAAATACTGGCAGTACCAGTGGTAGCGAAGATAGAACACGCGCGGGAATCCCGTGCCGGTGTGCATGACTTCTTCCCAGGAGCCATCCTTGAGTTGATGCCTCAGCAGATACTGCACGCCACGGGCGATGCTCAACGATTCCGTCACACCGGCAGACATCAACGCCATCAAGGCCCAGGCTGTTTGCGAAGGCGTACTCTGGCCTTTGCCGCTATGCGCTTCCTCCGCATAGGAGAGGCAGGCCTCACCCCATCCACCATCGGGATTCTGCTTGGACTCAAGCCAGGACACGGCCCGGCGAATGTACGGAGACGAAACGTCTTCTCCGATCGCGCGAAGGCCGGCGAGCACCGACCAGGTGCCGTAAATATAATTCACACCCCAGCGGCCATACCAACTCCCGTCCGACTCCTGTTGCTGCTTGAGAAACGCCAGCGCCGGCTGCACCGCCGGATGGGAACGGTCGTAGCCTAAGGCGCCTAACATTTCTAAACAGCGCCCGGCGAGATCCGCCGTGCTCGGATCGAGTAACGCCTTATGGTCCGCGAACGGGATGTAATTAAAGACAACCCGATTGTTATCCTTGTCGTACGCACCCCACCCGCCGTCGGAACTCTGCATGGCCAGTACCCATTGCATCCCGCGACGAATGGATTCCCGCAGATCGGCCGGTTCCGGCATCTTGAGCTTCGCGAGCGCCATCAACACGACGGCCGAATCATCCACATCGGGATACAGCTCGTTTTCAAATTGAAAATACCACCCGCCCGGCTCGGCCTGCGGGGAAGAAATCGTCCAATCACCGACCGTTTTCGTCTGCCGGGACATGAGATAGGCCCCCGCCTTCACCAGTGCCGGATGGTCTTGCGGCATGCCTGCTTCGATCAACGCGTTCATGAGCAAGGCCGTATCCCAAATCGGCGAGTGGCAGGGTTGCAGATGTAAGGTCGGTACACGCTGACCATCCACCGTCGCAGTTTCGTGCACTTCCAGATCTTCAATTTCCCGCAGGGCTTTCTGCACCAGCGGGTCATCCATCTCATAGCCCAAGCACCGGAGCGCCAACACAGAGTTGGCCATGGCCGGATAAATTGCGCCCAGCCCGCCGTTCCCTTTGAGGTGATCCAACATCCACGTGGCAGCCTTGTGCATCGCCTTTTCACGCAGCCACAGGAGGGGCATCCGGTCATAGAGCTTGAGCACCGCATCGAGCATGACGAAGAAATTATGCGGCGTGAACCAGGCTTGATCTTTGTTGAAGGGCGGATACTTCCAGTAGGGAACCTGCCCGCGGGGAACGAGATACAATTCTTCGATACCCTGCTCGCGGGGAATCCGGCACACCGGTTGATGCGCAAACACAATCAGCAACGGAATGAGCACGGCGCGGGACCAATAGGAAATCGCATAGATGCTGAAATAAAACCGCTTCGGCAACAGCATGATCTCGACCGGCATGTGGGGCACGCCTTCCCAGTCATACTGATCGAACAACGCCAGCGCGATTTTCGTGAAGACGTTCGCCTGAACGACTCCGCCCATGGTCATGATGCGCTCACGCGCACGCAGCAGGCAGGGGTCGGAAGCAGGGATTCCACTGAGTTTCAGTGCAAAGTAGGCCTTCACTGAAGCGCTGATTTCTGCGGGTCCACCGTAATAGATCGGCCAGCCGCCATCGGGCAACTGCATGGTCCTTAAATACCGGACGGCGCGTTCTTCCTTGACGGGATCGACGCAATCGAGAAACCGCCGCAGCATCAGATATTCCGACGTCAGCGTCGTATCGGCCTCGAGTTCAGCCACCCAGAACCCTTCGGCAGGATCCTGCTTGGACAAAAACCAGCTTTGACTGCGACGGATCGCATCGTCAATCGCGTCAGGCTGACTCACGGTATGAGCTGATGGCCGGCGTGACGAATCGGTTGCCGTCGACGGTGCAACTTTATCTGAGACAAGCCTGAGCGGAGGCGTTTGCGCGTATTCGACCGCCGGATTGTATTTCCCGGGAATCGTTGCGAGCAAACTACTGGAGATTCGGTCAAACAGTGTGCGAAAGAGCTTCATGGAATCCTAGTGAACGCATGCAGATGGGGGGAAAGACGTGACGGCGTACCACTCGGCCATGGAGACGCCGACCCACCACCGCGCGAGAGCCGTCCATGGGTGGGGGATATAACAGACACCCCTACGTGAGTCAAGCAACGAGAGCGAGAAGTCCTCTGCGATATCCGAGCCTTGCAGCTTGCCTCAGGCCGGCTGGAGATCACCCAACCGCACCGACACCAGCTTGGACACACCCGGCTGTTCCATCGTCACGCCGAACAGCGAATCGGCAATCGCCATGGTGCGTTTATTATGGGTGATGACGAGGAACTGCGCGTTCTTCGACATCTCCCGAAGCACGCTGGTGAACCGCCCGATATTTTCCTCATCGAGCGGGGCGTCGATTTCGTCGAGCAGACAAAACGGCGTCGGCCGGATCAGGAAACTGGCGAAGAGGAGCGCCATCGCCGTCAATGTTTTTTCACCGCCTGACAGCATCGTGATGCTCTTCAAACGCTTTCCCGGAGGCTGCGCTACGATATCCACGCCAGGCTCTTGATTCCCTGCGCCTTCTCCGTTTTCGCCGACCGGCTCATCGACCAACAACAGTTCCGCGCGGCCGCCTGGGAAAAACTGGCCGAACACTTCGGTGAACTTCTGCTGGAGCTCGGCGAAGGTGGTGACGAACATGTCCTTCGTCGTCTTATTGATCCGCTGAATGATTTCCTTGAGGGAGTTGATCGACGTGGCAAGATCCTGCTCTTGTGTCGTCAGGAAGGTGTACCGCTGATCCAGCTCCTGATGCTCGCTGATCGCCGCGAGATTGATCGGCCCCATACGATCGAGCCGTTCGCGCAGCTTTTGCAGCTGCTCCTTCAGTTCAGCGTGAGGCGCCTGGGCCAACGGATTGGGAACTACTTCAGCAGCCCCCTCGACCGCGGCATCAGAGAGAGACTCCGGACCGGGTACCGCGCCACTGGCAAGCGCAACCGGATCCAGCTGATACGTTCCCGACAAGGTGCTCTCGACTGCGCTCAATTGAGTGCGCAGCTCAGCCCGACGGACTTCCACCCCCATACGCGCGTCCCGTACCGCCGACATGTCGCGACGCACCGCATCCAAGCTGGCCTCTAACGACTGTCCCACCGCCATCTCCTGAGCCTGCTGTTCCTGCGCGGCGATCAACTGGGCTTTGATCTTCGCCGCAGCCTCGCCGAACTCCTGGCACAACGCTTCCTGGCGGCTGCGTTCTTCCTGGCTGTGTTGAATGTCACGGCCCAATCCCTCAAGGTGACTCTGCAGAGCCTGCCGGCGTTGCTCGCTTTCCACCTGCTGCTGCCTGATACGCAGACGATTAGCCTGCTCATGTCCTTGCTTGGCACGCAAACCTTCGGACAGCAATCGCGCCTCCGTCACGCGCTCTTGGAAGATCCGGCCTTCTTGGTCGATGGCCGTCAGCCGCTCACGCACGCGCCCTAAGCTCGCCTCTTGCCCGGCCTTTTCGCTGAGCCACTGCGCCAGCTGCGCTTCCGCCGAACTCGCCTCCTGCTCGAACCGCTGCCTGTCCACGAGCCCTTTTTGTATCTCGGCGGCAATTCCGGCGAGACGCACGTCGAGATCCGCCATAAACTGCCGGAGATTTTCTTCGTCTTTCCGTAAGGACAAATCCTGCATTTCCGTATTGCGCAGTGACTCGGCTAACTGCCGAATCTGCAGAGTCAAGCTCTGCCCGAGTCCCTGTAATTCAAGACGCCGCTGCTTATCGGACTCGACCGCTGTAGTGAGCTCGCTCCGCTTGGTCTCCAGGCTGACCACCTCGCGCCGACGCTCCAGCAACCCTTGCCCCGCATGGGCATGGCCGCCGCTGATGACGCCGGAGGCATCCATCACTTCGCCCCCCAAGGTGACCAAGATCGGGCCCTCAGCCCCGGCCCAGAGCTGTCGTTCCCACAATCGCACCGCATGATCCAACGACTCCACAATCACCACGCGATCGAACAGACAGTCTTTCGCCGCGGTGCGGGCCTCGTCCGCTTGAATCAAATCGACCGCTCTGCCCACCACACCGGCCTGATCGGCAAGCGCCTGCCACCAGGATTGAGAGCCTGATCCGGCGCGCTCCCAACGCGGCTGTTGAGGAATAAACGTCCCGCGCCCCAGTTCTTTTTCACGAAGAAAACTGATCGCGCGCTGCGCCACAGACGGCTCATCGACGAACCACCCGTGCACACGCTCCCCTAACACCGCTTCGACCGCCCGGTCCATGCCGGGAGGAATCACGAGCCATTCGGCAATCGCATCGCGAACGCCCTCGCAGGATTTGAGCGCCGTGCCTTCATCCTGTCCCTCCCGCCCGTATCCCATTTCTTCGCGCACCACGCCTTGCAGTGCCTGCAACCGTGAATCGACGGCCGCCAATTCTTCCGATCGCTGGAGGATGACACGATCGAGCTCCTGCTGCTCAGCCGCCACGTTGGACGCCTCAGTTTGCACGCTCTCTTGCTGCGCGCGAATCGTGGCGACCATGCGCCCGGCCTCGCCATACTCCTGTCGCAGGGCTTCATGGCGAGTCAACGCCGTCGATCGATGGCCTTCCAGCTCCTCTTGTTCCGCAACCAGCTTGGTCCCCCGCTCGGACACTTCGCCCATTCTGGCAATCAACTGCGAGACAGACTGCTCGGTATTCGCCACCAGAACAGCCAGCTGCATAATGTCGAGACGCCCGCGCTCTTCCTCCGCAACGGCAGAAGCTCGCTGATGCAGAAGGCGCTCCATATCCTGATCCAGCTCCGCAAACGTCTGCTCACGTGAAAGCAACTCCTCTTCCAGCGAAACCAGCAACGCTTCGATGGTTTCCAGCGAGTGCGCCAATTCTTCCTGGGCGTTCGCCAGCCCTTCCAGCTCATGGGATTCTTGCTGTTGTTGCTGTTCGAACAATTGGCTTCGATTCCGTTCGACCTCGGCCGCCGTCAGCGCCTGAGCCTGCTGGTGCTCGATCCGGCCTAATTCCTCGCGGATCCTGCCGGTCGACTCGCCGATTTCAATCGCCCGCAAACGGGATTGCTCCAAATCCGTCGCGAACCGCGCCTGCCCGGCTGACTTTTCGGATTCTTGCTGATCGAGATTCAGCACCTCCGCTTCGACGTCCTTCAAACCCGCCCGTAACGCCACGAACTCCCTGGTCAATAGTTCGATCTCAACAGCCCGCGCTTCCTGCTGTAATGTCTGATAGGTCCGCGCCTGCCGCGCCTGCCGTTCCAGCGAGTTCAGCTGTTTCTTCACTTCCGCAATGATGTCGCGCACGCGCAGGATATTTTGCTGGGTGGCGTCGAGCTTACGAAGGGCTTCGGCCTTTTGCTTTTTGTACCGGACAATCCCGGCCGTCTCTTCAATTAACTCGCGCCGGTCTTGAGGAGAGGCATTCAGGATCTGATCGATCTGTCCCTGCGCAATGACCGTATGTCCCTTGCTGCCGGCACGCGTATCCATGAGCAGTGTCCGGATATCTTTGAGCCGGCAGGCGGTCTTGTTGATGAGATATTCACTGTCACCGTTCCGGTAGAGCCGCCGCGTAATCATGAGCTCCTGGAACTCGGTCAATTCGCTCGGCAATCCCGATCCCCCCTCCTGCGGCAGGGCCGTGTGATCGAGCCCGCCGATGATGAGCGAGACTTCCGCCATACCAAGCGGCTTACGCAATTCAGTGCCGTTAAAAATGACGTCTTCCATTTTCTCACTGCGCAACGTCTTGGTGCTCTGCTCACCCAGCACCCAGAGAATGGCGTCCACCACGTTGCTCTTGCCGCTGCCGTTGGGGCCGACGATGGCGGTTACCCCTTGCGGGAACTCGATCCTCGATTCGGCAAACGACTTGAACCCCAGCATATCGAGCGATTTCAAATACATCGATTCACCCTTGGTTGAGCAGCCGGATTGGTGAGCTGAAAAATAGCTCGGCCCTTGTAGCACAGAGGCAGGAGGAAATCAAAATAAAATACCGCAGGTAGTAGGGAGCCTTTCGGCCCCCTACTAGATATATGGATATTTCAGAATGATGGGATTATCTGGCGACGCCCGCGGCTGGCTTACTGGCCGATTCGATTTGAACGAGTTCTTTGGGCAGGAGAAATTCAACGTCCTCTTCAATCACGGTCAACTCTTCCACCTCTGAAGGACCGGAGCTCTTGAGGAACGCCACGACTTCCGTCACCAAGACTTCCGGAGCCGATGCACCGGCAGCGATCCCGACCGCCTTGGCTGATTTCAACCAATCAGGGTGAATATCACTGGCGGAGTCGATCAAATAGGACGGAATCCCGCATTGCTCCCCCAACTCACGCAGGCGGTTGGAGTTCGAACTATTCGGCGATCCAATGACCAGGATCACATCCACCAGGCGGGATAATTCTTTCACCGCATTCTGCCGGTTTTGCGTCGCGTAGCAAATGTCTTCCTGGTGCGGGCCCTTGATGTTCGGGAACCGCTTATTGAGCGCGCCGACTATGTCCCGGCATTCATCCACGCTGAGGGTCGTCTGCGTCACATAGGAAAGATTCAGCGTATTATCCACATGGAGTTTCTCCACATCTTCGACCGAGGAGACCAGGTGGAACTTATCGGGGATCTGCCCCAGCGTCCCGATGACCTCGGGATGCCCGGCATGGCCGATGAGGATCAACTCATAGCCCTGCGTGTACTCCCGATTCACTTCATTGTGGACCTTGATGACCAGCGGACAGGTGGCATCGATCACGTGTAGCCGGCGCTGATTCGCCTCCGCCCACACCGACTTCGCGACGCCATGCGCGCTGAAAATCACCACCGATCCTTCGGGCACTTCACTCAGCTCTTCCACGAACACAGCACCCTTGTGGCGTAGCGAATTGACGACGTGGCGGCTGTGGACGATTTCATGGCGGACATAAATGGGGGCGCCGTACTTCTTGAGCGACAGATCCACGATATCGATCGCTCGATCGACCCCGGCACAAAATCCCCGCGGATTGGCAAGGTATATCTTCATAGCGATTCAGGCTCCTTCGATGGTTGACGAGACACGATCGACCCCGGCAGGCTCACCGCGCGCGTTTCACCATACGTCAGATCGTCCAATGTCGTCAACAGATTTACCCCGTCGGCAGCCCCCTCAGAGCCCCCCGATCGCTTGACAGGGCCTCCCCTGCCCCGTAGGCTGAGGCCGCGATCATGAGCAGCCCATCCGCCAAGAAAATCCTCATCGTCGAAGACGAGAAAGACATTCTTCAGCTCGTCAAGCTCTACCTGGAGAAGGAGGGTTACCGGACCGTCACGGCCTCGACGGGATCGGAAGGGCTGGCTCAGGTTCGCACAGAAAAACCCGACCTCGTCGTACTCGATCTGATGCTCCCTGAAATCGACGGACTCGAAATCTGCAAACGCCTTCGCGCGGCCCCCGATACCGCGATGCTGCCGATCATCATGCTCACGGCCAAGGCCGAAGAGTCGGATACGATCATCGGCCTCGAGTTGGGCGCCGACGACTACGTGACCAAGCCGTTCAGCCCGAAAACGCTGGTCGCGCGGGTCAAAGCGCTGTTCCGCCGGCTTGAACGCAAACCGGAGAATGGCCCGACCCGTTTCAGCTACGGCACACTGATCCTGGATCTCACCCGCCATGAAGTTACAGTGAAGGGGAAAGAAGTCCCGCTCACGGCGAAAGAGTTTGGTCTGCTAGAGCATCTACTCCGCCATCCCGGACGAGTGCTGACGCGCGACGTCCTGCTCAATGCCGTCTGGGGTTATGAGTACTACGGGACGACCCGGACCGTCGATGTGCACATCCGGCGGCTCAAACAAAAACTCCCGTTGCTGGATGAGGCCATTCTCTCCGTGAAGTCGCTCGGCTATAAGCTCAAAGAAGCGGATGGCTCCGGATGAAACTTTCCATCCGCTGGAAGGTGACCCTCGGCAGCCTCCTCGCCGTCACCTGCGGGCTTGCAGTCGCCGGCCTGCTGGCCATGCAATCGCTCGAGCAACAAGAAATCACCCAACTCAACGATGTGCTGGACGCCAGAACCAACCTGGTGGAATACAGCCTCCGGTCGGCGTTCGCCGCGCCGCCATCCCCGGAACAACAAACAGCCCTCAGAGACATCGTCCGTCAGTTGGGAGCCAGAGCGCTGGCCCGGGTGACAATCGTCACGACCGATGGCGTCGTCATCGCAGACAGCGCCGTGGACGATGCGGGGCTCTCCGCCGTTGAGAACCACCTCTCGCGGCCGGAAATCCAGCAGGCGCTTGCGACGGGAGAAGGCCGGGACATTCGTGCCAGCCACACGACCGGCAGCCGCACCATGTATCGTGCCATCCGGACAGAGCTGCGCTATGCCGGCATCCCGGTTGTCCTCCGCCTCGGCCTTCCGATGACGATGCTGGAACGGGAAACAGCCAAACTCCAGCGCCACCTGGCCATTGCCCTCGGAGTCGCCTTTCTGATGGCCCTTCTGCTCAGTCTCTGGATGGCCCGCAGCATTACGAAGCCGCTCTCGGACATCGCCAGCGTGGCTCGCCGGCTTTCGGCTGGCGATGCGACGATTCGCATCCAGACTCACTCGCACGACGAAGTCGGCCTGCTGGGCGAAACCCTCAATCATATGACCGACCAGCTCCGCACCAAAATCGACGAACTCTCGGAAGATCGTGCGCAGCTGCTCGCCATGTTGACCTCCATGGTCGAAGGCGTCATGGTCCTGGACTGTCGAGGGCGTATTCTACAGATCAATCCGGCCCTCGAACGGATGTTTGATGTCCGCCGCACTGAGATCCGGGGGCAGATCAGTACGGAGGTGCTGGCCCATCCGGAATTGAACAGTCTCATTACCACCATCCTCACGAATCGGGCCGGCCAGGAAGCCGAGATTACCCTCACGCCGGGGGGGCGCTGCCTCCATATCGAAACCTCGGTGGCGGGCTGCGAACGCGAAAACGAAGCCTGCGCCGTGCTGGTCTTTCACGACATTACCGAATTGCGCCGCCTGGAAAAAATTCGAAAAGACTTCGTGGCCAATGTCTCGCATGAATTGCGCACGCCCCTGACTTCAATTAAAGGTTACGTCGAGGCGTTATTGGATGGAGGAAAAGACGATCCGGACACGGCCGTCAGTTTTCTCACGATCATTCTGAAACAGAGCGACCGGCTCAACCTGATCCTGGAAGATCTGCTGGAGTTGTCCAAAATCGAGTCGGGGAGAGTCTCATTCAAAGAAGATCCGCTGGATCTCCGCAGCTTGATCGAACGGACGCTCTCGATGATCAAACCCCTGGCCGACAAAAAGGGACATCAACTGGTCTCCCGTATCGACGACCGACTCCCGCCGATCGCCGGTGACGAAAGCCGACTGGCGCAAGTCCTGACCAACCTCCTCGACAACGCTGTGAAGTACACGCCCGAGCGGGGGACGATTACCGTCACCGCCAGAAGTGTGCCAGACCAGGCTATTGAACTCACCGTAAGTGATACAGGCCTCGGGATACCTGAACAGGATCGCCCGCGCGTCTTCGAGCGCTTCTATCGGGTCGACAAAGCCCGCTCACGCGAACTGGGAGGAACCGGACTCGGCCTCGCCATCGTGAAACATATCGTGGAAGGACACGGGGGACAGGTATGGGTTGAGGCTCATACCCCGCAGGGAAGCCGCTTTGTCGTCCGTCTGCCGATCAAACGCCAGACGAGAGGCGGCTCCGCTCACACCAAAGACGACAAAATCATATAGACGAGAGCACCTAGGGCTCCCGCCCCCGGCATGGTAAAGATCCAGGCGGAGAGAATCTTGGTCGTTACGCCCCACCGCACTGCGGAGAGACGCTTGGTCGCTCCGACCCCGAGAATCGACGATGTGATCGTGTGGGTCGTGCTCACAGGCAGACCAAAGTGCGCCGTGAACAAGAGCACGCTCGCCGCACCGGTCTCAGCGGCAAATCCATGAACCGGTTCCAGCTTGACGATCCGCATACCGAGCGTGCGCATGATCCGCCGGCCCCCGACCATCGTGCCCGCGCCCATCGCCAGCGCACAGGACACCACGACCCATGTCGGCACGTCGGACGAGGTCACCTGGCCGGATGCCACCAGCGCCAGCGTGATAATCCCCATCGCCTTTTGCGCGTCATTGGACCCATGGCTGAAGGCCATAAAACTCGCCGACAGTAACTGCAACCGGCTGAAGACTTTCTGCGCCACGCCCCGCGGCACCTTGAAGAAAGACCAGCTGACCGCCACCATAATCAGCAGCCCCATCAAGAACCCGAACAACGGAGAGAAAATCATCGCCTCAAGAATCGCCCGCAGCCCTTTGAACTGCACTACAGACCAGCCCCCGTGCGCCACAGCCGATCCGACTAAGGCGCCGATCAAGGCGTGCGACGAACTCGTCGGCAAGCCCAGAATCAGCGTGACCAGATTCCACAAAATCGCACCGGCCAGCGCGGCCCCCACCACGACACTGGTGATGGCCTCAGGAAAGACAATCCCGCCTCCGATCATTTTCGCCACAGCCGTAGAGAAAAAAGCCCCGGCCACATTCAGCACACCGGCCCACATCACGGCAGCCAGGGGACTCATCACCCTAGTCGACACCACTGTCGCCACCGCATTCGCGCAATCGTGCCACCCGTTCGAAAAATCGAACAGCAGCGCCAGCACAACGGTCACTAAGAGCATTCCGGTTAAATCAGGCATGATCATCCAGGGGGGAAATAGGGAGTGTACCCGTCAGTTATGTTTCAACACGATCCGCTCGAGAATGTTTGCCACGTCTTCACATCGATCGGTCCCCGCCTCGAACGTTTCGTAAATCTCTTTCCACTTAATGACGGCGATCGGATCGGTCTCTTTCTCAAACAGGCCGGAGATGGCATCGCGCGACACGCGGTCGGCTTCATTCTCCAGACTGTTCACTTTCACACTGCATTCGTTGATCTGCGCATGCGACATCCCCACACGATCGACGGCTTCGCCGACCGCGACAGACGCTTGATACAGAATATCGGCCAGGCGAATCGCCGACTCGGTCGGCTTGGCAATTTTATAGATGACGAACCGGTCGGCCACGGCTTCCACGGCATCGAGAATATCGTCCAGCGCGCTCGCCAGGTCGTGAATGTCTTCACGATCGATAGGCGTAATGAAGGTCTGATTGAGCTTGGTCGCGATGTCGTGCGTGATGCCGTCGCCGATATGCTCGACATCTTTAATGTGCTTCGCCTGCGCCGCAGGATCGCCAAACTGGTCCATCATGTTTTTCAGCAGGCGGCTGCCCTCGATCATATTGTGGGCGGCCTTCTTGAACATGTCGAAAAAGGCGTCTTCTTTGGGTATGAGACTAAACATCGCAGTCCGCGCTCCTGAATGGTGAATTGCCGCCCGCGGTTGTGTCCGCGAGCGATGTGACACACGCATGACCTGCCGGTGCCGTTTCCCCGGCTACCACCGCAGTAAGCCTGTCGCCCAGGTCAAACCTCCCCCGAAGCTTCCTAACAGCAACACATCATCAGTTCGAATCTTCCCCGCCCGAACCGCCGCATCGAGCGCAATAGGCACCGACGCCGACGAGGTATTCCCGTATCGATCGATCACCGATGTCAGCCGATCGGCCGGAATGCCCAGCCGGTCCGCCACATTCGAGAGAATCCGGCCGTTGGCCTGATGGAGCACGACCTGACTGAGTTCATCGATCCGGACACCAAATTCCTTGAGAATGTCCTGCACCGCCTGCTCGACCCGCCTGACGGCGATACGAAATAACGACGCGCCCCGCATCCGCAACACATGATCATGATGCGCCACGGTCTCCGCCGATGCCGGCACCCGCGATCCACCGGCCGGCACGCGGATCAAATCATGTTTCGATCCATCAGAATGGAGCCGAATCCCCAGCACCCCCCGCGGGTTTGAACTCAGGTCATCCTCACCCCGCACCACGACGGCCCCGGCACCATCACCGAATAAGACCGCCGTCGCCGCATCGGTCGGATCCAAAAATCTCGACTTCACTTCAGCCGCCACGACCAGGCAGGTTTTCGCCTGCCCGCTTAGAATCATGGCATTGGCCATCGACAACCCATAGAGGAACCCCGAGCAGGACGCGGACACATCGAACGCAGCCACACCACGACAACCTAACCCTCGCTGAACAAAGCAGGCGGTCGAGGGAAAGGCCATATCCGGCGAGGTGGTCGACAGGATAATCGCATCCACTTCCCCCGCTGAACACCCGGCTGCCTGAAGGGCGTGACGACTCGCCTCCATTGCCAGATCAGAAGAAGCCTGTCCCTCCGCCGCCCACCGCCGCTCGCGGATGCCGGTCAGTCGCTCGATCGTGGCCGAGGATACTCCAAGTGGCTCCCCGACTTCATGATTCGCGACGATTCGCTCAGGGAGATAACTGCCGGTTCCTATGACACGCATTCGTTTCATGGCAATAGATAAATCTCAGCGCGGCAAAACTGTCCGTATTGGCTTCAATTGATGCGCGGCGGGATTATAGGGGGCAGCGGAGAGCCGGTCAACCAATCAGGCTCGGCATTGCTTTTAGGCCCGGTTCTTGTTATCAATTTAAAGATCCATGAAGGGAATCGACCAGTTGCCACGTCTTTTGAAGAACCTCCTGCATCATCAGGCCTGTGCCCTGACAAGCAGTCTCCTGCTCGTCTCATTGTTAGTCGTCGGATGTTCCAGTACGCCCAAAGAGACGGCCGGTGCGGGAAGCAAGGCTGTCGGGGGCACCGACGAGCAGATCTTCCTTGGCGACACGATCGAAAAGAACTACGATCCGAACGTCATCATGAAGCGCGGCGAAGCCTTTTTCGACAAGGAAGAATACGCCGAAGCGCTCGTTGAATATAACCACTTCCTCGACCTCCATAAGACCCATGTGCTGGCTCCCTACGCCGCCTTCCGGATCGGCGAGTCCCATTTCAAAATGGCAAAATCCATCGATCGGGATCCTGAACCGCTGACTAAAGCCATCACGGCACTCGAACGCATGCGCAAAGACTTTCCGGGAAGCCGATACGATGCCCAAGCGCAACAGAAAATCCAGGAGTGCCATGATTGGCTGGCCCAGATGCACCTGTTCGTCGGCCAGTTTTATTACCGCCGCGAGTCGTACCTCGCGGCCGCGCACCGCTTTGAGCAGATTATGAAGATTTACCCCGATAAGCCGGTGGCCCCTGATGCCCTCTATTTCCTGGCTTTGAGCTATCATGAACTGGGCGCAGACGATTGGGCCGCCGATAACTTGACCCTGTTGGCAGAAAAATATCCGACCAGCAAAGTGGCTGCCGCCGGGAGATCGTTGATGGCCAAGCTCGGGGGCAAGAAATCGGACACGATGATCGCCAAAGACTCGACCGCCGCTCCTTTTTCGGATACTCGCTCGTATGCCCCTTCAAGCAACAGCCCCGATCTTCCCACCATCCCCAATGCGGCCGCCGCATTCAGCGCCAATGCTCTGGGCCAATCCTTCACCGCCTGCCGCCTCGGCGCCTGGTGCTAACCGTCAGCAGACAGCCGTCAGCTCTTAGCAAAAATCCTTCTGAAAGATATGGCTCGTGGTGAGTTAGCTGAAGGCGGAGAGCTGATTACTGATGGCGCGACTACTGGCTGAGGTACCAACCGATGCCATACCGTTCAAGAAAGCTGGTGATCATCGTCAGCGAATTGGCGTAGATCATGACGCCTACCACAATGAGCAGCACGCCACTTACCGTAGATACACCCCAGAGATACGCCCGCACTTCTTTAAAGTAGGCCAGGAAGCGGTCGACTCCCAGCGCCGTGAGAAACAGCGGCAAGCCCAACCCCAAGGAATAGCACGCCAGCAAGACCACCCCGTTCCAAAGCGAATCGGTCGTGCTAGCGTAAAGCAGAATCGTTCCCAACACCGGGCCAACGCAGGGCGTCCATCCGGCAGCGAACGCCACTCCGATGAAGAACGACCCCAAATATCCGGCCGGACGATTGCGGAACTGATACCGGTGTTCCACCTTCAAGAAGTTGAGATTCAGAATACCGAGCAGGTACAGGCCGAACACAATGATCATCACCCCGCCGATACGGCGTATGTGATCCTGGTAGGTGATTAGGACTTGTCCGAGAAAGCTGGCAGAGGCGCCGAAGGCAATAAACACCGTCGAAAACCCGCCGATGAACAAGAGCGCATTGAGAATGATGGCCGATTTAAACTTGTTCCGTTCGCTTGCATCCGTCAGCTGCTCGACCGAGAGCCCGGTGATGTAGGAAATGTACGATGGGACGAGCGGCAGCACGCATGGCGACACGAAGGACAGCAGGCCGGCTGAAAACGCGGCGAGCAGAGAGATCTGTGGAATGGATTGCATCATCGTCAGGATTTCATGAGGGCCTGAATCAATGCACGCGCATCAGAGCCTCCCCAATCGCGGGCGCCCGGCACCTTCTGCCTGACAATGCCGTTGCGATCGACCATGAACGTCATGGGCAGGCTCCGGGCGCCATACATCAATCCGATGCGATACTCTGCATCGTGCAGGATCGGGAAGGTGAATCCCATTTCCTGTTGGAAGGGGCGGGTTACCGCCGCGCCCTGCGGATCGGTGGAGACGGCGAGAATCTCGAAGTCTTTTCGCGAATAGCTCCGGTACAGCTGCTCCATCGCCGGCATCTCGATACGACAGGGACCGCACCAGGTCGCCCAGAAATTCACGAGCACCACTTTTCCGCGCAGCTGGGCAAGCGACACGACATTCCCATCCAGATCGCGCAGCTGAAAATTAGGGGCTTCGTCTCCCACCTTGACGACCCCTCGATCGGCAACCGGCAGGGAAAGAGAACCGGCCGCGCCGCGAGTCCAGGCCGATACTCCGGTAGAAGTATTCAGTAGACCAAGACCGCTCAGCAGCAACGCGACCAACAACCGCTTCATAATGCCCCCTCAGAACTTCCCGACTTCATCGTACCACGGTCTTGAGGGAATGCGGGCTTGGGGGTCACATTCAGCAAGGTTGCAAGCGTCTTGAGATTGTCGATCCTTGTCCAGTCCTTCGGACCGATGATGATCTCTCGCACGATGCCTTGCTGATCGATGATGAAGGTTTCAGGCACACCCAATCTCTTATAGGGCTTATCCGTGATGCCCCACGAATCGATCAATACAGGGAAAGTCAGATTCAGACTTTTGACGAACGGAGGAATATCTTTCGTGGTCGTCACCCGATCGATACTCACGGCAAGTACAACCAACCCGTCTTTCTCAAAGCTCTTATTGAGGACCTCCATTGAGGGCATTTCCTCCCGACAGGGAGCGCACCACGTGGCCCAGAAATTCAAAAAGACCACTTTCCCGCGAAAGTCGGAGAGCCGATGGGGCTTGTCGTTCAGATCGGTCAGAGCGAAATCCGGCGCCGTCTTGCCGACAACCAACGGCTCATACTTCGAACTCTGCAGCCAGACAATCGCAAACGTCACCACCAGCACGATTGCGCCGGCGGCCAGGATAAATAGACGCGAACCGCCCTTCGGCTGCTCTTCACTGGTGCGTTGAGAAGAAGTTACCTGATCAGCCAAAACAAATCCTCCCTAACCTCTTGCGTCATGCTCAAAATGGTCTTCCGGCAAGGCCGCAAGGAATGTGAAGGCCGAGACGTACTCCCAGTAAGTTGAGGCGTTCACATGACTGAGAACGCAGCGGGAAGCCATTTTGAGCCTGACGCTAGGCGTAGGCGTGCAGGCCGGACAGCAAGAAATTCACGCCCCAGAAACAGAAAATAACCATCAAGAATCCGAACACCGCGTAGATTGCCGCCTTATGGCCTTCCCATCCACGGGTCATCCGGGCATGAATGTAGGCGCCGTAGATGAGCCACACGATCAGCGACCAGGTTTCTTTGGGATCCCAGCTCCAATACCCGCCCCAGGCATAGTTGGCCCACATGGCTCCGAGAATGATCCCGAATGCCAGCATCGGAAATCCGACGGTGATCGCTTTGTAGCCCAACTCATCAATCGTTTCGAGATCAGGAAATGCGGCATAGAAGCCGGTTGTTTTCCCAAGACGCTCCGCCCGCTCTTTGAAGAGGTACATCACGCCAAGCCCCCCCGCTGTCGCAAATGCGGCGTAGCTCGTCAAAGTCACGGACACATGGATGTAAATCCAATAGCTGTTGAGCGCCGGGACCAGCGGCTCCGCCGTCTGATAGCGATAGGGCAGTAATGATGCGGCGCCCATGGCAATGAAGCCGATGCCAACGACGAAAGCCCCGATCGCCTTGATCTTGTAGCGCATTTCCAGCAGCACGTAGCCGAGAATAATCGCCCAGGAAACATAAGCCATCGCCTCGAATTGATTCGACCAGGGCGCGAAGGTACCGGAATGTTCCATCCGCTCGAATGCCCGGGTAAAGAGCGCGCCGGTGTTTAACATCCACCCGAAGATGGTCACGAGCGTCGCGACTTGGCCGAGCTGCGTCGCCCAAACGCCGTCACGCTCATCGAAACTATCCGGGAGATGTCCAGCCGGGGCAAGCGCCATCGACGGGCGCCGTGCGAACAAATACCCGATGTACAGCACCAAGGCGGCCAGATACAGCCAGAAGGTCATATCGAACAGGAACAATGATTTCATCATCACATCCTCCGTCTATCGACTGCGCAGCGTCTTGCGCTTTTGCATCATACCCAAGGACAAGGCCGGTCGCTACCAGCTCAGGCCTTAAAGGTCTGGATCTTTTCTGTCAGCTTACGAAATTCCTTTTGAAAATCAATCTGGCTCTTGTGAGTCGTCCCGCCGAGATGGACCGTCACCCCCGTCTGACCCGGCACAATCTTGGCCCAGAGACGACGATGGAAGATGAACGACGAAAGGGTGATGCCCACAACAATCATGGTACAGCCGGTCCACACGATATTGATCCCGGGATTCTTGGCAATCTGGAGCCCGGTGAACTTTCGCGGCTTGTACCCGACCAGCTCGAATTGATACTTGGAATCCTTGATATTGAAGAGATCGGGGAATTGCTGAAAGATCCACGGGGTGGCTTGAACAGAATCCCGTTCATTGATGACCAGCTTCACGGCAGGATTGGCATGCTCGATGGTCTTGGAATAGACCTTTTTCTCCGTGGAGTTGAACGCAAAGTCTGCGACGAAATCCGTGATCGACAGTTTCACATTGAGATCCGGCAGCGACTGTTCCTTCTGCCATTCGAGATCGACCGTCTTCAACACCTTGTCCGTCTCTTTATCTTTGATATTGACCCTCGCGACTTCGACCTGATCCCAGGCGTCGCCATAGCTGGATTGATAAAACCAGATCCCCTTGTAGACCAGCGGATCATTCACTGAAATCGTCTTGGTGACGACCGACTGTCCGCCGTCCACCACCGTTAAGGTGCTGTTGTACGACTTGACCGACCCGTTCTCGTGATAGTCGATCCAGAATTTATCGACCTTCAAATCAAAATTGCCGCGAGGAATATGATAGGTCTGCCCTTCCAAACACACGCCAAACTCCTGAAACCCATAATAGGTCCCAAGCAACCCGCCGAAGATAATGACGGTCGCGCTCAAATGGGCCATGTGGGCGCCGACACGCCCCATCACCCCTTTTGTGGCGTAGACGGTGACTTCTCCCGGTTCATTCTTCGCAAGGACCCGGTACCCCTTTGTCACAAAATGATGGACTAACTGCTGGGCCACCGCCTCTTTCGTGTTATCGAGGGGGATTTCCGCCTGCTGCTTCATGTTCTTGATGAACGCCATCGTGACACCCACCTTGTCCTGCTTCATGGAGCGCCAGACGGAGGGGAACCGCTTGTAGAAGCAGGTTAGTGAATTGACACAGAGCAGACCGAGGAGACTGGTAAACCACCAGGTGTGATAGACATCCGTAAACCCGAGACGGAGAAACCACCGATAGGCGTTCTCCCCATATTCCTGAACATAGACCTCTGCCCGTTCACCCTGCTGAATTACCGTCCCGATCGTTGCGGTGATCGCAATAAACAAAAACAGAAAGATCGCGAGCTTGACGGAAGCAAAGAATTCAACGAGTTCACGAGAGAACTCATCCCAGCCGAGACCGGGAGTCGACGGACGGATTGAGGGCTCTTTGGGGAGGGCGTCAGGTTGGCTATTCATGCGGCTCTATATTCGTCTTCGGCCAGGACAATACTCACTCATACGGAGAATTTTGGATGATTTCCAAAACAATCTGTTGCCGATTCGCTCGGCATCTCCGCCTGGTCTACGTCGCGGCCGAAGTATTGGATTGCCAGAAGCACTTCTAAGTGCGCGAAAATTTTGTCATCTTACAAGTGGGTTTTGTCGAGTGTCAAGCAACGCCAACCCACCCAGGAAGGCATGACCCTACTATCGAATAAATAGACAAAAGGGCCCTAGTCCGTTAAGATTCAGCCAGTTCTACAGAAACGAACCCGTCGCGGGCCCAGCACTCACCTGGCCAGATACCACACAGACGGTTTTCGAAAACCAGAAACTAGAGGGGGTTCATGAGAAACAATTACCTATTTACTTCTGAATCAGTCACCGAAGGGCATCCCGACAAGATTGCCGACCAGATTTCCGACGGAATTCTGGACGCAATCCTTGCCCAGGACAAATATTCTCGCGTCGCCTGCGAGACGATTCTCACGACCGGCATCGCCTTTGTCGCCGGTGAAATTTCGACCAAGGCCTATGTGGAAATCCCCGATATCATCCGCGAGGTGATTAGGGATGTCGGTTATAACGATGCCTCATGGGGATTCGATTCCCACACCTGTTCGGTCCTGACAGCCATCCACCAGCAATCCGGCGATATCGCCATGGGTGTGGACTCCGGCGGCGCGGGAGACCAGGGTTTGATGTTCGGCTACGCCACCAACGAAACCACCGAGTTGATGCCGATGCCGATCGTCCTGGCCCACCGACTGACGAAGCGCCTGGCCGAAGTGCGCAAGAAGAAGATCCTCAACTGGGTACGTCCGGACGGCAAATCCCAGGTGACCGTCGAATACAAGAACGGGAAGCCCGTGCGGATCGATACGATCGTCGTATCCACACAGCATAGCCCCGACGTCACAAATAAGCAGATCGAACGCGACATCATGGAGAAAGTCATCAAGCCCGTCATGCCGAAGGGGCTCTACAACCCGACCAGCGTGAAGCACCACATCAACCCGACCGGCCGTTTCGTGGTCGGTGGCCCGATGGGTGATACCGGTCTGACCGGCCGTAAGATCATCGTCGATACCTACGGCGGCCACGGCAGCCACGGGGGCGGCGCGTTCTCCGGCAAGGATCCGACAAAGGTGGATCGCTCAGCCTCGTATATGGCCCGCTACATCGCCAAAAACATCGTCGCAGCCGGGCTCGCCGACAAATGCGAAGTCCAGCTGGCCTATGCGATCGGCGTGGCCGATCCGGTTTCGGTGCTGGTCGATACTAAGGGCACTGAGAAAATGGCCGTCGAGAGTCTCGACAAGCTCGTGCGGAAGCATTTTCCGCTCACCCCGCGCGGCATCATCGATCATCTCAAGCTCCGCCGGCCGATCTTCCGCAAGACAGCGGCCTATGGCCACTTCGGCCGGAATGAACCGGAGTTCACCTGGGAAAAGACCGACAAAGCCAAGGCCTTGCGCCGGGACGCAGGTCTTTAGTTGAGATAGGCCCTGACCGATACAAAAAGAGGGGGCAGGCACCAAACACCTGCCCCCTCTTTTTCTGACACTACTTTACCAATCACGCATCTCACTCATCACGCAGGAGGGTTCTGTGGATTACGACGTGAAAGACATTAAGCTGGCAGACGCGGGCAAGTTAAAAATCGAATGGGCCGAAGCCACCATGCCGGTGCTGCGACTCATCCGGAAGCGATTCAAGCGGCAACAGCCGCTCAAGGGCGTACGGGTCACCGCCTGCCTCCACGTCACCACGGAAACGGCCAACCTGGCGATCACGCTGAAAGCCGGCGGCGCCGATGTGCGCCTCTGCGCCTCAAACCCGCTCAGCACCCAGGACGATGTCGCTGCCGCCCTGGTTCAGCATGAAGGGATTCCCACCTTCGCCATCAAGGGCGAAGACAACGCGACGTACTATCGTCACATCGAATCAGCCATCGCTCATCGCCCCCATCTCTCGATGGACGACGGCGCCGATGTCGTCTCGCATCTGCACTCGAAGCGGAAAGATCTCCTGCGCAACGTGATCGGCGGAACGGAAGAAACCACGACGGGCGTGATTCGCCTGCGCAGCATGGCCGAGAAAAAAGTCCTCAAGTTCCCGGTCATCTCCGTCAACGACGCCGACACCAAGCACATGTTCGACAACCGATACGGCACCGGCCAGTCCACGATGGACGGCATCATCCGCGCGACCAACCGGTTGGTCTGCGGCTCTGTCTTTGTCGTCGCCGGCTACGGCTGGTGCGGCCGAGGTATCGCCATGCGGGCCAAAGGCATGGGCGCCGACGTCATCGTGACAGAAGTCGATCCGTTGAAAGCGCTCGAAGCCGTCATGGACGGCTACCGGGTCATGCCGATGGAAGAAGCCGCTCCGATCGGCGACTTCTTCGTGACAGTGACCGGTAACTTGAAGGTCATTCGTGGCGAGCATTTCGCCAAGATGAAAGACGGCGCCATCGTCTGCAACAGCGGCCACTTCAACGTGGAACTCGATATTCCGGCCTTGGAGAAACTCGCCAAGAAGCGGAAAGTCGTCCGCGACGGCGTCGAGCAATTTACCTACAAGAACGGTAATCGCGTGAGCCTCCTCGGCGAAGGCCGACTGGTCAATCTCGCCACCGCCGAAGGCCATCCCTCCAGCGTCATGGACATGAGCTTCGCCAATCAGGCGCTCGGCGCCGAGTACATCGTGAAGAATTACAAAATGCTCGAGAAGAAGGTGTACCCGGTCCCAGCCGTCATCGATAAAGAAATCTCGCGGCTCAAACTCGCCGGCATGGGCGTGGACATCGACAAGCTGACGAAGGAGCAGGAGAAGTACTTGGCCTCCTGGGAAATGGGCACATAGCAGGATGCTGAAAATGCCCCCCAGCGGCGTTCTCAGTCGCCCGTCTCCCTGCAACGTACCCCAAGGGTACGCTTCGGTCGTCGGGCTCCCTGCGGCCTTGCCGGGATGCCATTTTGAGCATCCCGCACTCGGACAGAGTTCAATGATCGCTGGCAGTTAAGAACGCCCGCACCTGCTAGGGGAAAAAGAAGAAAGGCCGCCTCACTCAAATGAGGCGGCCTTTTTGTTTATTCAATTTGCACCAACTCACCGCTCAGGCAAGTCTCACGGATTAATAACCAATAGAATGTCGAAGACGTAGAATTGAAGGCGCCGGCGTTGTGACTTCTCCATCCTTGAAATACTCACTATTCAAACCCAGTGTGATAAAGTGAACTCAAGTGCTGAGGTCTTATAGATCGGAGTCTCCTATGAGACCGACGAACGTCACTCCTCTCAACCTCTCCGATTACGGCATTTCACCTGACCAAGGGTTTCTCCCGCAAGATCCGCTTGAACAGCTGCCGGACTCGCCGACTCTGAATCATCTTGCACACGAGTTGCCGAAGCTGCTCAGTGCGCGAAAGATCCGGCAGTTCATCGACGGGCAACCCCAGCTGCTTCCGTCTATTCCTACAACATGGCGGGATGAGGATTATCGGGCCGCGATGCGGATTCTCTCGTTCGCCGGTCATGCCTATGTGTGGGAAGTGCCTGACCAGCCGGCTGCGACGCTGCCGCCACAACTGGCGCAACCCTGGTATGACATAGCGCTGAAGCTGGGCCGGCCCCCGGTGCTCTCCTATGCCTCCTATGCGCTCGATAACTGGCGCAAGCTTGATCCCGCCAGGCCCATCCAGCTCGACAACATCGTGCTTCTCCAGAACTTCCTCGGCGGCCTGGACGAAGAATGGTTTGTGGTCATCCACGTCCAAATCGAACGACAGGCAGGGCCGGGGTTGGCCGGCCTCATTCGGGCCATGAACGGTGCCGCCGGTGACAAGCCTGACGAAGTGCTCGCCGGGCTTCGATCGCTCGCTGCAGCCCAAACCGCGATGAGAGACACGCTGCTGCGCATGAAAGAGCGGTGCGATCCCTACATGTATTACAATCGCGTGCGTCCTTACATTCATGCCTGGAAGAACAGTCCTACACTCCCCCATGGCCTTGTCTATGAAGGCGTGACAGCCTATGCAGGACAACCGCAACAGTTCCGCGGGGAAACCGGCGCGCAGAGTTCCATCGTACCCTGTCTCGATGCCGGGTTGGGTATCTCTCACGCTCCCGACCCCCTCACGGTGTATTTGCAAGAAATGCGGGAATACATGCCTCCACAGCACCAGGCATTTCTCCTCGCGATCGAGCAGACGACTGATACGGGCGGCAGACCGCTGCTCGCTGGTTATATCCGCCAACGCAAATCACACCATCCTGAACTTTGGGATGCCTACGGCACGTGTGTCGATCTGCTGGCGCAATTTCGCGACATCCATGTCGGATACGCCGATAGCTACATCCATCGCCAACACCAAGTCCATGCCAGCAACCCCAGCGCAGTAGGAACGGGCGGCACGCCTTTCATGGCGTATCTCCAGAAACACCTGGACGAGACGAAGCGCGCCCTCGTTGACTAGGCCCACCATCCGGCGTATCGTTTCGCACACTCACCTTACCCCTGAGGTCTCACCATGCAGGCAGCTTCAGGCTATGATCCTCGCCTCGCACGGGATCTCATTCTCGACGAGCTATTCGATCTTTCGCTCTACAAAGCGCTTCGAGGCGTGACTCAACCGGACGTCCATGACACGCTGGACGAATTGATCAAGGTTGAAACCGCCCATCTCGCCTTCTGGCAACGGTTCTTCAATCTCAAGCTGGAGCAGCTCGACCTCGGCCGGCGTATCAAGTTGTCGGTCATGATGCTGGTCTGTCGGCTCTTTGGCTCAACGGCAGTCCACCTGGTCCTCGAAGCGATCGAAGTGCACG
>JACOEJ010000016.1:0-33434 GCA_024998645.1 Nitrospira sp.
CCGGAGATCATGATTCCGCTGGTGGGCATGGTGG
Organism: Nitrospira sp.; assembly: GCA_024998645.1. Classification (GTDB taxonomy): domain Bacteria; phylum Nitrospirota; class Nitrospiria; order Nitrospirales; family Nitrospiraceae; genus Nitrospira_D. The sequence continues at coordinate 35 of JACOEJ010000016.1, forward strand.
CGGAAATGAAGTCGCAGAAGGATCTCATTCGCGAAGTCGCGCAAGAGACCATGAAGCGATTCAATGTGAAGCTGTCGTATCTCGTCGGGACCATGATCGAATTGCCCCGCGCAGCCGTGACCGCCGAACGGATTGCGGAAGAGGCTGAGTTCTTCTCGTTCGGGACGAACGATCTCACCCAGACGACGTTCGGATTCTCCCGCGACGATGCCGCGAAGTTCATCGACCACTATCGAACGGTGAAGATCATGGATGCGGATCCGTTCGCCACCCTCGACCGTGAGGGTGTGGGGTCGTTGATGAAGACAGCGATTGTCGGCGGACGCAAAGCACGGCCGGGGATCAAGCTCGGCATCTGCGGCGAACACGGTGGCGATCCGAGTTCCGTCGAGTTCTGCCATCAGCTCGGGTTGGACTATGTGAGCTGTTCGCCGTTCCGCGTGGCCATTGCGCGGTTGGCGGCTGCTCAGGCTGCGATTGCCGAAGGCGATGCCAAAACGACGGTGAAGAAAGTCACTCCGGCGCGAGCGAAGGCCGCCAAAGTCGTGAAGACCGCGCGTCGCGCCAAGGCGACCCAATCGACGAAGGCGGTCAAGGTAACGAAGGCGCCGCGCCGTCAGTCCTCAACCACCCGCAAGAAACGGTGACCGTCCGCACACAGGATCTCCATTATATGATGTTGGCTCTTCGCCTTGCGGCGAAGGGCTGCGGCAAGACCAGCCCCAACCCGATGGTTGGGGCCATGGTCGTCTCCAACGGCCGCATCGTCGGCCAAGCCTATCATCACGCCGCCGGGCAGCCCCATGCCGAAGTGCTCGCGCTTCGCCAGGCCGGATCTCTGGCACGCGGCGCCACGCTCTACGTGACGCTCGAACCCTGCAGCCATCTCAAGAAACGCACCCCTCCTTGCGTGCCGGCGGTGATTCAATCCGGCGTGCATCGCGTTGTGGTCGCCATGCGCGACCCCAATCCGGCGGTCAGTGGAAAAGGCCTTGCGCAATTGCGCCGCGCCGGGCTCTCCGTCACGGTCGGTGTGGCAGGGAAGGATGCAGAGGCACTGAATCGGGCCTATTGCCATTGGATCGTCACCAAGCGGCCCTACGTGACACTCAAGGCCGGGATGACCTTGGATGGACAGATTGCGACGGCCCGCGGGGAGTCCAAGTGGATTACGGGGTTGCAGTCGCGACAGGAGGTTCACCGGCTGCGCAGTTCGGTGGATGCCGTGATTGTGGGGATCGGTACAGTGCTGAAAGATAACCCGTCCTTGACGGCGCGCAGACCGCCGGGTCTGACGGCCCTGGCTGCGACCCAGCCAACGCGGATTGTGGTCGATAGCCATCTGCGCATTGCCCGGTCAGCTAAAATCCTCACGCAACAGTCCAGCGCAAAAACGATTATTGCCACAACCAAGTCTGCTTCGTTGGCACGCCGTCTGGCGCTCGAACGCCAAGGCATCGAAGTGCTGGTGCTGCCGGGTCCGGGTGGACGTGTGTCGCTCAAACATCTCCTGACCGCTTTGGGGCAACGCGGGATGATGTCGGTGATGGTCGAGGGGGGCGGGGAGTTGAACGCGGCGTTTTTCAAGGCCAAGCTGGTGAACCATGTTCAGCTGTATGTGGCGCCGACTCTCCTGGGTGGGACACAATCAAAAGGCGTCATCGGGGGTGTGAGTCCGCGTTGGCTGGCCGATGCCTGGAAATTGAAACAGGTGCGTACCAGGGTGCTCGGCACGGATGTCGTCGTCGAAGGCGACGTATAATGTAGCCATGATTAATTTCTTCACGATCAGGCAAGCGGCGCAGTACGTGTGTTCTCTGCTGGTCTGGTGTTGTCTTGCCGCAGCAGGAGAGTCGGTGTGGTCTGCTGAGCCTCAGTCTGCGAATCAGACTCTCACAGCCGGCGTCCTTTCTTACCTCGACGAAGCGGATAGCACGAAGGCGGAGGCCGTGTTGCAAGGACTGCTCGCCAATCCGGAAGCGACGATTGATCAGGTCAGCCGCGCCATTCAGACCGGGCGGACCTATCAGGCCATGCCGGTCGGGACGATGGCGGAGGAACAGATCGTGGTGCGCGAACGTACGTACCACTATGCGCTTTCCGTTCCGCTGACGTATCAGCCCGGCAAGGGATATGGGCTGGTGGTCTGCCTGCACGGGGCGGGATTTTCCGGCGAGGCCTATCTTGAGCGATGGCAGAACCGCTTAGGCGATGACTATCTCCTCCTCTGTCCGACCTATCCCTCCGGCGCCTGGTTTACCAGACAGGCGGAGGATCTCGTGCTCGCCGTTATCGAGCGGGTGCAGGCGCAGTATCATGTCGATCCGGACCGTGTCTTTCTGACGGGTATGTCGAACGGCGGGATCGGCACCTGGTTGATCGGGATGCACCATGCCCAACGCTTCGCCGGTCTTGCCCCGATGGCGAGCGGTCTCGACAGCGTGCTCATGCCGTTTCTTGCCAATTTGCGGACCACGCCGGTCTACATCATTCATGGCGCGAAGGATCAGGTGATGCCGGTGGAATTAAGCCGGACGATTTCGCGCGAGCTGGCAGCGATCGGCTATCCGCACATCTATCGTGAACATGAGCGCGAGCATCCCATGGCCGGCGGGCATTTTTTCCCTCGTGAGGAGTTACCCGACCTGGTGACCTGGTTCAACGCACAACACCGGAACCCGTTGCCGACAGCGCTGACGGTGGTCCGTGAAGCCAGTCATTTTCAACCGTTCGGCTGGGTGCGAATCGATGCTACCGATCCGATCGCCGCATTTGCGGACGATCTGGTGTCAAAACGCGATGAGTTGACCAGGAAGAAGCGCTACGCCCGGCTGGACGCTTCAGTGACCGTGCCCAATCGCATCGAAGTCGAGACGGGGCTCGTTCAACGCTATACGCTGTTTCTGAACGATCAACTGGTGGATGTCTCCAAACCGGTCACGGTCGTGACGAACAAGCAGGTCTCATTCGAGGGAATGGTGACGCCGACAGTTGAAACGCTCCTGCGTCAGGCGCGTGCGCGCAAAGATCCCCGGCAACTCTTTACGGTGCAGCTGGCCATTCAGGTGTCGAACCCTGCGCCATGAGCAGGGGTACTGCCATCCGGGCCTGCGCGGGCACCATCGGCGTCGCGGTGCTGCTTGTGACGTCGCTGCCGGTGCGCGCGCAGGCTGAATCCTGTCACATCGCTCCGCAGCATGCGGGCGTCACGTTTCCTGTCGATCGGATCAATGCTGCGTGGGTCTGCCGTCTCCAGCCGATCATCGATGAGTTTACAACCGCCAACAAAGTCGGGCCGATTCAGACACCATTGCAAGAGTCGGTCTATGTATATTTGTTGGATCGCCCGCCTCTCGCTGCGGCGCTTGTGAATCGTCTTGAGTTAGGGCTGTATAAAGCCGAGGCGCGGGGGCTCGGTCGCTATTGGGGAGACGACGGCGAAGGGACTGTGGGATTGGTCGAACTGGTCTATCAGGATCCGCGTCATCGTCTGTATTATCTGGAAGGGTCGCACCACAGTACGCTGCTGCCGCACTTGACCGGCAAGGCCGTCGTGATGCTCAGCATGGCGAGAGTGAAAGACGCTGCCGGTCAGGAAGCCGTCGAGACGACGCTGGTGTCCTACACCAGAGTGGACAATCGTGTGTTGGCCGGACTCGTTTCGCTGCTGCGTCCGCTGGTCGGGCGCACGGTCTCTCGCAAGCTGATGAAGGGGGTGGACGCAGTGAATCGATTGGGAATGGAAATGCGTCGGCATCCCGATCGCGTCCTCTTTGAGGCGACCGATCCACCGCCGTTGCCGTCCGAGGACGTGGCCTTCTTGAAACAGGCGTTGGCGAATATGTCCTCTGCCGGCAACATTCATGAAAAGGAACCGGCATCTCGATGACGTCATCGCGCAGTTTTCTCCTCATCTGCACCGTCGGGATCTTTTGCTTCATCAGCTACAACATGGTGCGAATGCCTGTGCTGGCTTTGTTCGCCGAACATCTCGGGGCAGGCCCCGAGCGGATTGGGCTGATCGTGTCGGTGTCGACCTTGACCGGTGTGTTGCTCAAACTGCCCTCCGGCGCCTTATCGGATATCTATGGCCGGAGATTTCTGCTGCGTATCGGGGTCGTGGCCTTCGGCCTGCCGCCGTTTCTCTATCTCTTCATCACGGATCTGAACAGCCTGACCGCTCTGCGATTCGTGCATGGTCTGGCGACGGCCATCTTTGCCCCGAGCGCCTTGGCCACCGTCGCGGAACTCTATCGTGAACGCCGGGGTGCGGCGCTGGGGACCTACACCGCTTGCACACAGTCGGGGGCGCTGCTCGGGCCGTTTATCGGCGGGTATCTTGCCCATGTCGCCGGGTTCGATTTCGCATTTGTGACAGCCGGGGTGTGCGGCTGTATCGCGATCGTGCTGTTTTACAGTTTGCACCTGGACGTGGCGACGCCGCAGGTGCCTGAAAAGGGGATGCGACCGCTGTTGGCGGAGATGTGGAAGGGATTTGCCATCGTAGCGAAGAACCGCAAGGTGTTGATCACCAGCGCCACCGACGGCGCAAAGATGATTGCCAACGGCGCGCTCATGGCATTCCTTCCGCTCTATGGCCTCACCGTGGGATTGAATCCTGGTGAAGTCGGGCTCTTGTTCAGCGTCCAGGCCGGCACATCCTTCTTCTCTAAGCCAATCATGGGCCGGGTGTCAGACCGGGTCGGGCGGCAGCCCCTGATCATCATCGGCCTGCTGATCTGCGCCGCCACGTTCGTCTGCATCCCGCACGTCTCGATCTTTGCGTTGTTGCTGCTGCTCTCCGCCGGATTCGGATTCGGTGAAGCCGTCGTGTCTTCCTCATCCTCCGCCTTCGTGGCAGATAGTTCGGAGTTCAAGACGCTGGGGGCCGGAATGGGCATGCAGGGCACCATCGGCGACATCGGCCACGCGAGCGGGCCGTTGCTGGCCGGCATTCTGATTGCCAATATGAGCTATGCCGGCGCCTTCACGATTATCGCGAGCCTGCAGGTCGCCGCTGCCATGATGTTTTGGGTAACGATGAGGAATCGATAACCCGGTGCTATAATGGGGCCGCGAGCAGCGATTGTTGCACATCATCGTGAGGAAAGACTGATGTTCACCGGCATTGTCGAAGAAATGGGCGCAGTGATTTCGTTGGAGAAGACGCTGGCCGGGACGAGGATGACGCTGCTGGCCTCGACCGTCATGAGCGATCTCAAGATCGGCGACAGCGTGAGCGTGAACGGGATCTGCCTCACGGCGATTTCCAAAAGCGAGAGCAGTTTTGCGGTGGAGGTGTCTCCGGAGACGCTCTCAGTCACGACGCTGGGCCTGCTCACGGCAGGAACGCCCGTGAATCTCGAACGGGCCATGAAACTGAGCGAGCGCATCGGCGGGCATCTGGTCGCAGGGCATGTCGATGGAGTCGGGACGATTCGCAGCCGGCAGCAGGATGGGAACGCCGTGATCTTCACCATCGAAGCGCCGCCAGACATTCTGCGCTACTGCGTGGTGAAGGGCTCGATCACCGTCGATGGGATCAGTCTCACGGTTAACGATGTGACGAATCACGGATTCTCCATCGCCATCATTCCGCACACCGCCAAAGTGACGACGTTAGGCCTCAAGCAGGTGAACGATCCCGTCAATCTCGAATCCGACCTCATCGGTAAATACGTCGAACGTCTGCTCCAAGAGCGGGGGCAGGTCGTACCGAAGCCGACCCCCGTAATCGATAAAGACTATCTACAGAAGCGGGGATTGATCTGAAGTTGAAGAGGGCTAACCGGCGTTAGTAGTCCGCTCGACAAAATTTGAGCGTAGTCAACGGGTGGTATTATGCTGATCCGCATAAACACTGATAGCTGAACCATAGCACTACAACGGGATCTGCAGAGGTGTCCAAATTGGTTACTTCCGGAACATTAATTGATGGCTCCCGGATGTACGCTGCTGCCGCCGACGCTATCAATGATCGGTACCCGAATGCCCTCCATGTGTTAAGCCATACACTGGGAATGGCAATTGAGCTCGCACTCAAGGCGTTTCTTGTTCACCATGGCTTGACGGAGAAGGACCTTCGACGGTTGGGGCACGACCTCGCGGAGTTGCTCAAGGAGGCCGAAAGCTATGGCCTCACGAGCACGGGTAGTCGACATTTTCGCCTCAGCGTGCTTGGCGCCAACTACGAAGAGAGAATCTTTGCGTACCCGGCTGAAGGTATGCTCGCGATCATCACGCCTGCGAGTCTTCGTGAAATTGCTCATGAGATCATTTGTGAAGCCTTCGACGCCGTGAAAGGCACTGTGCAGCTTCAAGCTCTTGCGGGCGCGCCGGGGCTTGCGATCCACTCACACTACCCTGACGATTTGAATGCGAGCGCTTGGGCGGAGTCTATGCCGAGGCCCTGATATGTCGATGAGCCGGCTAACATCTGGTTGCACCAGGCACCACGCGTCGATGGTATCGTTGAGTCGTCCAAAGGCCAACCGGGTACAGCCTAAATAATCTGGGTGTGTGCTCGGATGGATGTGCCCGTTGAACCACTCTTTGCGACCGAACCTAAGGTCTGTCAGGAAGGCGCGGACTAGCGCAACATCGCGCTTCGTTCTGAACCTTGTGCCAGGTTCAGAACGAAGCTTCAATCCTGAGCGGTTATTTCACTAAAAACGTTTTTGAGACTTCGCCCGATGCGGTTGTGACGGTCAGCATCGCCAGGCCTTTGCGTCCGCCGCTGGGGACGGTTGCGGAAATCTTGCTGTCGCTCTCGATTTTAAACGCAGCGGCGTGGCCTGGTCCGAAAGAAATACTGCGCAAGCAGTCGCTATTTCCAAAGTTCGTTCCCGTAATCGTCACTTTGTCGCCGGCCTTGCCCTCGTCGGGGCTGACTTTGTCGATGCTGGGTGCCATGCCGAAGCAGGCAGGACCCCTTCCGGCGGTCTCGGCACTCTGATACTTCGTGCTGGTGGCGGTCACTTTTTTCGCTGCCGGCTTGGTGGCAGCTGAGGGTTTGGGCTTGGCGGTCGCTTTTTCAGGTTCTGCCGAATAGCTTGGCCCGCTGAGGGCGATCCCCAGACTCAGTACAGCAAATAGAAACACTCCTCCCATTAGACTTCGATTTCGCATGATGGTCTCCTCGTGTATGAGAGCTCACCGGGGGTGAGCCATCGGTGTGCGGGGTGGACTGCAGCCGCGCTTATAGCGGCGGATCGGAACGGCTTGTCGTTTAGCAGGATGCTGAAAAAGTCCGCCAGCGGCGTTCTCGCTTCACGAAGAGGCTCAACCTCAAGTGCTGCCCGAGAGGTATGAAGCTGGCGGTATTCTCCGTTCACCAAGACTATCAGAATGGTGAACGGATCGCACGAAGTGCGGTGTGTACCTCCTCGCCTCTTCGCTCGCTGCAGCCTTGCTGGACGGCCTTTTTGAGCATCCTGAGGCGATTGGGGGCCTCCAAGGCCTGTCTTTGCTGATGCTACTCCTCGATCGTCGAAATATCCCCTGGGTCCTGTCCGAGTTCTTTGGCCTTCAGAACGCGCCGCATAATTTTCCCTGAACGGGTCTTGGGGAGTGACTGCACAATATCGATTTCTGACGGCACGCCGATCTTCCCCAGCTCTTTCATCACTTGATCTTTGATCGATTGAATCAAGGCAGGGCTTTCGATCTCGCCTTGTTTCAGGATGATAAATGCCTTGATGGACTCGCCCACAGTCTTGTGGGGTTTGCCGATGACGGCCGCCTCGGCGACGGCGTGATGGCTGACCAGCGCGCTTTCGACTTCGGCGGTGCCGAGCCGGTTGCCTGCAACCTTGATCACGTCGTCGGCGCGGCCCATGAACCACATGTAGCCGTCGGCGTCTTTGTGGCAGACGTCGCCGGCGGTGTAGCAGTTCGGGATAGTGTTCCAATAGGTCTTGTAGCGCTCCGGATCTTTGTAGATGGTGCGCATCATGGAGGGCCAGGGTTTCTTGATGACGGCGAATCCGCCGGCATTCGTCGGGAGGCTGTTGCCTTCACGATCCACGACATCAGCTTCAATCCCAAGGAATGGCCGCGTGGCGGAACCGGGCTTCAAGGGGACGGTCGGCAGCGGCGTAATCAGGATCGAGCCGGTTTCCGTCTGCCACCAGGTGTCCATGATGGGCTTGTCGCCGCCGGTGACGCGGTGGAACCACTCCCAGGCTTCCGGATTGATCGGTTCGCCGACGCTGCCGAGGATCCGCAGGGTCGAGAGATCGTACTTCTTGGGCCAGTCTTCTCCATAGCGCATGAGCAGGCGGATCGCCGTCGGCGTTGTGTAGAAAATCGAGACACCATAGCGTTCGATCAAATCCCACCAGCGGCCGGGGTTCGGATAGTCCGGCTTGCCTTCCGCGGTCAGGATCGTGGCGCCGTTCAGGAGCGGGCCGTAGACGATGTAGCTGTGCCCGGTGACCCAGCCGGGATCGGCCACGCAGAAATACACATCGTCGTCCTTCAGGTCGAACACATATTTCGACGTGATATAGGTGCCGACCATGTAGCCGCCGTGGACATGCACGACGCCTTTCGGTTTGCCGGTGGTGCCGGAGGTATACAAGATATACAGCGGGTCTTCGGCATCCAACTTGACGGCTTCACATTCAACGGATTCGCCTTTCAGCCATTCGTACCAGTCAATTTCTTTGGGAGTTGCAAGCGAAACTTCCGGCTTCTGCCGGCGCACGACGATGACGTGTTCGACCGTCGGGCAGGTTTTAAGGGCTTCATCCACGACCGACTTGAGGGGAATGACTTTTCCGCGGTCGTAGCCGACATCGGCGGTGATGACCAGGCGGGACTCGGCGTCATGGATGCGATTGGCCAGAGCCGGGGCGCTGAAGCCGGAATAGACGACACTGTGAATCGCGCCGATGCGGGCGCAGGCCAGCATGGCCACGATCTGTTCAGGAACCTTGGGAAGATAAATGGTGACGCGGTCGCCCTTCTTCAGGCCCAGCTTCTTGAGGGCGTTGGCGCAGCGGTTGACCTGGCGATAGAGCTGCCCGTAGGTGAAGACGCGCTCGGTATCGTTCTCGCCGACCCAGATGACCGCTACTTTGTTCTTCCGGCCGTTTTTGACGTGCCGATCGAGACAGTTATAGGAGATGTTGCAGGTAGCCCCGACAAACCATTTCGCGAAGGGGTAGTTCCACTCCAGCACTTTGTTCCACGGCGTAAACCATTCGAGTTCCTTGGCGACTCCGCTCCAAAAGGCCTCGGGATCGGCAATCGATTTCTTATACTCGGTTTCGTAATCCTGAATATGGGCGGCGGCTTTGGTCTTGGCGCTTGGCTTGTAGGTTCGGCTTTCCTTCAATAGAGTCTCGATCTTCTCACTCATGACGCACACACCTCCTCAGTCGATAGCCGTCTCGGCACGGATATGATGATTATGGAGAAAGGGGCCTCCCCCTGCAACCATACATTTGTACGGGGATCTACCCCGTTGCCGAATGACTCTTTGAAATGAACGGGTTGGCCGGGCCGATTCCTTGACAGTCGTCACAGCCCAAGGGTAGGCTCACTGAGAGCTGTTCATGCGAACTTTTCTTCGATCTATCACAACTATGTTTACTAGAAACTTGTGTGTCATGAGTCTTGGTCTCGGGCTGTTTTTGCTTGCCGGATTGAGCGGAGTTCCGTCTGCTTCCGCCCAGTTAGGAAAACCTGAGGGGCTCTACTATAAGTCGTGGGCAGTCGTCGTCGGAGTCGAGCACTATCTGTTGGCCCCATCGATTCCAGGAGCATTGGCGGACGCCAAGACGGTGGCTCAGGCATTTCGTCAGATGGGCTTCGACGAAGTGGTTGAGGTCTATGACAAGGATGCCAGCTTTCGCCATCTGCAGCAGCTCTTGTCGGACATGTTGCCGCGTAAAGTCGGGCGGATGGATCGTCTGGTGCTCTTCTACGTGGGTCATTCCGGAGTGACGCAAGATGCCGATGGGAAGGATCTCGGCTACCTGGTTCCGTCGGATGCGCAGATCAATAATGTCGCCAAGTCCATTACATTCGACCAGCTCAAGGAATTTACCCGGCGTCTGGCGGCGAAGCACACCCTGCTCATTCTTGATACCGCGGTCCGGGGCTGGGAAGCCACGGCGCCTCAGCAGTTGTCGCTCGAAGGCCGGTTGTCACCGGAGGACGACACGGAACGGCGTGCGATGCAGGTGATTACGGCGGGGGATAAGGGAGAAGTGTCCAAGCGTGTCGGGGATGCGAGTCTCTTCGTCAAATCGCTTTTGACGGGGTTACAGGGTGCGGCGGATCTGAACAAGAATGGCTGGCTGATGGCTTCCGAGTTGGGAGCGTATCTTGAGAAGGAAATTCCAGGCGTCACGCAGGGACAGCAACATCCGATATCCGCCAGGCTGGACGGGGATGGCGACTTCATTCTCATCGAAGGGCGCAAGGCAGCGTTTGTGCTCGGCGCAGGGCCCCAGACGCCGGCTGAACGGCAACAGGCGGCACGGGCACAATATGACCAGGCGTTTGCGTTACTTCAAGAAGGGAAGCGCGTAGAGGAAGCTCTGGAACGACTGAACCGCTCGATTGAATTGAACCCGGAATTCGGCGAAGCCTATGTGCTGAAGAGCTACGTAAGGCTGGAGATTCTGCCAAATCTCGATGAGGCTCTCACCGCCGGCCAGTTGGCCGTTAAGCACGCGCCCACGAACCCTGACTCGTACTACACACTGGGGCTGATCCACGAAAAACGAGGGAGCTTCCCGGAGGCCGAACAGGCGCTCTTGCAGGCGCTGAAGGTGAATGCCGGGTACCAGGATGTCTATTTTTCGCTCGGCACGCTCTATGCCGATCATCTGAAGGATCAGGCGAAGTCCGTCGAGGCGTTTCGCCGCTATGTTGAGTTGGGCGGAACCGATTCCCGCGCGCGCGCGGCCGTCAGCCAGGCCGATACTCAGATAAAGCCTTAGTCTTTCCCGCCACCCTTGAGATAGCCCAATCCGATCTTCAGCGCGCGTCTGGTGATTTCGGCCCAGCGCACTTGCGGGTATTCTGCCAAAACCGCGGCGGCTTTAGGATCCTGAATATCCAAGCTGGCGATCTTAATAATGCCGTCTTCTATTTGAACGTCGGCCACAGTGCGTGCCTCCCCTAAAAATCATCACAGAGTGGATTGAATACGCGCAGTCTCGTCAACCGTTCATACCCCGTTGCGTTGACTGAAATAAGGTCGCATGTTAGCATGAATTCACGCGAATTTTCGAACCGTTTGAGGCTCCACGTCATCAATTCCCGTTATGAAGGAGGATCGCATGGCTACATCGCAAGGGCGTTTTACGAGACTGGCCGGCACCGGGCTTGCCATTGTTCTCCTGGTCGGACTTGCCGCTTGTGGTGGCCCTCCAAAGTGGGTGCAAAAGGGGTCGGGAGCGTTCAACGAGAAGGATAGCAAGGCCTTCTATGGGGTGGGAGCGGTGGTCGGTGTGCGGAACGAGCCACTGGCCTGGGATACGGCAGAGAATCGCGCGCGCGCTGAAATTGCCAAGACCTTTGAAACTTACACCGGTTATCTGATGAGAGATTACGCGGCATCGACGACAGCCGGTGATTTCACCAGAAACACGGAAGAGCAGAATGTTGAACGGGCGATCAAGACGGTCACGACGGCGACGCTGAGCGGCGTGCGCCCGATTGACCGGTATAAAGACGACAAGACCAATACCTATTACGTCCTTACCAAGCTGAACCTCGAAGAAATGAAGAACAACTTGGAGCAGGCGAAAGAGCTCAATGCGCAGGTGCGCGATTTTGTCCGGAAGAATGCCGATAAGATGTTCGATCGGCTGGAGAAAGAAGAAGACAAGCGGTTGGCGCGATAGCCCGCCGTTTCGGCGGTCTCTTTCTATGAGGATTTTCAGTGGAGGGACTGGTGTGATGGCGATGAAGTCTGGGCTGTTAGCGCTGGGTGCCGTGACGGTATTGACCCTGGCAGGGTGCGGGAGTGAGACCAAGGTCACGCGTGTCGATGCCGGCGTGGTCACTGACCTGAGCGGGCGCTGGAACGATACCGACTCGCGGATGGTGGCCGAGACCATGGTGAAGGAATCGCTCAGTTACCCATGGCTTGGCAACTTCACCCAGGCGAAGCATCGCGAGCCTGTTGTGGTGGTCGGCACGATCCTGAACAGCAGCCACGAACACATCAGCGTCCAGACGTTTGTGACAGACCTTGAGCGTGAGCTGACGAATTCGCAGAAAGTCACGTTCGTCGCCGGCAAGGGCGAGCGCGATGAGCTTCGGACCGAGCGCAAAGAGCAGGCGATGTATTCCCGTGAGGATACGCAAAAGGCTCCCGGAAAAGAAATCGGCGCCGACTATATGATGAAGGGGACGATTTCGACGATCCTCGATGAACTGGACGGAACGAAGGCGGTGTTTTATCAGGTGGATCTCCAGATGATCGATCTGGAGAGCAATGCCAAGGTTTGGTACGGGCAGAAGAAGATTAAGAAGGTTATCGAAAAGAAGCGAACCATTTTCTAGGCTCCAGGACTCTGTTGAGCCCTCTCTTCTCACGTGTTACCCACAGTTCTCTGGCGCCGTGGCGCGCTGTCTGTTCATCCCTTCGATTCGCTGTACTAGCCGGGCTGCTTCTGTTGACCGCCTGTGGTCCTTCCGTTAATCGCTATCTGTTGATTGAGCAGAGTCTGGCTGTGGGTGATGCCAAGCAGGCAGACGCGATTGTTCAACAAGCTGAAAAATCCTACGGAGAGAAGAGTCGCCTGTTGTATGACATGGATCGCGGGATGACGTTGCAACTGGCCGGCGATTACCAGCAGAGCAGCGCCGTCTTGGAGCAGGCCGACGAGGAAGTGGAACGGCTCTATACAAGAACGGTCCGCTCCGAAGCCGCCGCCTTTCTTACCAATGACAATGCCTTATTCTATGAAGGCGATCCCTACGAACATGTGATGATCAATGTCGTCAAGGCGTTGAACTATGCCGCGCAGGGGCAGCTCCAGGAAGCCTTGGTGGAAGCCCGCCGGATCGATCACCGGCTCAACGTGCTTACGGATAAGGTCAAGGACAAGACGAGCTATCGGGAGGACGGGTTTGCCCGATATCTGACGGGCATTCTCTATGAGGCGACGGATGATGTGAATAACGCGTTCATTGCCTACCGGAAGGCCTATGACGCGTACGAAGCCAACCGAGGCTGGGCGCGCACACCGGTCCCGGCACAACTCCGTGCCGATCTCTTGCGGACCGCTGATGCGCTTAATTTGACGAATGAGTTTGAGGAGTATCGGCAGCTTTTTCCTGACACGGTATGGCAGACAAGTGCAGCGCAGCGAGGCCTCGCCCAAGTGGTATTGATCAGTTATAATGGCCGCGCCCCCCATAAGGAGGACCGCTTTCTTGACTTGCCGATCAGCCTGGATGCCTTACAGCTCGTGTTGCTGAATCGCGGGTTCTCTCAGTCGTCGCGGCATCAGAACCGGGGTGTCGATAGCGTCCTGTATGGCCTCAATGGTCATGTCGTGCGTGTGGCGTTGCCTCGATTGGTGACACAGAAAACGCAGGTGCCCGTGGAGCAGCTGACGCTGGTCGGCGAGACCGGCCGGCAGGTGAGGGTCTCCTCAGAGTTGGGGCAGAACATCTCCGCGTTGGCTGATAAAAGTCTTTCCGATCGGTTGCCTGGCATCACGGTCAAGGCGCTGGCTCGTGCCGCCGTCAAGTTCGCGATGGCGGAAGGGGCTACACGCGGCGCTCAGCAAGCGGCGGGGAAAGACGCAGCGCCATGGGTCGGACTGGTTGTGGGGCTTCTCACCAAAGGACTCGCGGTGGCCTCGGAAGAGGCTGATAAGCGTAGTTGGCAGACGCTTCCGGATGAAATTCATATCGCCCGCGCGTGGGTCGAGCCCGGGCAGTATACGGCGTCGGTGCAGCTGGTTGGGCGAGGAAACGGTCCAACGACGGAGAACCGGCGCACGCTCACTCTGGGCCCAGGACAAACTACGGTCATGATTCAACGGGTGATTCAATGAGGGCACTGGTCAGTCTGAGGCCTGTTGTTGTGTTGTCACTGGTCATGCTGTTCATCGCGGGAACGGCCCTCTCGGGTTGCACGTGGTTTGGGGGGAAGTCGAAGCCGGCCTGGGTAGACGGGACGAGCGCAGAGTTTTCATCGACTCAATATCTCTTAGGAGAAGGGCAGGCGTCGAGCAGGAGCGCCGCGGCGGATCAGGCTTACGCAGCCGTCTCCAGAATTTTCAAGGCCGAGATCGCCGCGCAGGCCAAGGATTGGGAGTCGTATCTGCTCGTAGAAAACCGGGGATCGACGAATACCGAACGGCGGTTGACGCTTGATCAGGTGACGAATGTTTCAACCGACAAGGTACTCGAGAACGTAAAGATTCTCGATACCTGGTATGACCGGCATCAGGGGATGCACTATGCCCTGGCGGGAATGCATCGCGGCCAGGGCGAAGCGGCGATGATGGATAAGATGCGGGAGCTGGATCGGACGATTGAAACCGATCTGCTCGAAGCGAGGCAGACCACCGACAAGTTGACGAAAGTGCGGGATCTCCGGCGTGCCACGCGGAATCTTGTGATGCGTGACGCGTTCAATGCGGATCTGCGCGTCATTCGTTCATCCGGTCAGGGGACTCCGGCAGCGTATCGTGTGAATGAATTGTCGAATGAACTGGATCAATTTCTTTCGACGAACCTGGTGCTTGCGGTCGAGGTGACGGGGGATCATGCTGAGCCGATCCAAGGTTCGCTCACGGAAGGGCTCATTCGTGAGGGATTGCACGTGACCACCCAACGGGCCGGCAGTGAACTCCTGGTGCGTGGCACCGTGCGCATCTGGCCGATCGATGTGCGCGATCCGCAATTTAAGTATGTGCGGTGGTGCAGCGACTTCGATGTAGTGGAGTCCGCGACGCAGCGTGTGGTCGGCGCGGTATCGCGCGGCGGGAAGGAAGGGCATCTGTCCGATCGCGAAGCCACTGCGAAAGCCCTACGGGTTATTCAACAGGAATTTTCGTCAGACCTTGCCAAAGCGATCGCATCTCATGTATTTGGAGAGGCGTCATTGCCGGCCCAGGCTGCGTCACCAGCCGGGTGTCCGAGAGATTCCACACCGGCGAATCCGGCGTTGTTGAGCCCACGCCCATATTAATGAGGAGGGAACCAGCACTGTGACACAGTCTACAGAGAAATCGATGGGCCGCGCCCCACGGAGCCGCGGACGCGGGCTGACGAAGCCCGGACGGAAACTGTCGAGCCGGTTGGCCAAGCGCAAGCTGGGCGATCGGCTGAAGGACGACACCGCGTCGTTCAATCAAGGCAACCTGGCCGATACGTTGCGCAAGCAGGGGTATGAGGAAGTGCCGCTGGACGAGCTGCAGGATCGACTCTCAAAACTCCAGGGGCCCCTGGCCGCCCTGATCATGAAGGGGAGGGTGTGACAGGATGCCATACTACTATTTTGATTCCACTGCGCTCGTGAAGCGCTATAGCATGGAACGAGGCACTCGCGTCGTCAACAAGCTGATGGTCAAGCGCGGGAAAGTCGCCATTCTGCCGACCTGGACGGTCACGGATTTTTACGCCACGCTGTCCAATCGAGCCCAGCAGGGAGAAATCACCCGGGACGATTGTTATTCGGTGTTGTATAAATTTGAGCTGGAGTCCAAAGCCGGGCTCTTTGAGTTTATTGCGCCGACAATGGGGACGTATCTGGCCACCAAAGAGCTGGTCCTGGAGTATCCCTTTCTTCGGGCGACACAGGTCATGCATCTGGCGTTGGCGCTGGAGTTGAAGCCCTTGCGACTGACGGTCGTGAGTGCCGACTCACAGCTGTTGGCGGCGTCAAAGACGGCAGGCCTGCACATCATCAACCCGGAAGACGACTAACGGCAGGGGACACGGTTAGAGACATTGGTATTCGGCGATCATGGAATCGATCACCTGGTGCCAGTTGTCCGCAGATGAGCGGAGACGCTTGACCTCGTCAAGGAGGCGAGCGTCTTGCGGAGAGGGCAGATCCGACTCGGCTACATGGTTGAGGCTCGTGCGGGCGAGGGCCAGGCTGCCGCAGACTCCCGATGAAGCCGGCAGTTGACCGCCGGCTCGTCGAAAGAGCGCCATGGCCCGGTAGGTATGTTCCTGTGATCTGAAGAGCGCTTCCTGGCCCTTGCGGAATACCGTATTCCCTCCGGCTTCCCTTTTGCCGAGTTGAGCAGCGAGCAACGCGGCCCGCCCCATCATCATCGCGGCTCCATCCGCATCGTCGTTTCCGATTGCGTCTTCGGCTTTCGACTGGAGCCGACCCAATTCAGCTTCGTCTCCAACCACCTGCGCGCCGCTAAGAATAGGGGACATCGTAAGGCCTGTGAGCAATAGCGCCGTCAACCCGCCGATTCGAAATGAGCTGGCCATCAGACATTCCTCGAAAACAATATTCTATACCGGTACTCTACTCATGAGCGGTTATGGCTGGCAAGTTGCCACAGTCTTGAATGGATCAGTATAATCCGCTGGCTTTGAAGGGGTCGTGGGGTGCCCGGGTAATCCGGCTTGTCGTAGGAAGGAGCTGATCGTGCAGTATTGGGTCAAAGTCGTGTTCGTGGACAATCAGGAATTGCTGATCAAGGATGCGGTCAGTCATCGATTGTCGGAAGATCAGGAGTTTATTTATTTGGAGTCGCCGCGGGAAATGATCCTGGTCCCGATCAAACAGATCAAATATCTCTCCTGCGATGCGGCGGTGTTTGCGTCGAAGAAACCCGTTTGACGGACGCCCCTGATCCTGAGGGGCCCACGCCTCTGCTAGGCTGCGAGCTGCAGCAGATTCAGAATGGCGTGATTCCATCCGATCGGTCCGATGCCCGGGGCATGAATCAGCTGCGGGACATCGATGTCGTGATCGTATGATCCGTCCGGTTTCTGCACCAGCACCGGATGATCCACCGCGAGCAAGAGCGGGAGGTCGTTCAGACTATCCCCGATCCCTACCGTTTCAACATCGCCCGATGGTCCATCCAGATTCCATTGACGTTTGTAGTAATGGAGGAGCTTCAAGGCGGCCTGACCCTTGTTGTTCAGTCCGGTCAGATGAAAAAACCGTCCGCCCTTTGTCCATTGCAACCCGCGCGTGATGATCTGATGGCAGACCTCTGTGGCAATCGTGTCGGGACCTTGCACCAGGTAGGGTTCGTCGTACTCGCGGAGTTTAGCCCGGAGCGCGGCTTCCCGGGATAACCCGGTCAGCTCCATAATCTCATCAATGGAAAGATCCCCGAATCCTATCAACGGCGTACCGACGGCTTCCTCGATTTGCTTGAGGACGTCGCGCAACATGGCGTAAGGCGTTCCGAACTCAATGACGTGATAGGTTGCCCGTCGTCGGGCCCGCTCGAGCGGGAATCCAAATGTGCCGAGCGGCACGAACACGGCGCCGCCATTTTCAACGATGAAGGGGCCCTGGTGATTCAGTTGCTGTCGAAGCGGTTCGATTTCCGCACGCGTCTTGCTGGAGACCAGGACGACGGGAATATGGTTCGCCTGGAGTTGTTCGAGGGCCGGTCGAGCCGCATCGAACGAATAAGTCTGGCTATCGAGAAGGCAGCCATCCAGGTCGGTGAAGACAAGGTAGTGAGGAAGCATGGGGGCCTCAATGGTGGTGAACATCATCATGACTCGATCCGTGCAACGGCGCCGCCAACCGACGCTCAAGAAATGACCGTGCGAGGTCCTTGCCTCCCAATCCGAACGCCAGCGCAGCGGCGAAGACAATGCCGCCCCAGGTAATGCCGAACCCGACCGCCACAATGTGTTCCGCAATGCCAAGTTGCTCAAGGGCCATGGCGACGCTCAGCAACTGGATCGTCCAGCGGGCCGCCGAGGCAATCAGCCGGGCCGGCGGGAGGCCGGCATTAACCGCGGCGATCAGGACTCCCTGGGCGACGAAGTTGGAGATCAGGTAGCCCGTAATTCCGATCAGCGTGGCGATGACGAGATGCGGGATATAGGCGACCGTGGCATGGGTCAATCGGCTGATGGAGTCGATGTGGAGCGCCTCAAGCGAGGCGATCGACGCAAAGAGCAGAATCAGCCAGTGGATCGTTCGTCCGATGAGATGGGAAGGGGCTGATTTGATCCCGCCCCGCAGGAACGTGGAGGTCAGGCCCAGCCGATCGCTCACCCGGTCCAGGCCGATCACTCGGAGAAACCGTTCGACCGCGTGGCCTGCGAACCAGGCGGTGCCGACTCCTGCCAGCAGCAGCAGGCTCATGGCCAGCACATTGGGGACAATAGCCAGTGTTTGCCGGCCGAGGACGGCCACGGGTTCCAGTAACGTCTCGATCCACTGTGATGTCATGATGCTCTCCTTTACTCCCTATGCCGGGCGTAGCCGCTGCTTAGGGCCACCGTGTCACGAGATACTCCTTCCGGGACTCGAAGGTCCGGCACAGAGATTCGATATGGTGTTCCGCCTCGCGGGTGGTCAGCCCCTGTGTCTGCAGAACGAACGAGGCGGTTCGACCGAGATACAACGGCGTGAGTGCTTTCAGCAGGTGATCTTTCGGGAGTACACCGGCGTGATAGGACAAGGCCGTGTCATAGATCACCTGGACCCAGAGGGTATCCGGCATCCGGAAGGCCGTCGTAGAAACTCCCTGTAACGCGTTGAGTTGGGCCATACTCTCTTCCGACAACATGCGACTCCAGATGGGCTGCAGGTCTTGCAGACCCTGCTGAAACACCTCCAGCATCCGATCGACGTTTACATGGATCGGTTCTACGCCCGTTTCGTATTGAAATCCGAAGAGAGGCACCGGCTCAGACGCTCTCACGGGAATCCATGCGGCGGGATGGGTTTCCATCAGGCTGAACAAGGCGCCGGTGACTTGAGCCAGCATGTCGGAAAGATCGGCTGCAGGGTCTTTAGGGTTGTGAATTTTCGCGCCCAGGAAGCTTTGGCAGACCCGCGCGCCACTGGTCAGCGCCTCTGTGGTCATCCAGATATCGATACCGAATCGCGCCACGTCGGATTCCCAGACGTGTCTGTTCAGGTAATGCCTGGCCAGGTCGCCGGAAAATCCGAAGTCCCCTCCGATGGGTTGGCGAACCTGATAGCCATACAGCGCACGGGTCAATGGATAGGCAATACTATTGGTAATCGTCCCGTCGTACTTATGGCGTTGATAGAAAGGCGCGACGTAGTCAAAGCCTTCTTGCACGATGGGGCGAAGGAGCAGTTCGATCCATTCTGGTGTAATGCTGCGAAGGTCTGAGTCCACCACCGCGCAGGCCTGAACGTTCAGGCGTTTGGCGATCTCAAAAATCGTGCGGAAGGCGCTCCCTTTACCGGGTATCCCATGGTAGGGCGTGACGATGCGATGGAGCGGACTCTGCCGGTCACCGATAAACAGCACTTCAAAATCGACTAAGGTGTCGGCGACGATCGAGGGAGTTCCGTCACTAGACCCTCCGTCGGCGTTCACCAGGACGGCCCGACGGTCCGGGAAGTATTTGGCGAGACCTGCCCGTACGGCCCGCACGACATGGCCGATCGTGTCGGCATTGTTGAAGCTCGGGACCCCGACGAGCAGGTCTGCCGTGCCGATCTGCTCAACCGTGCATTCGGTCTGGGCTGCAAGGGGAGTGATGGTCGCGTTCAGCATAGGTGTCACGTGAATAGGTTGCGAGATTCTTGTGAGTGGGCCGTCATGCTATGTATGGGTCAGCTCGCTGGCCGGTTCCCACTCATGGTCACTTTCGACCGCATCGATCAAGAGCCCGAAGACATCGGGGACGGCTGCCACGACGCGACTCCAATTGGAGATCATCGGGACGCCCAGAGGATCTTCGATGAAACTCTGGGTGGCGAGCTTCATGCCTTTCAGAAACACCTCCACAGCGGTGCGTTCCTGGTGGCGATCGAACTGGAGGGAGTTGATCATCGCATCATTTTCGTAGCGGCTGATCGCATCTTGCGCGGCCTGGAGGTATGTGGCTCGCAGTGTCTTCAGCAGGCTGTCGGAGAGGATGACCCCGTCGCTGGCCAAATTTCTGAAGAGGGCTTTGGTAATATCGGTCGACATCTTTAACAGGCCGGCATCAGGATTATCCGCTGAGAGTTCCTGGTGCTTATGCTCGTAGGCATCGGCGATGTCGACCTGGCAGACGCGGCGGAGCGCACAGTTGCGGTAAACCTCGGCGAGGACGCCCACTTCGAGACCCCAATCTCCAGGAATACGATTGATCCAGGCGAGATCGCTGACCATGGCGAATTCACCGGCAAGCGGATAGCGAAAACTATCCAGAAAGGTCAGGAGGGGGTGCGTGCCGACCAGTTGCTGGAGGCTCCGTAGAAGGGGGGTCATGAATAGCCGGGTCACGCGGCCGTGAAGCCGGTCGGTAATCCGGCTGTAGTAGCCTTTGGCGAATTCATATCCAAGATTGGGGTTGGCTATCGGATAGCAGAGCCGGGCAAGGTACTGCCGGTCATAGCTCACAATGTCGCAATCGTGCAGGGCGAGCACTTTGCTCTGGTGGCGGGCGAGGACATATCCGAATGCGGTCCAGCAGCCGCGCCCTTTGCCGGCCAGACCGACATCGATGGCATTGTCGGTCAGGCGCTTCAAGATGTGCTGAATACGGCTCCCGTCGTTCCAAATTACCCGGACGCGCTGAGGGAGGATCGAGAAGTATTCCTTGGCCAGGCGGAACTCCAGCGCCGACGCCCGATCCAGAGAGATGACAATCTCATTCACATACCGCACTTCGGTCAGTGTCTCGACAATCTTCCTGAGCGCCGGTCGCTGGAGCTCTGAATAGAGGGAAGGGAGAATCAGGGCAATCGGATTCGTCGATGCGTGCCGCTGGAGTTCCGCCTCAAGTTGTTCGAGGTTCGGCCGTCCGAGGCGGTGGAGTACGGTCACGACGCCGTTCTGATGAAAGTCCGACATGTTCTTCCTCCCTGTCAGTCACGGGCGAACAAGTGGGCAAGTGGGCAAGTGGGATGGATTACTGGAAACCCTTGATCGCCCATTGGTTGAGAAGCAATGCCTATGCCGCCCTCACTCTCTCATTAGTAGAGAGACGACCTGCTGTACAAATCTCTCAATCCGCTGGAGATATCGCACGGGACTACTCGTCGTCGCTCAATGCCAACAAGGGTCTCATGCCTGTATGGCCAGTGAAGAGTTGACGGTGAAGTCCTTCACTCCGGTCAATCTGTCTAGGAGAGGTACCCCACGGAGACCGGTACGATGTCGCCCATGAGACTGGCCACAGTTTTGCTTTGATGCGTAGCGGCCCCTCTGTTACGAGGCAGCCGGCACCTCAGTGCGGGAATAATCACTGTAGGGTAACAGTCGGGAGTGTGGTGGTGACCTAGGCGAATCCCGAGGCCGGAAACAAGAATACCCTAGCCCGGCCAGGGAAGCGTCCACCAGCTGCGTATTCCCGGCGTTCGGTGAGTCTGGGATGAGTGATGCCGAAGCAGAGGGCCGATTACGCGCTCAGCTTGAGCCCAATCATGCCCAGCACAATCAGTGTGAGCGAGAGGAGTCGTAGGGGTGCGACTGATTCCCCTAAAATGAGAATGCCGAGAAGTGCTGTTCCTACCGCTCCGATCCCGGTCCAGACCGCGTAGCCCGTGCCGACAGGAATGGTCCTCAGTGCCTGTGAAAGGAAGTAGAAGCTGGCGATCATGGCAGTAATCGTCCAGATGCTGGGCCATGGCCGCGAGAATCCTTCGGTGTATTTCAGACCGATCGCCCAACCCATTTCAAGCAGGCCAGCCAGGATCAGGTAGATCCACTCCATTGATACCGTCTCCTCCGTCACGGTTGCAGGCACCATTGCCAGATCGTAAGCCGGCCCTTTACCGTTCGAAAATCAGCATGACATAGGCGAGAAAGAGCAGCAAATGCACCGCGCCGAGCAGGACGTTGGTGCGGGCACTGGCAAAGGTCAGGAGACTGAGCCCCAGCGTCAGCAGCAATAGGGTCATGCCGACGGCATCGAGCCCGAGGATGATAGTCTGGTCCATCACAAATCCGATGGTCAGGACAGCGGGGATTGTCAGGCTGATGGTTGCCAGGACCGATCCCAACAGCAGATTGACGGAGCGCTGCAGCTGATTGCCCATCGCGGCGCGCACCGCGCTCATCGACTCAGGAGACAACACCAGCACAGAGACGAGCACCCCGGCCAAGGCCGCGGGAGCGTGTAATTCGTGGATGGCGTGGGTAATAGGGACGGCGATCTGTCCGGCGAGGATGATGACAGGCAGCAGATGCGCTACCAACAACAGCATCAGGTGTAACACCGAGCGGTCCTGGTCGTCGGACGAGCATTTGAAGTAGGGAGCTTCCGTCGGTTCGAGCGAGGCCGGCGCCATAAAGTAATTGCGATGGCGGGAAATCTGCATGGCGAGAAAGACCGCATAGAGTCCGATCGACATGATGATCAAGAAGGCCGATTGGTGAGGCGATAACGTCGGACCAGGAGAAGACACCGTAAAATTGGGCAGGACCAGGCCAAGCACGGCCAGGGGGATAATCACCGCCAGAAAGGCGTTCGCTCCTTGCAGGTTGTAGGTTTGTTCGTGATACCGCAGGCCTCCCAGCAGGAGGGAAAAGCCGATCATTCCATTGAGGGCGATCATCACGACGGCGAACATCGCATCCCGCGCGAGTGACGGGTTTCCTTTGCCGGTCAGCATGACGGCGCTGATCATCATGACTTCAATTCCGGTGACGGCCAGCGTCAGAATGAGTGTCCCTCCCGGTTCCCCCAGTTTCGTCGCCAGGCTTTCGGCATGTCGGACGACGGCAAAGGCCGACAAGAGGATGACGGTGAAAAGCCACAAGAACATGAGTGCAAACCAGGTCTGGTGCGACAGATCTCCCAGCCATCTCTGTCCGAAGACAAGAAATGCCACCGACGTGCCGCCGCTCACCAATAGGGACCATTCCTGTTTGATCGTAGGTAGCAGGTTCATAGTATGGAGACTGTCAGGGTGCTCTTCACGAAGCTCTTGTCATGCGCAGGTTGTTTAAACGTTCCGACGATCAGATGAGATTGCACCAGGGCTATTGCCCTCCATGGGCGGGTTCGATGACGGGGTGGCTGTCTGTCGGCGGAGTGTCCTGTTGGGTACGGTCCTCGATCCATCGATAGAGGATCGGAAGGACGATCAACGTCAGCAAGGTGGAGCTGACCAATCCGCCGATGACGACGATTGCCAGCGGGCGCTGAACCTCCGAGCCGATGCCGTGAGCGAAGGCGAGAGGCATCAGGCCCAGCAACGCGACCAAGGCGGTCATGAGGACCGGTCGCAGGCGCAGCAACGCCCCGGATATCACAGCTTCGTCCAGCGTGGCGCCTTCCTCGCGCAGGGCATTCATGCAGGAGACTAGCACGATCCCGTTCAACACCGCCACGCCGAAGAGGTTGATGAAGCCGATCGAGGCCGGCACGCTGAGGTATTCCCCTGTCAGCCAGAGCGCGACCACACCGCCGATGAGCGCGAAGGGAAGGTTCAGAATGATGAGAGCCGCCTGACGCAGCGAGTCGAAGGTAGAGTACAGCAACAGGAATATCAATCCGATGGTGATGGGAACGATGAGCCGGAGCTTGGCCATCGCCCGCTCCATATTTTCGAACGAGCCTCCCCAGGCGACGGTGTAGCCGGCGGGAAGCACCACCTGGGTGGCGATCTTCTGCTGTGCTTCAGCGACCAAGCTGCCGATATCGCGTCCCATCGTATTGAACCCGATTGAGACATACCGTTGGAGCTTTTCCCGGCTGATCCGGCCGGGGCCTTCCTCAAGGCGGACGCTTCCAAGGTCGGCGAGAGGGATCAGGGCTCCGTCCCTGCCGGTGACCAGAATGTTGCTGATCGTCTCGGCGCTGTTCCGGTATTGCTCCGGGAAGCGGACGATCAGCTCAAATCGTTGCTGCCCCTCGTAGACGCGAGTCGCAACTTCGCCGCCGATCGCGGTGCCGATGATGTCCCGCACGTCGGCAACATTGATCGCGTGGCGTGCGATCTTGCCGCGATCGATGTCGATGGTGAGATAGGGTTGTCCGAAGAGTTGTTCTATCTTGATGTCCCGCACCCCGCGCACGGTGCTCAGCTGGCCGGCGATCTCCTCGGCCTTGCGGTGTAAGATCTCCAGGTCTTCCCCGAACAGCTTGACAGTCGCTTCTGTCCGGACGCCGGAGATCAGCTCGTCGACCCGCTGTTGGATGGGCTGGCTGATCAGGAACGTCGCACCCGGGATTCGGGTCAACCGCTCGCGGAATTTCTGCATCAACTCAGGCATCGTCCGGGCGGTGGTCCATTGTTCCAGCGGGCGGAGTCGGACGACGGGGTCGCTTTCATTCGGTTCCTGCGGGTCATTTCCCAGCTCAGTTCGTCCTATTTTTGAGACCACCATCTCCACTTCCGGAAATTCCATCATGGCCTGCTGCATGCGCTTTTCGATTTCGATGGAAGCGGGGAGGGAGACGCTCGGTAACCGGATGGTTTGCGGGGCGACAGATCCTTCGTTGAGAATCGGGATGAATTCGCTGCCGAGGAATGGAAACAGGGCGAGGCTGCCGAGCAGTGAGCCCACTGCACCCACCAGCACGACGCTGGTATGTCCCAATGCCCACCGGAGCGACGGGGCATAGAGACGCTTGGTCCAGCGGACGATCCAGGGATCTTCCTCGCTCCCCCGCTTCAACATGAGGGAACAGAGGACCGGCGACAGCGTGAGCGACAGCACCAGGGAGGTCAGCAGAGCGATCATGATGGTGTAGGCGAGCGGTTTGAACATCTTGCCCTCCATCCCGTGCAGGGACAGCAGCGGCAGGAACACCAGAATGATGATCAGGATGCCGAAGACGACCGGCTGTCCTACTTCTTTGACGGATCTGGTGATCAGCTCGAGGCGCGGGACCGCAGCGGACGAGTGCTCCGAGAGGTGCCGGTAGACATTCTCGACCACCACCACGGAGCCGTCCACGATCATGCCGATGGCAATGGCCAGCCCGCCCAGCGACATGAGATTGGCCGTGAGTCCGACCTGGCCCATGACGATGAACGTGGCGAGGGGGGACAGCACCAGGGTCGCGACAACGATCAGCGCGCTGCGGAGATTGCCCAGGAAGAGCACCAGCACCACGATGACCAGCACCACGCCTTCGGCGAGCGATTTATACACCGTACTCAAAGCGGCCGTGATCAATTCGATCCGGTCATAGAACGGCACGATACGCAGTCCATCCGGCAGCAGATGCAGACGGTGTATGTCGTCGATGCGTGCCTTGATGCTTTCGACGACGTCGCGCGCATTGCCCCCTCGCAACATGAGGACGATCCCGCTGACCACTTCGCGGTCTCCGTTCAACACGGTTGCCCCGTGCCGGACCGCATGGTCGATCAACACCTGCGCCACATCGCTGACGAAGACCGGCGTGCCGCCGGCTTCCTTGATGACGATGCGCCCGACGTCTTCGAGCGACCGAATCAGACCGATCCCGCGCACGATATATTTCTCGTCGTGCTTTTCCAGAATATTGCCGCCGGCGTTGGCGTTGTTGCTGGCTACGGCGTCGAAGACCTCGCGAAGGGTCAGATTGTATTTGCGTAACATGGCCGGCTCGACCAGTACTTGATACTGCTTGACGAAGCCGCCCATGGAGTTCACGTCGATCACTTCCGGGGTGCTCTTCAGCAGCGGCCGGATAATCCAATCCTGAATCGTGCGCTGATCGATCAAGTTTTGGTGAGTCACCGCTTCGTCCGGGACGGGCCCGCGGGCGTCGGACAGGTAGTACTGGAAGACCTCACCCAACCCGGTGCTGTTCGGCACGAGCATCGGTTCTGTGCCGGGGGGGAGCTGTTCTTTTACCTCGATCAAACGCTCGAGCACGAGTTGGCGCGCCAGGTTGATGTCCATCGCATCGTCGAACACGATGGTCACCAGTGACAGACCGACCTTGGTCAGGGACCGCATTTCCATGAGCGCGGGGACGCCGGTCAGTTGTAGTTCGATGGGGTAGGTTACCAGCCGCTCGACTTCAGCGGGCGATAGTCCGGGCGCCTTCGTGACGACCTGCACGAGCACGCTGGTGACATCGGGAAAGGCGTCGATCGGGATGGTTCGAAAGGAATAGAGTCCCCCGATGCCGAGCATGATGGCGAAGATCACGACGAGCATGCGCTGGCGGAGTGAAATGTCGAGCAGGCGGGTGACCATCAGGCTTGTTTTTTCAAGAATTCGGATTTCAAGATGAAGGCGCCGTGCGTGACGACCGGCTCGCCTTCGGTGAGGCCCCCGAGGATGGTGCTATGGGTGCCGTTGGATTCCCCGACTTGGACCTCGCGGACTTCATATTCAGTCACGTTGCGTTGCACGAAGACGAAGGTCCGGTTCTGGTCCCGCTGGAGCGCGGCTTCCGGGACGGCCAACCGGTCAGGCTGCGATTCAGAGAAGAGGCGGATTGTGGCGAACATTTCCGGTTTCAGTCGTCCCTCTGGGTTGGGGAGTTCAAGCCGCAGTTGCATCGTGCGTGTCGCAGGATCAAGGACATCGCCGACATAGGTAATCGTTCCCTTGAAGGTTTCACGCGGATAGGCATTGATGCGCACTTCTGCCTGTCTGCCACCGGAGGCATGGACGGTGTGGACGAACGGAATGTCTTTTTCGGGGATGTTGGCTCGCACCCAGACTTCTGAGAGATCGGCGACCACGAACAACTTTTCAGTGGTCTCAACGACTTCTCCCCTGGTCAGGTTGCGTCCGATGATGCGGCCGGCAAAGGGTGCCACGATCGGCACATGGGAGCGAATGTCCCGGCTCTTATCGAGTCGACGGAATTCGTCGTTGTTCATACCGAGGAGTTTCAGATGGTCGCGCGCCTCGTGGGCTTCCGCCTGCATGCTGAGCAGTTCTGCCTGCCGGCGCTGGGCTTCCGCTTCGCCGATCACTTGTTCCTGCAGCAGAAATTTGGCTCGCGCGTAGGCCTGCTCGGCGACATGCAGTTTGGCTCGGGCTTTCAAATAGGCGGATTGCGCCAGGCCCAGATCGCTGCTGTACAAGATGGCCAGGAGGGCGTTGGCTTCGACCTGTTGCCCTAAGTCAGCGTAGACATCCACGACACGACCTCGGACCAGGGTCGTAATGTCGGCCATGGCGCGCTCGTTCGGTTGCACAATGGCGGGAAACTCGCGGTAGGTTCGGAAATCGCTTCGAGTCGCCGGCTGGACGACCAGCCCGATACGGGCGGATTCTTCCGCTGTCAGGGTAACGATGCCAGGGGCTGAAGTGGTACCTGGGGGATGGGCTACGGCGGCATCGCCGGGTGCCTGGTTGCATCCTGAATGAGCCAGGAGCACGGCGACCATCAGGCCTGCAACGAGATGAAGTTGGACGCGCAATAGTGAGCTCATAACGGAAGCGTTCTCCATTGTGCCGCATCGGCTGCGACAGGGGGGCTGCAAGGTCATAAGGCGCCTCCCACGGCTCGTTCCAGGCGCGCGAGGGAGACCGACAATTCGTACCGCGCTTGGGCGTAGTCCATCTGGATCTGGCGTTGCACACGCTGGGCATCAAAGACGTCGAGAAGACTCGACGCCCCTTGCTGGAAACTGAACTGAGCGAGCCGCAAGGCCTCTTGAGCTTGTTTCAACAAGCCCTTGTCAAACACGTCGATCAGTTCGGCCGTCGTTCTGGCGTCTTGGTAATGCTGAAAAATGGCTCTCGCCAGTTCGTTGCGCGTCCGCAGCAACTCGGCTTCGTGATGCCGCTTGGATCCCAGCGACGCGGCGATTTCTCCTTCCCGGCGGTACCAGAGCGGCATGGGGATGGACAGTCCTCCTTGTACCGCTTCCCGGCCGATCTCGCGCCAGTAGCTGCCGTTCACCGTCACGCTGGGAACTCTTGATTGTCGCTCAAATTCGATCTTCCAGTCCGATTGTTCGACCGATTTCAGCAGCCGTTGAATGGACGGATGCTGGGTACCCATGCGAACGATCAATCCGTCAAGGTGGATTTCCTTCGACATGCCCGTGAAGTCGCCCTGAACGACATACGTTGCTCCGAGCGCCCCGCCGGTCAGGCTATCCACTACCGCCCGATTGATGCGCACGGCGTTTTCTGCTCGGGCGAGCTGTTGCCGGGCTTTCAGCACTTCGACTTCGGCTTTGATCGATTCGAATTGCGGGGCTTCTCCTGATTTCACACGGGCCTTGACGATCCGCGCGACGCTCTCGACGATGTCGAGATTCTGCTGGGCCAGCGAAGCATCCCGTTGGGCCAGCAACAGGTCGTAGAAGGCGACCTTGACTTGTGTGGTCAGATGCAAGCGTGTTTCCGACATGCCGGCGCTGGCTGTCGCCAGCCCCGCGTCGGCCACCCCTTGGCGGGCCTTGCGCATCGCCGGCCATTCCAACGGCTGTCCGATGGTCACGTTGTATTCCGTGAGCTTTTCGCGGTCGAGGGATTCACGGATATTGGCACGACCGGTGTCCCGTACTTCACCGTAGCCCATGTAGCCGGTGACGGTGGGATTCGGATAGGCGCCGGCGGCAGTCTGTTGGCCACGCTGCTGATCGATGGTGCCTTCTGCGGACGACACGGCCGGGTTCTTCGCCATGGCCAGGTCGAGAATCGAGTCGAGGGTATAGGCTGATGGCGCCGGTTCCAGCGCGAAGCTGAGCGAAGCCGGCATTGCGGTGCCATATAGTGTGGCGCTGAAGCCGATGAGCGAAAGAGCAGAGCGAATTCTCATATACAGGGCTCCGGTGAACGCAACGAGCATATCCGTTTCATCGTTAGGTCGCTCGCGCAGTGATGACGATCTTAGCGGTCGGGGTCATGCTGCGCAATGGATCCTCTGGCTTGAGCCAGACGTTGTATTGGATGGACCCGGCACGGGCGAAGCAGAGGCTTACGTACGCATTCGGTGGAATGGTGGCCGTATCGTCAAGCGATCCGAAACGCGAGAAACCCGTCTGGCAGGAGACGCCTGATCCGTCCAGCTGACTGAGCAGGCTGATTTTGACTGGCTCGCTTCGCAGGTTCTGCCAGCGTACCTCGTCACCGACATGAACATCCAAGCGTTGCGGGCTGACGGCATCCTGAATGTGGATGTAATGGGTATGTACTGGAGCCGTGCCGGGTGACGCCGCCGCGCAGGCGGCCAGGAGACCAGCCATTAAGCATAGCCCCACCCATCCGGTTGCGCGATGAGTGATGGAGAAACCAGGATTCCTTCTGTACATATCGTACCTTTCTTTTCGAGGTAAGTGCCGAATCTTCCATTCATCGATTGGATGTCAATGTTCTTGGAGTAGTGCGGCGATCGACGTTAGTAGTGTGTCGAGCTCGTAGGGCTTGTGGATTGTCCGGTCGGCGCCAAACGATGTGGCCACAGCCAACAGGTCGGCATGGCTGCTCCCGCCGCTCATGGCGATTAGTTTTATCAGCGGCATTTCGCGCCGTAAGGTTAGAATGGTTTCCAGCCCTTCTTTGCCGGGCATGAACAGATCTACAATGACCAGAGAGCACGGTTCTTGTTTGGCGATCGCCAATCCGTCATCTCCTTCTTGGGCTTCCCGAACCTCATACCCAGCTTCTTCGAGCGCGAGTCGGAGGAGCCTGCGAATATCGGGATCGTCGTCGATGACGAGGATCGTATGGGTGTTCGGCGTATCAGCTCGGTCGGTCATTTCTTTATCCTACTGGCATCCCCATCAGGGGAATCGGTATCGTCCTCCTCGGGGGAGGTGGGCGTTTCGTGAAAAGTTCCTGGGATGGCTTGGACGATTCTGTCGACCGGTCCCGCCGGTGTTTCTTCTCTTGGCGGCGGTCTACTCAGGGGGATCTGGGTCGAGAAGCACGGCGACTGGTCCTGTAGGGTTAGTGCGCAACATCACTGCGTGTCCAGAGCCAGACCAATGGGTGCGTCATATCTATCGATGAATCCCGTTCAGGAGGGGCAACGCTATGAGTCGATGCCACGTGATTCATCGGCAGGCCTTCCTCACCCATTGATCTGACTATGCTGGATAAGTTGTGTGAATCATCTCAAAGTCGCTGGCGTCGCCCGGAAAATACCGAGGCGCACTTCAGTTTCAATAGTTCCTGGTCAAGAGGTTTTACGATGTATTCATGTGCCCAAAGGCGGACCGCATTCCGGAGTTTGTCGATATGGGGTATGCGAGCCATCACGATAACCGGAATGGCTGGATGGCGATCTTTCATTTCTTGAAGGACGGCCATGCCGCCGAGAACCGGCATATCCATTTCGAGCAGCATGCCTGCGAACTCTGTGACTGAGTCTGTTTGAGCGAGTCGTGCGAGCCCGGATACGCCATTGTCTTCCCCCTCGGCCTCGAATCCCCACTGGGCCAATTGGCTGCACACAGACAGACGGATGTCATCATCATGATCAACCACCAGGATGCGCCGACGGACTGCTGAATCTGTCATCATGCTGGGATCCTGCTCTGCCATCATGTCGTGCTGGAATAAGGCAGCCACTCTCATTGCGGGCATTCCCTAACGGAGTGACTCTGATGTCTTGTTCCGATCGATTCTGCCGTGAAGGCGTGCCCTTGCGGGTGTCTGATGTTGCGGCCGATTTGTCGCGGGTGGGTAACACGATGGGATAGGATGAGCGAATCCGTGATGTCGCCGCATAGAAGGCATCGCTGTCCCGGAAAGGACAGATGGCCTCCTCCGGAGCTCCAGTCTACAAACACTTCTTGGACGGTCGGTCCCTGACAGCGCGTGCACTCCTTGCCGTGGTGCGTTTCCGCCTCGGATCGCTTTCTCGGTGTTGTGATGGCCATACAGATGCATTCCTTACACAGGAGAGCCCGTGGTAATCCGTAGCTGCGGGGACTGCTGGATCGGGGAGTCCGGCACGTTCCAGTCGGCAGCATATCGGTCCCCGCGTCCGAACGTGATGAGTTGGTGATAGAACCGTTCACAGTCATGACAATAGGTATCTTCGATCATGGCGTTGTCCGGCAGGAGCGGGCTGTCCTTCAACGTTCCAATCTCCTGCCCTCCACGTGCCGGACCGGCCTCGGTCCTTTCGCAGGTCAGACGTCGACAAAATCCGCAGAGTGTCATTTTCGTAGCCATTGTGACTCCCTCTCAACTAATCCGATCAAGCGCTTCGTGCGCCGGATTTTGCCTATCGGGCCGGTCTTCCTTCTGCGTGCGCCGATGATTTTCTCGCCTGGGGCGGTGGGACATAGGGTACGGCCTTGTGTGCGTGAAGGCTGCCGATCATGGACCGCAATGAGCCGACCAAATCGGTCGTCGCGCCTTTGACGAGATAGCCGGCTGCCCCTGCTGCAAACGCTGCGGCCACGTAAGAAGGTTCGGCGTGGGCGGTCAGAAAGATGACCCGTGTGTGGGGGGCGATATCTTTCAGCAACCGGGCGGCCTGGAGGCCGTCGACTTTCGGCATGTTGATATCGGAGATGATCACATCCGGTTGCAGGCTCTGGGCGTATTGCAGGAGTATTTCGCCATCCTCTGCTGCACCGACGACTTTAAATTCCGGTTCCAGAATGACGCGGAGAAGTTCTCGGATTTGGGGGTGATCGTCGGCCAGCAGAATGCGAGTCCGTTTCATGGCACACCTCCATGGAGATGATGGTACGGAACGCACTTGCCCGGTACGCCGCGCCCCGTGTGTGGGAGTCTATGCGCGGAAGAGTCGGCAGGGTACTAGACAGGTCCCCTGGTAGGGCTGGGGAAATCCCTGGGTTCTCCCATCGAAAGCCCGGGAGTAGTGGGCAGAACGGGAGTTACGATGAAATGAGCCCGTGGGTCAGTGCATAGCGGGTGAGTTCTGCCGTGGTGTGGATGTCCAGCTGATCCATTAATTGTGTCTTGTGAAACTCGACGGTTTTAGGAGAGATGTCGAGGACGGCCGCAATTTCTTTCACGGTGTTCCCTTCGGCCACCAATTGCAGGACTTCCCGCTGGCGAGGCGTCAGTGAATCACTCAATGTCATCGACGGCTTTCGACCGGTCACGGCAGAGTGGACCAATCCTTTTGCGATGAGCGGAGTAATGTAGTTGTGTCCGCTCATCACGGCCTGAATGGCCTGGACGAGTTCCGATCCGGCCGACCGTTTGAGCAGGTAGCCCTTGGCGCCTGCTTTGAAAGCTTCGGTCACGTAGGCCTGGTCGGCATGCATCGTGACGAAGATGATTCTGGTGTCCGGCAGATCTTTGTGGAGTTTGCGGGCGGCGTCGATCCCGTTCAGATGTGGCATGGAGATATCGAGCGTCACGATATCAGGCTGGAATTGGTGCGCCAGCTTCAATAGCGTGCGCCCGTCTTCGGCGGCGCCGACGATGTCGCAGGAGCCCTCCAGCAATTTGCGGTAGCCGTCCAGGACCAAGGTGTGGTCGTCGGCAAGAAGCACTCGGGGTTTTGTCACGTCTCCTCCATCAATGGAATGCTGGCTTGGAGCCTTGTGCCGGTGTCGATGACCGATTCGATCGTCAAGGTCCCTCCGACCAGGGCCACACGCTCCTTCATGCTCAATAAACCGAGCCCTCCGGATTCAATTCGGGGAAGATCCGGGAGAAACCCTACACCATTATCGGTGATTGTGAAGGTCAGTCCCATGCTGGACTGAGCCAACGCGACTTCAATCCGCGAGGCCTTTGCGTGGCGGACGACATTGTTCAGGCTTTCCTGGGCGATGCGGTACAGGCAGGTCGCGACGTCCTGAGAAACCGTCTTCGGCAGGTCGTGGCAGGTGATGCGGGCCTCAAGATGGTTGCGAGAGCCGACCTCCTCCACCAGCCGCTGGAGGGCGATGGAGAGGCCGAGGTCGTCGAGGATCGAGGGATGGTAGTGATAGGCAAGATGGCGCACATCCTCGGAGAGCTCGGCCACGCGGTCAGAAATCGACCGGATGGCCTGAGCGAGTGGTGGCGCGAGCGCAGGCAGTTGCCGCTGAATCCTTTCCAGTTCGATGGATAGGAGTGCGAGCCGCTGGTTGATATCATCGTGGAGATCGCGGGAAATTCTCCGTCGCTCATCCTCCTGGACTTGAATCAGTTGGGACGCCAGTCGTTTGAGTTCCCGACGGCTGAATTCGAGGGAGTGCTCTGTGCGCATGCGCTCCGTGATCTCGACGACCAGCGCCTCGTTCACCATGGCGAGTTGCTGGGTTCGGTCCCGCACGCGCTCTTCCAGTTCCGCATTCATCCGTTGGAGAAGAAGCTCGTGGTCGCGGCGCTTCGTAAAATACCAGACGGGTGCCCACATGGCCCAGATGCTGAACGCTCGATTGGAAACAGGCACCCACAGCGGAACGTCATGCGGGTTCTCGCTCATAAGCCCTGCGACGACA
>JACOEJ010000016.1:33534-50265 GCA_024998645.1 Nitrospira sp.
AGGCACCCACAGCGGAACGTCATGCGGGTTCTCGCTCATAAGCCCTGCGACGACAATCAAGACGGTGACGGTGCCGGCGATGATGAACGGATACCACCGCTGCGGGGAGAGGAGTGAGAGCAGCACGGGGCCGAGATACAGGATGTGATTGGCCACGCCCAGCGGTGTGTGGAGGTCGATGACCAAGAGCCCGACTGTCAGTGCAGCCACACCCGACGAAATAACCCATTGTGGAGTTGTCTGTTTCATGGAAGTCCGTGACGTGAATTATCCTCCCCATGGCTGGGCTGTTCAAGCCGGGAGTGGTGCGCGCCGGGAAAAGTTTGTGATGCCGTGAACCAAGGGAGATCCCTAGTTGACGGTGAAGAACGCACCATGTGTGTGCCGGGCGTCAACTCTCTAGGAATGTCTCAATGGCATCGGCGGTCTGATCGGTGAAAGGGCGGTGATGGGCGGGATCTCCTGCATCAGGAAGATGCAGGGTTGTCGGGGCGCTATGGCTTATCTGTTGAGAGTTTCTTGCCCAAACGGCGCGCCAGGCGGACCATGCCGGGGGAGCGATCGGCTGGATTCAGAAGCACGTTGAGCACATGCACCTGTGTTGGATCGGCCAGCGCGGCGCCGACTCGCTGCTCAAAGTCCTGTTGGGTTGTCACGCGGGAGCCCACGCCTCCGCCTACCAGATCGCAGATACGTTCGTATTGCCACTCGTGAATATCGTTGAACGGGCCCTCAAGGATTTCGCGTTCGGTGGAATAGCCGTGGTTGTTGAGAATGATCACGATGGGGGCTTGTCCGTAGCGCACGCAACTGGACAGTTCTGTTCCGGTCATCTGAAAGGCCCCGTCTCCGACGAGCACGATCGGACGGAGGGTGGGGTCGGCGCAGGAGGCACCGAGCGCGGCAGGGATGGCAAATCCCATGGAGGTGTAGTAGGCGGGAGAAAGGAATTCAAATCGTCGATGGACATGCAGGTCGGCGGCGGCAAACAGGGACTCTCCTACGTCCGCGATCACCAGCGTCTGGTCGTTCAGAACCGTATCCAGATGGCTGAATAATCCGCGAAGCGTGATCGGCCCCTTGGGGTCCAATGGTGGGGTGACGGGGATCGACGGGACCGGCAGCATACGTGACGGGAAGCTGGGAAGCGGAGACTCGCCGAGCCCGCGCACAAAATCCTGAAACAGAATGGTTTCATACCGATGATGTTTGATCGCCACACGGTCGGCGGTGGCGTGAATGGTACGGCCTTCCGTCATGAGCGGGGAGTGGGCATCCATGTCTTCAACATCGGAGAGAATCGATCCGAGAATCAGGAGACAATCGGATTCGTTGATGAACCGTTGTACCTCATCCCTCCCGATCAGTCCTCCGTACACGCCGACATACAGCGGATGGTCTTCCCGAATCACGGATTTTCCCAGCAGGGTGGACGCAATGGGAATGTTCAGCCGTTCGACCAGCCGTGCAAGGTCGTCGTGCAGGCCGAAACGTCCGACTTCTGCTCCAACCAGTATCGCCGGGCGCTGCGCGGCTGACAGCATCGTACGGACTTCGGCGATGGCTTCAGCCAGCGCAGCCGGGTCGCTGAGCTCATCTTCGATGCAGATCGGTTTGCCGCTGCTCCGTAGTGGGCTATGGACCATGTCCCGCGGGATTTCGATGTAGATGGGGCGACGATATCGTAGCAGGGCGGCAAAGGCACGATCCATCTCTCGCTCGGCCGTGAGGGGATCGTCGAGTGTGATGGCGGCGACGGTCATCTGTTCGAAGACTTCCCGTTGGGTGGAGAAGTCTCTGACCATATGGTGCATGTAGGGAGTGCGCGCGCGTTCGGAGAGTCCCGGTGATCCCGTGAGCAGGACGACGGGGGATCGTTCCGCGTAGGCGCAGGCGATCGCGTTGACGGTGTTGAGTCCGCCGACACAATAGGTGACACAGGCGGCGCCGATGCCGTTGATACGGGCATAGGCGTCAGCGGCAAAGCCCGCGCAGTCTTCCCGCGTCGTTCCGATATGAGTGATGGGCGACGCTTCGATCAATTGATAGAGTGAAAGGACGTAGTCGCCGGGAATGCCGAAGATGTGCCGGACTCCCAGGCGGTGGAGCCGGTCAAGCACAGCAGTTCCGATCGTCGCCGGTTGAATCATGTGTCTCTCCCAGGAAGCGGCTGTGAACGGGTCAACCTGTCTGCAGCACACCATACTGACCGGGCAGCGTCAAGTCATGTTTCGACGCGCGCACAATAGCGGCGGGAATCCCCTTGACCTTTCATAGCCCCAGGTTGGATAAGTGACGCATGACAATACAAACTGATGCATCTACTGCTCGTGTGACCTTACTTCATCAGATGGGGCGGGAAGGGCCCGGCCATCTCTGGCTCTATGCCGGTCATGTGGCGAAGATCGAGGGCCAGCCGGTTGCCGGTGACGTGGTCGATGTGGTCACGCCTGCCGGACGATTCTATGGCCGGGGGTTCTACAACCAGGAGTCCAAGATCCGGGTTCGTTTTCTGACCTTTGACGACATTCCGATTGATGAGCAGTTCTGGCTTGAGCGTATGCGCCAGGCGGTGCGGCTGCGGCAGCGGATCGTGACGAATTCGACGGCGTACCGGCTCATCCATGGTGAAGGAGACCGCTTGCCGGGGTTGATTGTCGATCGATACGATCAGGCACTGGTGATGCAGACGCTGGCCTTCGGGATGGATCGTCGGAAAGCGATGCTGGCCGACCTGCTTGCAGAGGTCACCGGCCTTAAGACAATTTATCTTAGGAACGATCCGAAAAGCCGGACGCTTGAGGGATTGCCGCTGGAGCGGGGATTTGCAAAAGGGAGCGGAGCGACCACGGTCGAGATCACGGAGGGGCAGGCGGTCTTTTGTGTGGATATGGAGTCCGGACAGAAGACCGGGTGGTTTTGCGATCAACGTGAAAATCGGCTGGCGGCGGCGCGGTACGCGAGCGGCGCTGAAGTGTTGGAGGCGTTCTGTCATACGGGCGCATTCGGGATTCATGCAGCGCTGGCCGGGGCGATTTCGGTCGAGGGGTTGGATGTCAGCGAAGACTCGCTGGTGATTGCACGGGAGCATGCGCGCCGGAATCGCGTCGAATCACGCTGCCGGTATCGTGCAGGCGATGCATTTGATGAGCTTCGAGCATTGATCAAGACCGGGAAACGCTACGATATGGTCATGCTCGATCCACCGGCATTTGCCAGGAGCCAGCAGGCAGTGCCGAAGGCGCTCACTGGATATAAGGACATCAATCTGCTTGGAATTAAACTCACCAAGCCGGAAGGATTTCTGGTAACGAGTTCCTGTTCGCACCATATCTCCGAAACGCAGTTTTGGGATGCCATACGTCTGGCCGCACGTGATGCCAAGCGTGAAGTCCGACTGATTGAGCAACGGGGACAGAGCGGCGATCATCCGATCCTGGCGAGCATGCCCGAGACGCGCTATCTGAAATGCCTCATCCTGCAAATCTTCTAGTAGGCGGTTGATCCGGGTAAGAGATATCAGCCGATATCGGCAATTAGTCGCTGGGCGGTTCGAAGTGCCCCGGGGGGCGCTGTTGCCAGGGGACAGAGGCTTGGCGTGATTGTTTGACGAGACTGCGGAGGCTCATTTCCGCCGCGCGGAGAAGTTTCGGATCGCCTGCCTGCATCAGCGCCGTCAACATGACATACAGCGATCGATCCAGACGTGAGCCGGTCAGAATGCGTTCGGTGACGGGGTCCGTGCGTTCGGGAGGCGGTGGCTCATCGTCGCCGGACTCATTGAACAGGCAATCAAACGATTTGGGCGTATCAAATAGCCATGAGGGTGGAATGCGAAGGGCGGTTGCGAGTGACTCAATGGTTGCTGAGGAAGGATCTGTCTGATCGGTTTCAATTTCTTCTAACTGCACAGTCGAGATGCCGGCAGTCTTTGAGAGTGCTTCAATCGATTGGTTTCGAGAGAGCCTCCAGGCCTGTATGAGTGCACCGATTGGCATGTGCGGATGATATAGAAGTCCGGATTCTGCCGCAAGCGACTCAATGATATGAATTTGACAAAGTGCATACACATCAATGACTTATGCAAATTTTTGTCCGGTGGCAGGTGAGAGGTGAATTCAGGTACAATATGCCCGTTCGAACTTAGGTCTTTGAAGGAGGGCGGGAACATGTTGGGAACGGACATTCGCGGCATTATGGCTGAAGAAGAAGAGGTGCAGCGGCGCCAGCAGGCCCTGAAATCACTCATGACGATGCGGGCGCGCCAGCTTCGCGAATCGCTGGATGCTCGGATTAAGCGGGCAGGCAATACGGGCGATTGGAAGCTTCTCTCGAAAGCCGAATGTGCGGATTTACATAAACAAGAGAAGGCCCACCTGAAGTCACAGCTCGAAAAGTTGCAGACTGAGCAGGATCGCACGCGCGGGAAGCTCACGCTGCTCAAGCGCGCCAAGGCGCGGGCACAGCGGATTCGTGCTGCAGAAGCCGCGTCCGAGCGGAAGCGCCGGTAGTTCTCTGTCAGGCTTTCTCTACGAGCCTGGCCCTGTACGGTAAGAGGGTCGAACGTGTCTGCTCCGCTCCGCCCTCTTACTCGTGCGCATGGGTCGTTGGTTCGGCATCTCCTCCAGGACAAGAAGTCACGTCTCAGTGAAGGCGCCTTCGTCATCGAAGGCGCTCACGCCTGCCGCGATCTCATTCTCTCTTTTTCGCAACAGATCATCAGCCTCACTGTTTCCGCCCGATATCTTGAGTTGGAAGACCAGGAGAGCCGCGTTGCCCGGAACGCATTGCGGGCTACGCAATATTCCTGTCCGGATGAGACCTTCGAGAAGCTCTCTGAAGTGGATGTGCCGCAGGGTGTTCTCGCGGTTGTCCGCTTGCCGAAATGGAATGAGAGCGACGTTCTTGCTCAGGCGCGAGTGCTAGGTGTGTATGGCGAACGTCTACAAGATCCCACGAACGTCGGCACGATTATTCGGACAGCCGCAGGGCTTGGTTTGTCAGGGGTCTGGCTCAGCTCCGATTCCGTTGACTGTTTTCATCCGAAGGTGGTGCGGGGCACAGCCGGAGCGATTCTCGCACTTCCGGTGTTTCAAGGGGCGGAGCTGTCTTCTCTGACCGCGTCAGGTTGCGTGCTCTATGCTGCCGTCGTATCGTCGCCTGAGGCCTGTGATCTCAGAAGTATTACAGGGCGCGCTCCTCGATCCATCATTGCAGTAGGGAATGAAAGTCAGGGTTTGCTCCCTACATCCATCGCCGCGGCATCGCGCACATATTCAATTCCCCTGGTACGGGGTATTGACTCCCTCAACGTCGCCACAACCGCCGCCATCTCTTCGTACTATTTCAGCGGACTTCCCATCGCACGATAAATGTCGCGGCTGCGACTTTCTTCTCGACCAGAGTGATGGCGAGAAGATGCTGCCTAGGGCGGGTTCCTCTACTCACTCTCCGCTGGCCGAATTCTTACTTCAACTGAGTGTTCTTGCCGGTCATCCGTAAGCGGAATGGTCGGATCCTGTTGTTCCACACCGTCGACCGTCACACTGGTTTCACTGTTCCCGGTGCCGGCTTGTAAGACAGAAATATGGTACAGCGTCTCCCGGTACCGGTAGTGCAGCGTGAATCCCTTCCAGTCGGCTGGGATGCACGGAGTCACGCGTAGTTTATCGACTTCCAGATTCAGGCCAAGGAGTGATTCGACAATCAGCCGGTACAGCCAGCCGGCTGAGCCGGTGTACCAGGTCCAGCCACCGCGCCCGGTGTGCGGCGAGACTGCATAGACGTCGGCCGCGACGACATATGGTTCAACCTTGTACGTCGCGGTCTCCTCCGGAGATCTCGCATGGTTGACCGGGTTGATCATGGTCAACAGTTCCCATGCGTGTTGCCGCTCTCCCAATGCGGCGAACGCCATTGCCGCCCAGATGGCCGCATGCGTATACTGCCCGCCATTTTCTCGTACCCCAGGCACGTATCCTTTGATGTAACCGGGGTTCAATGCTGACTTGTCGAACGGCGGATCCAACAGTTGGATCAGCGCAGAGTCCCGGCGCACGAGGCGCCGGTCCACGGCGTCCATCGCGGTGCGCGAGCGTAGGGCATCTCCGGCCCCGGAGAGCACCGACCAGCTTTGCGCAACCGAATCAATCTGACATTCGGGATTCGTTGCGGACCCCAGCGGCGAGCCATCATCAAAGTAGGCGCGCAAATACCACGCGCCATCCCATCCATGCAGCTCGATATTCTGACGCAAGTCAGCGGCTTCCTGCCGGCAACGTTCGGCGAATGAGAGGTCTCCGCGCAGGTGCGCCAGCGTGGCGAACTGCGTGAGCACGGCATATTGGAAAAACCCCAACCAGATGCTCTCGCCCGTGCCGTGCTTGCCGACCATGTCCATCCCGTCGTTCCAGTCCCCGGAGCCGATGAGCGGGAGGCCATGCTTGCCGCGTGTGAGACCTTTTCGAATGGCTCGCACGCAGTGTTCGTACAAATTGGCTGATTGTTCAGACCGGATCGGTAGGTCGAAGTAGGAGTCCTCCTCCTGGTTCAGGGGGCGGCCTTCGACGAAGTGGATGGGTGTCTGGTCCAGGACCCCGGTGTCACCTGTGCTGAGCACGTAGCGGCATGTGGCCAGGGGTAACCAGAGGTAATCGTCCGAACAGCGGGTACGCACGCCTCGGCCTGAGGGAGGGTGCCACCAGTGCTGTACATCCCCTTCCTGAAACTGTCTGGCTGCGCAGAGGAGCAGGTGTTCGCGCGCGAGGTGCGGTTCGGTGTGGATGAGCGCCATCGTATCCTGGAGTTGATCGCGGAACCCAAACGCGCCTCCCGATTGATAGTATCCGCTCCGTGCCCACAGCCGGCAGGCGAGCGTCTGGTACAAGAGCCAGCCATTGGTCAGCATATTGAGTGACTGGTCGGGTGTCTCCACCTGCACGGCGTTCAGCGTGTGCCTCCAGTGGTGCTGCACCGCGTCGAGCGCAGCGCGGGCGGCAGCCGGTCCCCGGAATCGCTGTACGGACTTTTTGGCCTCATCGGCGGTTCGTCCAATGCCGAGTCTGAAGATGATCTCACGCTCTTGTCCGCCGGCTAACTCGAAGGGAACGTGGATGGCTGTGCAGGGATCGAGTCCGGCCCCGACTTTCCCGGACAGCCGTAACCGGGTCATCGCGGCCGGATTGCGGAGCGTGCCGTTCCGTCCGATAAACTCGGTCCGGTCGCCGCTGATGGATCGAGTCGTCTCGTCGACATCGAAGAAGGCCACCCGTCCGCCGAACTCCGTGTTATAGGAGTTTCGCGCAAAGACTGCGCCGCTCGCCGGGTCCAATTCGGTGACGACGTGCATCGTCGATTTCGGCCGCAGGTCTCCCAGCACCCATTCCACGTACCCTGTCGCAGACAGTTTGCGCGCGCGGCCTGATTCGTTCCGCACCTTGAGCACCATGAACTTGATCGAAGCATCCAGCGGCACGTACACCCACAGCTCCGACCGGATGCCGCGCTCCGTATGTTCGAAGACGCTATAGCCGAAGCCGTGCCGGCTGACGTACGCGGTCGCTCCGCGGCTGGGAAGCGGCGTGGGGGACCAGAAGTGGCCTCTCTCTTCGTCGCGGAGGTAGAAGGCCTCTCCGCTCGTGTCGCTCACCGGGTCGTTGTGCCACGGGGTGAGGCGGAACTCGTGAGCGTTTTCGCTCCAGGTATAGGCCTGGCCGCTTTCCGAGATGACGGTGCCAAAGTTGGGATTGGCCAGGACGTTCACCCACGGTGCCGGCGTCACCTGCCCATGCGTGGTGGTGATGACGTACTCGCGCCCATCGGGGGTAAATCCCCCCAGCCCGTTGAAGCACGTGAGATCGTGGCGTGGCAATGCAGCGGATGGTTCGGGTTCCGGACGGCGGGTTCGGATCGGCGTCAACCGGGGTACGGCGCTTTCCGTATGACCGCGACGGGTCATCTGGTCTTCCAGCGAGCCCCGTCGGTCGCTAATGATCGCGCGCGCGACTGATTGGAGCAGGATGCGGTCCTCGTTCGAAATCTGCTCTGCAGGACGGACGAAGATGCCGCCCGGTCGATCGATGACATGGGCTTCAACGCCCGCCGCAATCAGCCCCATGATTTGTTCGTGAAGCAGCTGGCGATAGCCGGCATGATCTTCGTTCCAGATCACCAGGTCGACGGCCAGCCCCTTGGATCGCCAGTAGGCATGGGCCTGTACGAGTTGACGGACGAGGTCGATGTTGGCCGGGTCTCCGATCTGGAGCAACACGATCGGTAAATCGCCGGAGATGGCGTAGCCCCAGAGTCCCGATTGTCCGCGGCGGTTTTTGATCAGGTCACTCGGGTCGGCCCGCAGAGAGGCATTCGCATACAGGATTGAGTTGGCCAGGCGGCCATAGAGTTGCGCGTCGGCTTCCGTGGCGTTCAGTTGCCGCATGACGACCTGGCTATGAGTCCAGGCCAGGTCGAACACACGATCGGCGAGACGCCGATCGTGATATTTCTCGACCAGGCCCAGACAGATCTCGCGGCTGTCCCCGATGCCGGACATCAGATCAATGGTGACCGATTCTTCCGGGTCGAGGGTGACCTGACAGCGGATGGCGACAATCGGATCAAGTACGGAGCCGTCACTCCCGGAAAGCGCCGCATGCGTGAGCCCTTCTGATTGTCCGCCGGAGCCGCGCAGCGCCTGCGGGTCGGCGGCGGTGCGACCGCGGCCGATGAATTGCAGGCGGTCCGTCTCGTACGACATGGCTCCGGTGGATGCTCCATGCACGGCCATGAGGTGGCACATCCATGGCGCGTGCTCGTCGAGTGAGCGCGGCCGGCGTGTACAGAGGATCGTTTGCCGTTCGCGAATGATTTCGGTTTGCACGAAGAGATTGCTGAATGCGGGGTGCAGTGCGTCCGAGGCAGACGATGCGAGCACGACTTCCGCGTAACTCGTGATCTCGATCGTGCGGCGGGTCTGCGAGTCATTGGTGATGCGGGTTCGACGCAGTTCGATATCATCTTCCGGCGATACCACGATCTCGCTGTAGGTCTCGATATCCTGGTCCCGCCGGCGAAACTCAGCCCGTCCCTCTGAAAAGATGACTTCATAGCTCGCCGGCGATTGAAGCACCGGCTGATAGGCCGTGGACCAGAAGGCCCCGCTCTCCATGTCGCGGAGGTAACAGAAGGTGCCCCAATTGTCGCGGGTACTGTCTTCGCGCCAGCGGGTGACGGCGAGATCCTTCCAGCGACTGTATCCACCCCCCGCGTTCGTGATCATCACATGGTATCGACCGTTCGATAATAGATGCACTTCAGGAATTGCAGTGTGCGGGCTGGTGAATCGGCGCACCGGCACTTCTGCTTCACCCGAAGTCGTCCGTATGTCGGAGAGCTCGGCGGTATGCGAATAAAATGCCGTCGCCTTCGGAATCCGCTCCTGGAGCAGCAGCGTAGTTGCCTGGAATAACGGATCTGAATCGAATCGTTTTTGCATGGGACGGTCGAGAAGCAGGTAGGCCAGGGAGAGCAAGCTCATGCCCTCGTGATGGGCCATGTAGGATCGAATCACCGCGCTCGATTGGCCGCGCGGGAGACGGGAAGGTGTGTAGTCGATGGCTTCATAGAATCCGAACTGTCCCTCGGCTCCTTCTTCGGCGAGTCGCTGCAAATTCACGCAGGCGTCCTCAGGCGCTACCATCAGCGCGAGCGCCGAGGCATAGGGCGCAATCACGAGATCGTCGGCAAGCCCGCGTTTCAGCCCGAGCCCGGGCACGCCGAACGCCCGATATTGGTAGTTCAGATGCACGTCGATGGTGTTGTAGCCGGATTCCGAAATCCCCCACGGGACGCCGCGCTGTTTTCCATAGGCGATCTGTCGCTCCACCGCTGCCTTGCAGGTCTGATCGAGCAGGGTGTTGTCGTACGTCGGCATCACCAGCAGTGGCATGAGGTATTCGAACATCGACCCGCTCCATGAGATGAGGACCGGTCCCCCACCGGCGGTCGTGAGGAGCCGCCCGAGCGCAAACCAGCTTTCTTGCGGCAGTTGTCCCTGCGCAATGGCCACGAAGTTGCACAATCTGGCTTCCGAGGCCAGCAGGTCGTAGTAACTCGTGTCCCGTCGGCGGTCGCCGACGTTGTAACCGATCGCCAGGAGATGACAGGTTTTGTCAAACAGGAAATCATATTCTACGGCGGCGAAGTGACTGGCCTGACGGGCGAGCTCTTCGAGCGCCGCGATTCTCTCTCTGGCGCGCTGGCTGGCCTTCGCGATGAGCCCTTGAAGGTTATTGACCCAGGTGCGCTCCTCAGGCATCGCCTCCGGGCCCATACGATGCTCAATGGCTTGCAGACAGGACAGGTCAAGTCGCGCCAATTCACGCAACGTCGGGATCACATCGATATCGCCACATTCGCTGAGCCGATTCTGTGAGGCCGACAGCAAGGCCCAGGGGGCGAGAAACATGAGATCGTCGAGGACGTCCCGGCATTGCCGGTTGAGCGCGTGAGCCCACCAGGTTGCGTGGCTT
Source organism: Nitrospira sp. (assembly GCA_024998645.1). Taxonomy (GTDB): domain Bacteria; phylum Nitrospirota; class Nitrospiria; order Nitrospirales; family Nitrospiraceae; genus Nitrospira_D. The sequence goes on from JACOEJ010000016.1 coordinate 44,064, forward strand.
TCAGGGGTGCCCTTCAAAGATGCGAGTATCTCGTCTGCAGTGGTCGTCAGCCGGTCAAGGCAGAGCCGGGCCGCCGTGAGCGTGGTCGGCTTGGATTCAACGGCCGCCTCCAGATGCTTCTGAAATTTGGACAAGAGGGCCTGAGCCGGTTCTCCGGCCGTATCCTTGAGAGTTCCGAGAGTGTCGCTGAGTCCGTCAAGGAATCGCGGTCCCAGGATTTTCTGATCGGAGAGTGCGAGCAGGCCCGGCCGCAATGTCAGCAGGTGACCGGCGAGGTTTCCGCTATCCACGGTCGACACGTAGGTCGGCAGCAGGGGTTTCAATGTCTGCGTGTCGTACCAATTGTAGAAGTGGCTTCGATGCCGCTCTAAGCCTCCCATCGTGCGCAGCGCATTCGTCGTGCGTTCGATGAGTTGTCCTGCCGAGATATAGCCGAAGTCGTAGGCGGACAAGTTGGCGAGTAGCGCAAGTCCCATATTGGTCGGCGACGTGCGATGGGCGATGACGGCGACCGGGTGCTCCTGAAAATTATCCGGCGGCAGCCAATGATCGTCCTCACCGACGAATTTCTCGAAGAACGCCCAGGTCTTTCGGGCCAGCTTCCGGAGAAAGATTGTCTGATCGTTCGTCAGATGCACTTCGGGGGGAGTGATCGGCTGGCTGATCCACCACGCGACAGCGGGGGAGGCAAGCCAGAGCCCCAGAATGGGGACAGCCACATCCAACGAAGCGGTCTCCGCCAGCGACAGATACATCGCCGAAGCCGCGGCAAGAACGGGCCCGAACCACATCATCCGACTGTAGGCGACGAGGTCCGTACGCCGATCGAGGTCTTGGTTGCTCGATGGATTCCATTCGAGCAGTCGGGTATGCGTGACCGCCATCCGCCAGATCGTGCGCACGATCGCATCCATACTATAGAACATCTCGTAGGGAAGGAACGTGACCGTCAATACCGTCTGAACCACGTGCTGGCCGGCCGCACGGATGGCGACGGCGGCATGTTGCTCCGGTAACACGTCCTCCGGCTTCTGAAGCATGTTGAGAATAATGGCAAGTAACGGGGGGACCAGGATGATTCCGATCACCGATAGGGTCCAGAGCCAGATGGGGGATAAGACGGTCCAGCCCAGCAACAAGAGGAGGGTCAATGCGGAAGGCACGAGGCTCCGTCGAAGGTTGTCGAAGAGCTTCCATCGGGAGAGTCCTGAGAGCGGATTCTTGAGGCGCTGTGCGTCAGGGCCTGGAACGCGCGGCAGCAGCCATCCTGCGAGTTGCCAGTCCCCGCGGATCCAGCGATACCGCCGGCTCACGTCCAAGCTGTAGCAGGAGGGATATTCTTCGTAGAGGTGCACATCGCTCAAGAGTCCCGCTCGCGCGTAGCACCCTTCAAGCAGATCATGGCTGAGGATGGTATTCTCGGGAAAGCGTCCGGTCAGGGAGCGTTCAAATGCCTCCACCTCATAGATGCCCTTGCCGATGAACGAACCTTCACCGAACAGGTCCTGGTAGACGTCTGAGATGGCGCGGGTATAGGGATCGATCCCGGGATCGCTCCCGTTGAGGCGCGCATAGCGCGACCGGTTCGTGCCCGGCAGGCTGACGGCGACGCGTGGCTGCAGGATGCCGTATCCGTCGCAGACCCGCCCTTTGTCTTCATCGTACCGTGGGCGGTTCAAGGGGTGCGCCATTGTGCCCACAAACTGGTGTGCGGCATCGCGCGGCAATTGCGTATCGGTGTCCAGAGTGATCACGTATTTGACGGTCGATAAGACCGCCCTGTTCCCGACAATCAGTGAGAAGCGATCTGCCGCATGACCCCGTAACAGCTGGTTGAGGTCGGCAAGTTTTCCTCGCTTCCGTTCATATCCCATCCACACCCGCTCCCCCGGATTCCATCGGCGCGGCCGATGAAAGAGAAAGAACGCCTCCTGAGTCGTCTCCTTGTACTTGGCATTGAGTTCCTCAATCCGCTCCCGGGCCAGGCTCAACAGGGGCGCGTCTTCCGGTATCGTTTCTTCTTGCGCGTCCCGGAAGTCGGTCAACAGAGAAAAGTGCAAATGGCTGTCCCGATTGGCCAGGAATCGGACTTCAAGCGCCTCAACGAGATGCTCGATATGTTCAACGCTGCTGAGCATCGTCGGCACCACGACCAGCGTGCGCGAATCCGGGGGGATGCCTTTGGAGAAGTCCAGGCGCGGGAGTGCATGTGGCGTGACCAGCACGGTTGCAAGCCAGTTAACCACTGTGACCGCCAGCTGGCTCGTGCTGAGGAGTGAGAGGAGTCCGACCAGGGCCAGCAACCAACCGTCCATGTCTTCGGCATAGGCCTGGAACAGTAAGCCGGCGGTGAAGAGCAGGGACAATAAACCGATCGTGCCGACATAGAGGAGCGACGGACAGCGGCCGATCGCCCGCTGTAACACTTCGGCTCTGGAAAGTCGCGCTCCGACCATTCGTTCAAGCTGCGGCGTGCCTCTGCCGATCAGATAGTAACCGACATGAGTTTCTCGACGGTCCCTCCCGCTTTCTGTCGCGCTCTGCTGCGCCAGCTGGATGGCCTGGCGCGCGATGTCGCTTTCCGAGAGCCGGCTGCTCTTGGCCATATGCTCTACCGCGTGGCGATAGCGATCGCGGGTGGCAAAATCCATCGCGCCGTAGGCTGCAGCAGGATCCTCGCGCAGAGTCTGTTCGACGACGCTCATCGTCTCAACAAACGTGCGCCAGTCCATAGCCCCCAGAAACCGGAGACTGCCGATGCTGTTGCTGATGGAGACCTGGTCGACGGCCTGCTGTTGGTTTTCCGACTGCACCGACTGCTCGATCGTCAGCCCGGATTCGGAGAGCCGCTGTTCGATCCAGGTGAGCGGCCATGCCAGCGCCGGGCTTTGTCCCTGCAGCCGGCGGGCGAATTCCGCCACAAACGCACTCGCCATCGGCGGGCTGGACCGTGCCATGTCGGCGATCACCAGAATGAGGCTCTTCGGATCCTTCTCCGCGATCTCCATCATCTGATCCGCCCAGAAGTCGGCGCGATTGCGGTCGATCCTATGCGCGGCCATCCGCGTCGCCGCGCGCCGGAGATTCTCGATCAATGCCAGGCGGAGCATGATCGGGATCGCCCATAATTCGCCTAATGTAAGGCCGGTAATCGTCTGGTACGCCGCGACGAAGCTGCTGAGGCTCCCCGGATCGACGCGTCCGTCACCGTGCGAGATCGTTTCCAGCGCGATGTCATAGACGCGCGGAAGTCCGGCCGATGCGCCATTCAGCAAGTAGGGAAGTTCGCGGCTGTATCCTTTGGGCAGATGCCGTTTGGCCAGCCGAATCTGCTCTTCAATGAGATAAAAGTTATCGAGTAGCCATTCTCCGGCCGGCGTAATCCGGCGGGTCGCTTTCACCGCTTCCGCCAACAGATCGCGGACTCCGATCAGGACGCCTTCATTCTCAGCCAGCCGGCTCAGGAGCCGGTCCGGAGCCTGGCCCTGGCTCAACTGGTGGAGGCCGGCCAGGGTTTTGCCATGCTGCTCCATCTGGTCGGCGCTGAAGAGCTCCGAACGCAGTGGAGGCTCACCGCCGGCGTACTGTTCGGCTAAGTCGTTTTCGGGGAAGCTGGCCCTCGAATGGAGCAGGCTCCCGAGATTAATCTTGCTGCGTACCGTCACGTGTTAAGTCTCTTTCTTGGATGAGGGGGGCGCAGGCCAACGTGCGTCTGTCGGCGTTCGATGCGGGGCAGAAAATCGAGCCCTGTTGTGTAGGCAGGTATGAGCAGCGACTGTGAGATGTTCTTGAATCGCAACTCTTGCCGTTCTTTGTGCAGAGCCTCGTTGAAACCAGGCCGTAGAAATCCAGGAAGGTCCTGTTGTTAACCTAGATCTTGTATGGGGGAACGTCTTAATAATGTACCTAACCTGTAGGAATAGCTCCGCAATGTGGTGCTTGATCAGGCACCACCGTACAAAATCTTCTCACGTATATATGTATCCCGATGGCCGTCGGCTCTCTGGTCAAAATTGCTCAGTATCAAGAATTCAGGCAATAAGCAGGTCGGACTCACGTGGCTCGAAATCTATACAGACCCATGAAGGGAACACCAGTCACCAAGCCTGAACATCAGACACATAGTCCTTCAGAGAAACTCTGGGATCGGAACGGCGGAGACTGATGAATCGGTCACGCTGGGAAGAAGTCGGAAGCGTAAGAGATAGGACAGTCAGCGGAGCGCGTCGCGCGGGACAGTTTCACCTTGGACGCATTGAATGAGGGAGTCAATCAAAATGGTGCGGGGTTGAATCGTGTATAGACCACCGACACTTCCTATCTGCCGTTCGGAGGCGGTGCCGGTGCGGTCGTTGATCAGATCAAACGTGAGGCAGCGAACTTGAGCAGGAGAATGAGTTCGAATAACCATTCAGTCTATCTTGATAGAGGGAAAGCAAGCCTGGTGGGGGCCTATCAGTTCCAGGCTTTCCGGCCTTGCTTGAGTGCATTTTTCAGCGACCTACTTATTCTCTTGCGCACGGTCTCGCGCCGTGCGCGCTGGCGTTCAACCAGGCGCCCGATGACGAATCCGGCACGGACTGTCGTTGCGGCTTTGAGATATGCGCGCAGGCTGACCTCAGCCTGAAGCGCATCCTGGTAGGTGCCCAACAGGTCCTGGACTGCCCGGGCCCGCTTGATAAACCGCGAGGCAGGTTTGCCGGAGGACCACAAGGCCAGCTCCGCAGCGTACCGCGCCCGCTTGGTCTTGATGCGGACCTCATGCAGCGCCGCATCCCTCGGCGAGGTTCCCAGCTGCCGGACGGCCCGCCGCAGCTTCCTGAATTCCTGGCTCGCCAGGTCATGGAGAGTGAGCGGAGATTCCACCATGGCCGGATCGTGGGCACCCTGCTTGATCCGCCGGATGAGCTCAACGTACCGCGCACTCTTGAGCTCGGCGAGTAGCACCTGGTGCACGTGTTCCCGCTGCGAGCGCAGTTGCGTCACAAGGCGTGCCAACAGCGTTCGGTCGCGGGCATCGAGCTCTGTGGCTGCTTCAGTAAAGTACGCGATCTGCACATCCAGATCGCGCGCGGGGCCAAGCACATGACTGAGCCAGGACAGTTCGCTTTGAAGCGAGGCCGCCCATTCAGGCAGGAGCACGGGCCGGGCCGCGCGCAGCACGGCGCGCAACCGGCGTGTGGCGACACGCATCTGATGCAAACTTTCAGGCTCCGTGCCGAGCCGGGTCCCGGGGTCGTGGGCAAGGAGCCAGCGGACCTGTTGCGCCAGCGTCCACCGCACATGCATCCCGACCGGGGCGTCCGGGGCCGGCGGCACATCGGGGGCTGGGGCCGCCAGGGAGAGCGCGCGAAAGAGTTTGGGGCGGCCGTCATGATCGCGCGCGCCTGCGCGACGGAGCAGTTGTTCGAGCTCCTCCAGCGCCGCGGCGTCGGGGCCGTGCTGCGCGATTTCCAATTCGCGAAACCGTTGGGTCACGCTACCGTTCACCAGTACTGCCACACTGTCGAGGGCGATCTCGGCCACAAGCGCACGGCGGCGGTGGACGCGCAGCCTCGTCCGCCAGACCCGCAGCGTGGCGACCGGAACGAGCTGGCCTGTTCCCAGGTGGAGTGCGAGCAGTTCCCGAAACATTGCCGGCGGCTGATCGTGCCGATCGACGAGTTCTACTTCCTGCCGGTCGAGACCCAGAGGAATCTTCAGTTGCCAGGCCGTCTTGCCCCGCTCTGACCGACGGCGAAAGGTGATGCGCGCCTGTGCCAGATCGTACGCGGCGGTATCGTAGTAGGTAGAGGTCTGGAGCCGTCGCGGCAGCGAGACTCCGTCGGGTACGTCCGGAAGGCGGAAATCGGAGTCGATGCAGAGCGTGATCTTACGCTCGACGTTCGAAGTCAGGGCGTGAGCGCGAACGGGAGGATCGGTAGTGGAGCGAGCCATCATGAGATCCCTCATTCCAACCGGCAAGTCGAAACGGGATGATAGCTGATCATTGAAGAGATGTCGCGTGCGGAAGATGCGAGTACGGTCAACGCAGCGCTCAAAGTCATCCTAGGCCCAGCTTTTGTCCGGCTGACACGGCCTTCCCCACCATCGGGCCAATCTGAGCCCTCGGTCTCACAGGCTCTGACGGGCAACCGCGCGGACAACTCGCTGTGCTTGATGGAATCTTCCGGCCGTTCGATCGCAGCTGCAATGTTTTGCC
>JACOEJ010000119.1:0-2889 GCA_024998645.1 Nitrospira sp.
TGATCAGCGAATCGTGGATCTGCCGCTGGCGGTCCAGTTCCTTTTCATCGTGATACTCCTCGGGCAGTCCCGCTTCCATTTGCTTGAAGCGCTTGTCGTGCATCTTCGCCGCGTAGACGTGGCTGCCGACAATCTTGGACCCGAAGGTCTTCGCGAACTCGACGCCCACGTCGACCGCTGTATTGGAATGGTCGGAATTATCGACCGGGATATAGATGGTCTTATACATTGAGACGCCTCCTCCAAGGCCTCTTTTTGCCGGGGGTGACCGTCATAATTGTCAAAAAAACCAAACGGTTGAATAATGTCCCCGGTATAAAAGAGGTCGGATGATAGCATTGGGCCAATCTGGAATGCAAGGCGAAGATCAGGACCCAAACGCCTCGCGAGCGAAGCGTTTAGGGAACGGGCGTCACGGAGGATTTAGAGGAAGATGTCACAGAAGAAGACGGGTTCTTGCGCGACTTGAGAATCTCTTCAAGGGAGAGCAACGCATCCCGGCCGGAGTTCCCTTCGATCCCTTTGAGCAGGCTCTTGTCTGCGTATTGGCCGGATTGACCTGTGGCGTCGGCGGTAGTTGTTTGAGAGAGGGAGCCGGTCCATTTCCGGGGATCGCGACTGCCTTCCTTCCGCTCCCATGCCTTCAGGCAGGCTTTCGCAATGAAGCTGTTGAGAGGGGCCGGGTTGTAGAGCAGCTTCCGAATGCTGGTCGGGGTGAGCATCAAGGGGTTATAGCCGGCCGACAGGTACCCTTCTTCAAGCAAGCGCTGTTCAAGATCGGTATTCGGCTGGATCCCCAGGAAGAACATCAGGGGGAATACCCGCTCTTCTCCCAGGATTGAGGCCACGATCTTATAGGACTCCACGCTTTGTAAGAGCGTATCTTCCGTCTCTTTCGGTGAATTGAGCGAATAATTCAGAATGACTTTGCCCTTGAACCCGGCTTCGGCCAGGTAGCGGCATCCATCATAGAGGCGTTCGAGCTTAAACCCCATATGGAGGTTGTTCAGGACCTCCTGAGAGCCGGACGTGATGGCCACTTCAAGGTCTCCGACACCGGACCGCACCATCAGCTTCGCCAACTCAGGCGTAATGAGCGATGTGCGGATATAGCCGGACCATTCGATGTCCAGCTTTTCACTGACAATCCGCTCCAGAATCTCCGTGCATTGGGGATAGGCTTCTTTCCCGGTAATGAACTGCGCATCGGTAAACCAGAACCGTCGCGCCCCCCACTGGTGGTAATGCTGGGAAATATCCTTCACGACCATCGAAGGTGGCCGATACCGGACCCGCTTTCCTTCAATATAGGGGTAGAGGCAGAAGGCACAGTCGTAGGGACAGCCCCGCTTGGTCTGCACGCCGATCGATTCACCGATGAATTCGCGGTGCTGAGGGAAAATCGACGTCAGATAAGGCAGGTCGACGGTCAGGGCATCGAGCAGCGCCGGTGAGCCCTGCTGGCCTTTCCTGACTTTCCCACCTTCTTTGATGATATAGCGCTCGTCTTCAATCGATCGCCCTTCGATTACTTTCAGGATCGCATCTTCCCCTTCGCCGAGCAGGCCAATTGTCCCTTCCGGCAATTTCTCGATGAGCTGGTCGGCAAAGGCTGTAAAGGCCCCGCCTCCGATCATGATCTGCGCCTTGGAGAACTCTTTCCGGATCAGCCAGGGGTATGACAGAATTTTGTAGATGTGGCTGTAGTAGCGGTAGAGCTGCTTCACCCCTTCGAACGAGGCCACCACGCGCTTGAGCGGATTGCTGGCGAAGTAGAAATTGAACGCATGCTCCAGCGACGAATCGCCCTCGTGGGGCGAGAAAATCTGAATATCCCGCCAGGAGAAACAGACCAGGTCCGGCTTGAAGGCTGTCGCCGCATCGCGAAGGGCCTGGCTGCGCTGCGAAACGGGAAAGAGGGACAGGTCAAGGATCTGCTGGCGCACGTCCGGCTGCCGGCGGTGAATGAAGTCAGCCAGATAGGTGATCCCTATCGGATAGACCTTCTTGCATGGCAGAAAAACGTAGAGAACGGAATTCATGGGCTTATTTCACCGCCACATGGATTGCCACAATGCCGCCGGTCAGGTTCTTATAGGACACCTGGCGGAAACCGGCCTCGCGCAGGACCTGGCAGAGTCGCTCCTGATCGGGGAACGTGCGGATCGAGGCGGGGAGATACTCATACACACCGGTGGTATCCCGCGCGACCTTCGTCCCGATCCAGGGCAGCAATTTAAACGAATACCAATCATAGAGCGCCCGCAGCCAGCCGAAGACCGGCCGGGAAAACTCCAGGCAGACAAACGTGCCGCCGGGTTTCATCACACGGCGAATTTCACCGACCGCTTGCGGGAGGTTCCCGACATTGCGCATGCAGAAGCCGGTCGTCACCGCATCGAACGTGTTGTCCGTGAATCCGAGATGTTCCGCATTGGCTTGCAGGCAGGCGATCTTGCCCGTGCGACCTTTGAGGTCCACCTTCTTGAGCCCTTCGGCGAGCATCGCGTGATTGAGATCGGACGCGACCACGCGGCCGTTGGTCCCCATGCGGGACTCGACCAACAGGGCCAGGTCGGCCGTGCCGGCTCCCACATCGAGTGCGGTTCCCTGTTCGACTTGCGGGACGAGCGATGCCGTGATTTTCTTCCAGCGGTAATGGAGTCCGAAGCTCAGGAGCGTGTTGTTCAGGTCGTAGACGCCCGCGATGGCCGTGAACATCCGTTGCACGGCCTGTTCGCGCGCCGGTCCAGACCAGGTCGATACCGCCTGCGCGGGGGCCTGGGTGCCGGACGAAGCAGAGGATTGTCGCGTTTGTACCATGGCGCCGTGGTAGCACCTGCTTTCAGACTTTGTCAAGGCAACAGAATGGTCATGGTATAATCCCGC
>JACOEJ010000119.1:2989-5419 GCA_024998645.1 Nitrospira sp.
CGTTCCACCGTCGGGACGGTCACAGAGATTTACGACTATCTGCGATTGTTGTTTGCGCGGGTCGGGCGGCCCTACTGTTTTCAATGCGGAGAAGAAATCGCCGCGCAGACGGTTCAGCAGATGGTCGATGCGATCGCGGGCCTCCCGGAGGGCGCGAAGTTTCAGATTCTGGCTCCCATCGTGCGGGGACGCAAAGGGGAATATCGCAAAGAGCTGCTGGAGATGCGCAAGGCCGGCTATGTGCGGGCGCGGGTGAACGGTGAGATCGTCGACCTCGGCGAGGACATCGTCCTCGATAAACAGAAAAAACACACGATTGAAATTATCGTCGATCGCCTGGTGATGAAGGCGGGCGATGCGCTGATGCGGCGCCTGGCCGACTCGGTCGAGACCTCGTTGAAACTGACCGGCGGACTGGTGGCGGTCCTGACCGACAACGGCAAGACCCGGCTCTACAGCGACAAGCTGGCCTGTATCAAGTGCGGTGTGAGCTATCCGGAAGTCGAGCCGCGCATTTTTTCCTTCAATAGCCCGCACGGTGCCTGTCCCGCCTGCGACGGCATCGGCTATGCCATGACTCCCGGTTGTCCGGAGGAAGAAGACTTTACGCTGTTGGATGCCTGCGAGGTCTGCCAGGGCGCCAGGCTCAAGCCGGAAAGCCTTGCGATCAAGCTGGAGAAGAAATCCATCGCCGAAGTCACGAGTCTGTCGATCCGGGCGGCGGCGGAGTTTTTTGTCTCGCTGAAGTTTACCGATCGTGAACTGGTCATCGCGCATCGCATTCTGAAAGAGATTCGCGAGCGGCTGGGCTTTCTGGTGAATGTCGGTCTGGACTATCTCACGTTGGATCGGGCGGCGGCGACCTTGTCCGGCGGCGAAGGGCAGCGGATCAGGCTGGCGACGCAAATCGGCTCGGGTCTCGTCGGCGTGCTCTACATTCTCGACGAACCGTCGATCGGACTGCACCAGCGCGACAACCGTCGGCTCTTGCAGACCCTGCTGCGGCTGCGGGACCTCGGCAATACGGTCGTGGTCGTGGAGCATGACGCCGAAACGATGATGGCTGCGGACCACCTGCTCGACATGGGCCCCGGCGCCGGCACGCACGGCGGTCATGTCATCGCCCAGGGTACGCCGCAAGAGGTGATGGGCAATCCCGATTCCATCACAGGCCAGTATCTGCGCGGCATTCAGACCGTCTCGCTGCCTCAGCGCGACCGCAAGCCGAAGGGCTATCTCACAGTCGCGAACGCGCAGAAGCACAATCTCAAGAATGTGACGGCGAAGATTCCGCTGGGCATGTTGACTTGCGTGACCGGCGTCTCCGGTTCGGGGAAGAGCACGCTCGTCCTCGAAGTTCTGTTTCATTCGCTGTCGCAGATGCTCTATCAGAAGAAACCCAAGATCGACGGCTGCAAGGAACTGCGCGGCGTGGACGCGCTGGACAAGGTGATCGACATCGATCAATCGCCGATCGGCCGGACACCTCGTTCCAACCCGGCCACCTATACCGGCCTGTTCAGTTTCATCCGGGATCTCTACTCCAATCTGCCCGAGTCGCGCGTGCGGGGGTACAAGCCAGGGCGTTACAGTTTCAACGTCAAGGGCGGGCGGTGCGAAGCCTGTCAGGGCGACGGGCTGATCAAGATCGAGATGCATTTCCTGCCGGATGTCTATGTCACCTGCGAGGTCTGCAAGGGCCAGCGGTACAACCGCGAGACGATGGAGATTCTGCATAAGGGCAAGAGCATCGCCGATGTGTTGAACATGACCGTCGACGATGCGGTGGAATTTTTCGAGCACATTCCCTTCATCAAGCGGAAGCTCGAAACTCTGCACGATGTCGGGTTGCACTATGTGAAGCTCGGCCAGTCCGCCACCACGCTCTCCGGCGGCGAGGCCCAACGCGTGAAACTCTCGCGCGAACTCTCGAAACGTCCGACCGGACGCACGATGTACATTCTGGACGAGCCGACCACCGGTTTGCATTTTGCCGACGTGCAGCGGCTGATCGATGTGCTGGATCGGCTGGTGGAAGCGGGCAATACGGTCCTCGTCATTGAGCACAATCTCGACGTCATCAAGAACGCCGACTGGGTCATCGACCTCGGTCCAGAGGGCGGCGATCGTGGCGGTGAAATCGTGGTCGAAGGCCCGCCCCGCGAAGTGGCGAAGTCCAAGCGGTCATACACGGGGCAAGTCTTAAAGGAATCGGGCCTATAGAAGGAGTCGTCGGATGCACACCATCCTCTTGCTGACCATCTCCAACATCTTTATGACCTTCGCCTGGTATGGGCATCTCAAGTATAAAGACTCGCCTTTGTGGATCGTGATTGTGGCGAGTTGGGGGATTGCGTTCTTTGAGTATTGTTTCCAGGTGCCGGCCAACCGGATCGGGCACTATGAATTCACGGCGGCGCAGTTGAAAAC
>JACOEJ010000017.1:0-15140 GCA_024998645.1 Nitrospira sp.
CTGGTGGCGACGGATGATGAGCGCATCAAGCAGGCCGTCGAACAGTTCGGCGGTCGGGCTGTCATGATGGGCGGCGAGTATCGGACAGGGACCGATCGTGTGGCGGCGGTGGCGCGGATGTTTGCGGGGGACTGTTTTCTGGACTTGCAGGGCGACGAGATTCCTTTGAATCCCGAACTGCTGTCGGATCTCATCGATCCGTTTCTCCAGAGCGGCGCCGAAATGGGCACGTTGAAGCGCAAGATGGATGCGACCGATGATCTGCAGAATCCGGCGATCGTCAAGGTGGCGACGGATGCCAAAGGCTATGCGCTGTATTTCTCGCGCGCGCCGATCCCGCTGGTGCGCGACGATCCGAGCCGGCGTGTGGTGAGCGGGCTGCATTACATTCATCTCGGGGTCTATATCTATACCAAGGAAACCCTGCTGCGCTTTGCTGCGATGAAGACGGGCGTGTTGGAAGATGCGGAAAAACTGGAGCAGTTACGCGCACTCGAAAACGGAGTCCGCGTGCGTGTCTGGGAAACGCAATATGCCTCGCTGCGCATCGATACGCCGGAAGATGTCCCGGAGGCCGAAGAGAAATTGCGGCAGTATGAATCCCTGAAACAGGAACTCAACCTCAAACGGACCGCACCGAGCCGATGATGGGGGCAGCCATGAGCAAGTTTATTTTTGTTACCGGTGGAGTGGTGTCGTCGCTGGGGAAGGGCTTGGCCTCGGCGTCGATCGGGAATCTCCTGGAGAGCCGCGGGCTCAAGATCACGTTCTTGAAGCTCGACCCCTACATCAACGTCGATCCGGGCACGATGAATCCTTACCAGCATGGCGAAGTCTTCGTCACCGAGGACGGTGCCGAAACGGATCTCGACCTGGGGCACTACGAGCGGTTCACCTCGCTGTCGCTGACGAAGGAAAGCAATTACACCACGGGGCGGATTTACAATTCCGTCATCACGAAAGAGCGCCGGGGCGACTATCTCGGCGGCACTGTCCAGGTCGTGCCGCATATCACCGACGAGATCAAACAATGCATTATGCGGATTTCGCAGGGGATCGACGTCACGATCGTCGAGATCGGCGGGACCGTCGGCGACATTGAAAGTCTGCCGTTTCTCGAAGCGATCCGCCAGATGCCCTACGATGTGGGCCGCGATAATGTGTTGTATGTTCATCTGACGCTGGTGCCCTACATCGGCGCGGCCGGTGAACTGAAGACCAAACCGACCCAGCACTCGGTGAACAAGCTTCGCGAGATCGGTATTCAACCGCATATTCTGTTGTGCCGCACCGATCGCTACATTCCGCCGGAGATGAAGGCCAAGATCGCGATGTTTTGCAACGTCGAGAAAGACGCCGTCATCACGGCAAAAGACGTCGAGACGATCTATGAAGTGCCGATTGTCTTCCGGAAAGAAGGCCTGGATGAATTAATTGTCCGGTTGCTCCATATCGAGACCGGTCCTCCGAATCTCCGCGAATGGGATGCGATGGTGCAGAAGATCAAGCATCCGAAGCACGAGATTTCCGTCGCGCTGGTCGGGAAATATGCGGGGTTGAAGGAATGTTACAAGAGTCTGGCCGAGGCGCTGGTGCATGGCGGGATCGATCATGAGACGAAGGTCAACATCACCTGGATCGAGTCCGAGGACGTCGAGCGCCAGGGGACCGAGCGGATCTTGCGAGAGGCTGACGGAATTCTGATTCCCGGCGGGTTCGGGACGCGCGGGGTCGAAGGGAAGATCCAGACCATCAAGTATGCGAGAGAGCGTGAAGTGCCGTTCCTCGGGCTGTGCCTGGGAATGCAATGCGCCACCATCGAGTTTGCGCGGAACGTGGCGGGTCTGGCGGGAGCCAATAGTTCGGAGTTCGACGAGCAATCGCCGCATCCCGTCATTCACCTGATGTCCGATCAGCAGTCCGTGAGCGACAAGGGCGGGACTATGCGGCTGGGTTCCTACCTGTGCAAACTCGGGGAGGGGACGCTGGCGCAGAAGATGTACGGCGTCAACGAGATCGGGGAGCGGCATCGGCATCGATACGAATTCAACAACGCCTATCGGGAGCAACTCACGGCCAAGGGATTGGTGCTGAGCGGTTTATCGCCGGACGGGCGGCTGGTCGAGATTGTGGAACTCAAGAAGCATCCCTGGTTCCTCGCGACGCAGTTCCATCCGGAGTATCGTTCGCGTCCGCATCATCCGCATCCTCTTTTTAGTGGATTTGTCGGCGCAGCGTTGCGAAAAAAGCTGGGGCATTAGCTGAGATGTTGAAACCGACTTCCAACGGCGTTCTCGGCTCATCGAAATCCTCAACGTACCCCAGAGGGTACGCCTCCGGTTTCGATTTGCCTGCGGCCTTGTTGGAAAGCCGGTTTGAACATCTCAAGAGAAGTTGAAAGAAATTAAGACTATGGCGCACGAAGTCCAAATCGGTTCGTTCAAAGTCGGAGCGGGAAATCGGCCGTTTCTGATCGCCGGTCCCTGCGTCATCGAGAGTGAACAGCTGGTGCTGGATACGGCCGGGAAAATTGCAGAGATCACCAGGTCGCTCGGTATCCCCTATGTCTTCAAGTCGTCCTTCGACAAGGCCAACCGGACCTCCATCAAGTCGTACCGTGGCCCCGGTATCGAGAATGGTTTGGCGGTCTTGAAGAAGGTGAAGGAGCAACTGGGGCTTCCCGTGCTGACCGACGTGCATACAGAAGAACAGGCGACGGAGGCGGGCAAGGTCGTCGATGTGCTGCAGATTCCCGCATTTTTGTGTCGCCAAACGGATCTGCTCATTGCCGCGGCGAAGACCGGCAAGGTCGTCAATGTGAAAAAAGGACAGTTCTTGTCGCCGCCTGAAATGGCCAACGCCGTCAAGAAGGTGGAAGAATGCGGAAGCCAGCGCATCGTGCTTACAGAGCGGGGATCGTCGTTCGGCTATAACAATCTCGTTGTTGATATGCGCTCCTTTCCCATCATGCGGAGCTTCGGCTATCCCGTCGTGTTCGACGCGACGCATAGCGTGCAGTTACCAGGCGGCGGGGGCACCAAATCCAGCGGCCAGCGGGAATTTGTCGAGCCGTTGGCCTGCGCGGCAGCCGGCGCCGGCGTAGACGGATTTTTCATGGAAGTGCATCCCAACCCGGACGAGGCTCTTTCCGATGGCCCCAACATGGTGCCGCTGCATCAACTGAAATCTTTGCTCGAACGGGTGATGCGGATATGCGACGCAGCCAAACCACGAAGCTAAAGCCGAAGCCAAAGCGCTCCCCCGCGCCCAAAGGTGTGAAGAGCCTGGGGAGTCTCGGTGACGGGAAGCGTGTGCTCGAAATCGAAGCGCAAGCGGTGCAGGCGCTTGTCGATCGGATGGACAGCAAGTTCGAAAAGGCCGTAGATCTGCTGGCTCAGTGCAAAGGCAAAGTCGTGGTCTCCGGGATGGGTAAGTCCGGGTTGATCGGCCAGAAGATTGCCGCGACGTTGGCCAGTACCGGCACTTCCTCCTTCTTTCTCCATCCCGCAGAAGGCGTGCATGGCGACTTGGGTATGTTGGCGCGACGCGACGCGTTGATCGCCATTTCAAATAGCGGCGAGACGGCAGAACTGCTGCAAATCCTGCCCTATGTCGAGCGCATGGGGATTCCGGTCATTGGTCTCACGGGCCGCATGAGTTCAACTCTGGCTAAGCAGAGTGATGTGGCGCTGGATGTCTCGGTGTCGGAGGAGGCCTGTCCCATGGGGCTCGCGCCGACGGCCAGCACGACGGCGACCTTGGCGCTGGGCGATGCGCTGGCCGTGGCGCTGCTGCAGAAGCGCGGATTCAAGGAAGAAGATTTTGCGCAATTCCATCCGGGCGGCACGCTCGGGCGAAGATTGCTGGTCAGGGTGAAAGATCTCATGCATGCGGGAGCCGATTTGCCGCAAGTCACTGAGTCTGTGCCTGGCACGACAGCGATGTTGGAAATGACTGCGAAGAAGCTCGGAATGACGACGGTCGTCGATCAAGCGGGGAAGCTGGCCGGGATCATCACCGACGGAGACTTGCGGCGGTTCATCCAGGGCGGCGGCGATTTCACGAAGGCGACCGCGAGCAAACTCGCATCGAGAAATCCGAAGACGATCGGGCCTGACGATCTGGCGGCGAAAGCGGTCGAAATGATGGAGCGGTTTTCCATCACGACGCTCGTGGTCGTCGAAGGCGATCGAAGCATCCGCGGGGTCATTCATTTGCATGATCTCTTGAAGAGCGGCATCGTCTAGCAGGATGCTGAAAAAGTCTCCCAGCGGCGTTCTCACCTTGAATGCATCCTCAACGTAGCCCAGCGGCTACGCCTCCGGTGCATTCATCGGCTGCGACCTTGCTCGCGGAACGGCGCGTCTCGGCGCGCCGGGGTTGGGTGGGTGAGAACAGTGAGCTTTTTGAGCATCCTGCAGGTTAATATCTTGTTGTCCCAAGCGAGTAGTGGTATCAAGTTCGAGTAGGTCTAGTTGGTTTTCAGTAGTTTGCAAGAGGATCGTAAACAGCTGTGAATCGCGTCTTAGCAGCATGGCGGGAAATCGGGCAGGATTCGTTGAATCTGCCCAACCTGCTCACGCTTACCCGCATTCTCTTGATTCCGGTGTTCGTCGTGTTGTTTGTCACGCCGGATCAGGATCGATCGCTCATGGCCGCCATCGTGTTTGTCGTGGCTGCCGTGACGGATATGCTTGATGGCTATCTCGCGAGACGATCAGGTCAGGTCACCAAGCTCGGAAAGTTGCTCGATCCCATCGCCGACAAACTGTTGGTGTTGTCTGCACTGATTCTGCTCGTGAACGTGGACCGGGTCAGCGCCCTGGTGGCCATTTTGATCATTGCTCGAGAATTGGGCGTGACGGGTATTCGTGCGATTGCCGCCAGTGAAGGGTTCATCATCGCCGCGGAGACGACGGGGAAGTACAAGATGGCCTTGCAGGTTGTGGCCATCGTCATGCTCATTCTTGAGGGAACCTGGCTCGGTGCCCTGGGGAATCTTCATCTTGCCGGGACGGTGACGCTCTATCTGTCGTTGCTGCTTGGGTATGTCTCCGGCGGGCAGTATGTGTGGAGTTTTTGGAAGCAGGTTGTGGAAAAAGGCCTGTGATCAGGATGTTGAAACTAGCCCCCGGCTTCGTTCTCGCATCGCTCAGACCCTCAACGTACCCCAGAGGGTACGCCTCGGCCCTTCGCTCGCTGCGGCCTTGCCGGATGCCTAGTTTGAACATCCTGTAATATATTAGTCGAGACTTCTCGGGCGAATTCCCATGAATCAAGAAATTCTCTGGGTTCTCATGGCAATAGCCGGCTATCTGTTGGGGGCTATTCCGTTCGGCATTGTCGTGTCCAAAGCCATGGGGTTGCCTGATCCGAGAACGGTCGGCAGCAAGAACGTCGGTTTTACCAACGTGCTGCGGGTCTCCGGCAAGAAAGCCGGCATCCTGACCTTGATCGGAGACATGGGCAAAGGCTGGGTGATGGGCTTTGCGGCCACGCAGATGCTTCAGCAGGAATGGATGATTTTGCTGGTTGCCCTGGCGCCGTTTCTGGGCCATCTCTTCTCGCCATTTCTTGGGTTCACCGGCGGCAAGGGCGTCGCCACGGCGTTAGGCTCTGTCCTGGGTGTGGAGCCGGCGGTCGGCCTGCTCTTACTATTGGCCTGGCTCGGGGCCGTCGCACTGTGGCGCTACTCATCGGGCGGGGCGCTGGCCGCCTTTGGGCTCTTTCCGCTGATTGCTTCGTTGGTCAGACCAACCGTGGAGTTCGTGCTCTTCTCCGTGATCGTCAGCGGCCTCATTGCGCTGAAGCACAAGGGGAACATTGAACGTCTCTGGAACGGGACGGAGAGCAAGATCGGGCAGAAGAAAGCCTGATCTAATCGAAGCTCAAATTGACTCTCTTCCACCCCCTTCCTATAATGCCTTCCCATAACTGTTTTGACTGCCTTCCCACACATTTATGGCTTCCTTTACCAAGGCCTCGCTGACGGAAAAATGGGAACAGGTCCGTGGGGGACTGGCCCATGCATTTTCCACTCGCTCTGAAGCCGAGACCTTTACGATTGAAGATCTGGCGCTGCTGCAACGTATAGCGGATGCGGTGGTGCAGCGGCGGATGGCCGCTCCGGCGGTCCTGTTTCTGGAGTCCCTTGGCCCGATGAGTTTCCTCGGCAGCCAGGCCCTGCATTTCTTTGCACCCATTATCGAGCTGGCATTCAGCGCCCAGGAAGTGTCGCAAGTTGCGGCGCTGCTTGAACGCCGGGATACGACCGTTCGCCTGATTACGTTAATCGAGGCGGCTTCAGCTCCTCAGGGAGCGGCGGCTCGATGAGCGCGTCCCTTCACGCCTCTGAGAAGCCGAAGTTCAACCATCCGCTGAATGTCATTGTTGCCACGGACTGCGGCAGCACCACTACCAAAGCCATCCTCATCGAAAAAGTCGGGGACGAGTATCGCCAGACGTTCCGCGGCGAAGCGCCGACGACTGTCGAAGCACCGTTCGAAGACGTGACGCGCGGGGTGCTCAATGCCATTGCCGAAATTGAAGAACTGTCGGGCCGCAAGATTCTCGACGGCGAAAAGATCATCACCCCTTGCCGCGATGCCAGGACCGGTGTCGACATCTACATCTCCACCAGCAGCGCCGGCGGCGGATTGCAGATGATGGTGACGGGTGTCGTGCAAAACATGACGGGCGAGAGCGCGCAACGCTGCGCGCTCGGCGCCGGCGCGATTGTGATCGACGTATTGGCCTCGAACGATGGTCGGCTGCCCCACGAAAAGATCGAACGGATCCGCACGCTTCGTCCCGACATGATTCTGATGTCCGGAGGCACGGACGGCGGTGCGGTCACGCATGTCGTGGAAATGGCAGAGTATGTCGCGGCGGCGGATCCTCGCCCGCGCTTCGGGAGTACGTATAAATTGCCGCTGGTCTATGCCGGGAATAAAGAGGCGCGCGAGCAGGTTACGAAAACTCTGGGGCAGAAAACTGCGTTGGTGATCACCGAGAACATCAGGCCTGTGCTGGAGAGAGAAAATCTTGCGCCGGCCAGACACAAGATTCACGACCTGTTTCTGGAGCACGTCATGGCTCAGGCGCCTGGCTACAAGAATCTCATCGAGATGGCGGGCGCGCCGATCATGCCGACGCCGGCGGCAGTCGGTCTCATCATGGAAACCATCGCCAAGCGGGAGCATCTGAATCTGATCGGCGTGGATATCGGCGGCGCGACAACCGACGTGTTCTCGGTGTTTGAAAGTGTGTTCAACCGGACGGTCAGCGCCAACCTCGGGATGTCCTACAGTATTTCCAACGTACTGGCTGAAGCGGGGCTGGCGAACATCATGCGGTGGGTGCCGTTCGATATCGACGAACAGACGCTCCGCAATCGCATTAAGAACAAGATGGTCCGGCCCACGACGATTCCGCAGACGCTCGACGAATTGCAGATTGAACAGGCCATTGCCCGCGAAGCGCTGCGGCTGGCGCTCATTCATCACAAGTCGCTCGCGACGGGTCTCAAGGGTGTTCAACAGGAACGTACGATCTCCGACGCGTTCGAGCAGCAGACCTCCGGCAAGAGTCTTGTAGACATGTTGAAGTTGGATCTGATCGTCGGGAGCGGCGGGATCCTGTCGCATGCTCCGCGGCGCATCCAGTCGATGCTCATGATGGTGGATGCCTACGAGCCGCTCGGGTTCACGATGCTCTCCGTGGACAGCATCTTCATGATGCCGCATCTGGGCGTACTGTCGACGATCAATGAGAAGGCGGCGACGGATGTCTTCGTGCGCGATTGCATGGTCTATCTCGGCACCTGTGTGGCGCCGATCGGACAGCTGAAAGACGGCGAACGGTTGGCGGACTACGAAGTCACGTTCCCCGACGGGCGTGTCGTCAAGGATCAGTTGAAGATGGGTGAGCTGCGACTGTTCCCGCTTGGATTGAGCCAGAAGGCCAGGCTGACGATGCAACCGGCGAAAGCTGTGAACCTGGGGCAGGGCGCCGGTGTGCCGGTCAGCCGCGAGGTGCAGGGTGGTGTCGTCGGGCTCCTGCTGGACGGCCGGGGCAGGCCGTTGCAGCTACCGGCCGATCAACCGGCCCGCGTGGCGGCATTGACGAAATGGTTCAACGCTGTGGATCTGTATCCGAGGTCCTAGGGGTGATACCGTTGTTCTGCTTGCTCAGGTTGCTCAAAATGGCCTCCGTCGAGGCCGCAAGGAGCAGGCATCTCGGAGCCCGGTTCTGTACGTCGAGGGAGCAGAGCGACTGAGAACGAAGTTGGAGGGCTTTTTCAGCAACCTGTTATGGCGCACTCATATACACCAGGGCTAACCGTAACCGAACAGACCGTCGTGCGGCGGCGGCGGCAGTTGCCGTTACCCGGCACCGTGCTGGTCGCGGTCGGTGATCTCGTGCAATCGAATCAGCCGGTGGCCAGAGCCGAGTTGCCGGGCAAAGTCTATCCGTTGAATCTGGCGAATCAGCTCGGCGTCGCGCCGGACGAGATCAAAGAATATCTGATCAAGAAAGAGGGCGAGCCGGTCCGGAAGGATGAAATCCTGGCCGAGAACAAGCCGCTGATTAAATGGTTCAAAACGGAGATCAAGTCTCCGATCACCGGCACGGTGGAATCGCTCTCGACGATCACGGGCCAGGTGCTGCTCCGTGAGCCGCCGCGCGTGCTGGAATTGTTAGCCTATGTGGACGGGACGATTGTGGAGGTGCATCCGCACCAAGGGGTGACGGTCGAGGCGCAGTGCAGTCTGGTTCAGGGAATCTTCGGCATCGGCGGCGAAACCTCCGGTGTTCTGGCGATTGCCGTCGCTAAGCCGGATGAACCCCTGACTCCGGCTCATATGAAGGCGGACATGAAGGGAAAGATTGTCGTTGGCGGGTCGTTTCTGTCTGCGGAGACGATGGCCAAGGCGAAGGAAATCGGCGTCGCCGGTTTGGTGGTCGGGGGGATTCATGATAAGGATCTCCGGGCTCTGCTGGGATACGATCTGGGTGTGGCCATCACCGGAACGGAGCAGGTGGGATTCACGCTGATTCTCACGGAGGGATTCGGCACAATACCTATGGCGCAGAAGACTTTTGCGCTCCTTTCCGCCCACGCCGGGGAGAAGGCGACGATCTCAGGGGCCACGCAAATTCGCGCCGGTGTTATCCGGCCCGAGATCATTATCGCGAAGTCTGCCGGTGCGGCACAGACCGGAGCGGCAGCAGCGCCGCAGCGCGAGGGCATTCGGATCGGCGACTCGGTGCGCATTATTCGCGATCCGCTGTTCGGCAAGATCGGAGAGGTCGCGGCGTTGCCTACCGATCTCCAGAAGATTCCCACGGAAAGCGACGCGCGTGTGTTGGAAGTGCGATTCCCGGATGGTCAGGTCGCAGTCATTCCACGAACCAATATCGAAGTCATCGAAGGCTTGTGACAGGATGTTGAAAAAGCCCCCCAGCGTCGTTCTCGCATCGTTCAGGCCCTCAACGTACCCCAGAGGGTACGCCTCGGCCCTTCACTCGCTGCGGCCTTGCTGGATGGTCTTTTTGAACATCCTGATATTGATAGTTGTCTGTGGCGTGTCATCTGCCGTTGTTCTTGCGGAAGATCATCTGGCAGTTCCGGCTAATCTACAGGTGTTCGATACGCCGAATGATGGGGGACAAAGTCTTACCGTAAACTGGGCGCCGGGTGCTTTGGATAGCCCTGATGTCCGCTATCAGGTGTTGGTCGGCGATGCCGGTGCCACGGATGTTGCCGCATTGAAAGTGGTCGCCGAGTTCCCGGCCCATACCCGCCTGGTAAAAGACGCCAAGGGGGCCTGGTGGACTAGAACGGCAGAACGAAACTGGCATCAGTTCACTATCCGAAGTGGAAAGGCTGTCGAACTGAAAGACGGGACAGTCTATACGGTTACCGTGGCGATGCTCAAAGGAGAGGAGCGAATCGTCGGGCCGCTTTTGCAAGCCGCACCGACTCCTAACTGGTTCAATTGGAATTTGGTGAACAATCTCGTGTTGACGCTGATCTTCGGCGGCGTGGTGTTCTTTTCCATCGCGCACGCCAGACGGCGTGATATTTTTCTTCGCCGTATCCCGGGCCTCGACGCGGTGGATGAAGCCATCGGCCGCGCCACCGAATTGGGCAAGCCGATCCTCTATCTGACCGGCGCACATGATATGAGCGATCCCTCGACGATCGCGGCGGCCGTGATTCTCGGGCGAGTGGCAAAAAAGACGGCGGCCTATGAAACAGAGTTACTCGTGCCGCATCGCGACCCCATTACGATGGCCGTCTGTCAGGAGATCACCAAACAAGCCTATCTGGAAGCGGGGAAGCCGGATCTGTTCAAAGAGGACTCCAATTTTTTCATTACGAGTGATCAGTTCAGCTACACGGCCGCGGTCGACGGTATCATGCTGCGCAAGCAGCCGGCGGCGAATTTCTTCATGGGCTCCTATTTTGCCGAGGCGCTGCTGTTGACGGAAACCGGTGCGAGTACCGGCGCCATCCAGATCGCGGGAACCGATTCGGACCATCAGCTGCCGTTTTTCGTGACCACTTGCGACTACACATTGATCGGTGAAGAGCTGTATGCCGCGAGTGCGTACTTATCGCGGGAGCCGGTCCAGCTGGGGACCTTGCGCGGGCAGGACATCGGAAAAGCGATGATCCTCTCGGTGATCGCGATCGGGATTCTCTTGGCGACGCTGGGCGTCGCGACGCAGGCCGCCTGGCCACAGTACTTCCTCGACTTCTTCAAGGACGTGAAATGATCTTTTTACGCCGACAGCTGCCGCTGCTGATTACGATGATCACCGGGCTGATTTTTGCGGGCCAGTATTATGTGCCGCATCCCGCCTCCGAGCAGTTGCTCACCTCCGCTACGAAGTGGCTCCAGATCATCGGCGGCTTTGCGCTGGTCCTGGGTGTGACCAGTCTGTTTCAGGTCCATGCGGCCAAGATCCGCCGGAAAGAAGCCGGCTGGGGCTATAGTATGGTGCTCTACGCCGGCATGTTGGGCACGATGGCCGTCGGCTGGTGGGCCAACGGCAAGGAGAGTGTCGAAGGCGTTTCGACGGCATTCGGCTGGGTCTACAACTTCATGATGGTCCCGCTGCAAGGGACCATGTTTGCCATCCTGGCCTTCTTCATCGCGTCGGCGGCCTATCGCTCGTTCCGTGCCAGAAGTCGGGAAGCCGCGGTGCTCCTGATCGCCGCGGTGATAGTCATGATGGGCCGCGTGCCATTGGGTGAATACCTCGTGCCGGTCAGCGGTGATATTTCCCAGTGGATTTTGAATGTGCTGAACGCATCCGTGCGTCGGGCCATTTTGATCGGCGTCAGCCTGGGGGCCGTGGCTCTGTCTTTCAAGATCATCTTCGGCGTGGAACGGTCGTACCTGGGCGGGGGGAAAGAGTGAAGGGGCAAGGGGTAGCGAGATCATGAGTTTCGCGGAACGCATGCTCAAGATCGACCGGCGGATCATCTTTGTGGTGATCGGCCTCTGCACACTCCTGCCGTTGCTCTATCCGGTCGGACTGCCCATCAAGATTTCCCAGGAAGTGCGCGGCGTCTACGATCACATTGAAAGCCTGCCCGAACGCTCGGTAATTCTCCTTTCGCTCGATTTCGATCCGGCGTCGAAGCCGGAGCTCTATCCCCAGGCCGTGGCTATTCTCCGTCATGCCTTTAAGAAGAATCTCCGGGTGGTGGCGATGACCCTGTGGGTGTCCGGCACGGGCATGGCGGACGAGCTGCTGACCAAAGTGGCGAATGAATCCGGCAAACAGCGCGGCACCGACTTTGTATTTCTCGGATGGAGCCCGGGAGGGACGGCCGTCATCATCAATATGGGGCAGGATCTCTACAACGCATTTCCCAGCGATTACGGAGGCAAGCCGACCAGGGGGCAGCCGGTGCTGGAAGGGGTCAACAGTCTGAAGGACGTCATCTATGCGGTGAGTCTGGGGGCGGGGAATCCCGGGGTTGAGGCCTGGTACGTCTTCGGGAAAGATAAATACAAATTCGAGCTGGGCGGCGGCTGTACGGGCGTGATGGCGCCGGGGTTGTATCCTCTCTTGCGAAGCGGCCAGATCAACGGGTTGATCGGCGGGTTACGGGGAGCGGCGGAATACGAAAGTCTGATCGGGCAGAAAGGTCGGGCCGTGGCAGGGATGGATGCGCAATCAGCAACCCACGTTGCGATCATCGCTCTGGTGGGGCTCTGTAACATCTTTTATTTCTCGCTGAGGCGGCAGGCGCGGCAGCAGGGCTCACAGCCATAGGGGATAGACCAGGCAATGGATGCAACGATCATCGGCGCGTGGGTGGCCACAGGGTTAACTCTATTTATCTTCTCCTTTTTGTATAAGGATAATCCGCTCTTCAAGCTGGCGGAGAATCTCTATGTCGGTGTGTCGGTCGGCTACACGATCGTGAAGACGTACGACACGGTGATCGTGCATCTGATCTGGAAACCCATCGTCGAGAATCAGGAGTGGACGCTCCTGATTCCCGTCGCCATCGGGCTGCTCATGCTCACGCGCTACGTGCCGAAAGCCGCCTGGTTGTCGCGCTATGCGTTTGCATTTATCGTCGGGGTGGGGGCGGGGCTGGCGATTCCGCGTACCGTGTCGTCGTTTATCCTGAAGCAGATTGAGGACACTATCCGGCCGCTGCTCATGCTCGTGCCGGGGGAGGGCGTCACGTTCTCATGGAATCTCATGAACCCGGCCAGCAGCGTGAATGTGATCATTGTGCTGATCGGAGTGAGTTCCGTACTGTTCTACTTCTTTTTCTCGGTGGAGCACAGCGGACCGGGGAAGATGGTCGCCAGGACGGGCGTGATGTTCCTGATGATCGCATTCGGCGCCGCCTTCGGCTACACGGTCATGGCCCGCATGTCCTTGTTGATCGGCCGGTTGACCGATTTGATCGAGTATTCCGATCCCTCCTACGGGCGGCCGACGCTGTGGCTGACGCTCGTGACCATCGGGACCCTGATCGTACTCAGCCGGCGGAGCCGAAGCGAGCCGCCGGACTCTCACTGATTCGAGGTGTGAGTCCCAGGCTAAAGGTTCAAGGGGGAATATTCTCTCGACCGCGGCTTTAGCCTGACCCTGTTCCCACCGGTTGCAGCTTCTTCTTCCCCTCCTTTACAATGGCGCTCGACCAAGGAGCAATATGACTACCACGACTGCCAAAGATCCCAAGCACTATCCCGCATTACGGAATCTCCAGTTCTCTCCCATTAAAGAAGGGGAGGAGCAGTACATCGTGCTGTGGGATCCAACCGGTCTGAGCAAGGAACGGCTGGTGCTTCCGCTCAACTACTTTTTCATCATCCAGCATTTCGACGGCGAGCATTCTCTCCAGCAAGTGGGCGCCCTCTATCTGAAACGGTTCGGTGAATTTCTGATGCCGGATAAGGTCGAGCAGTTGGTGACCGACCTCGACCAGAAATTGTTTCTGGAAGGGGAACGGGCAGAAGAGGCCCGCAGAGAGCAGCGCGCTCAGTATCGCGAGAGCCCGCTTCGCCAGGCGGCCTTTGCCGGCCGTGCCTATGAGACGGACGGCGCGAAACTGAAGAAGCAGATCGACGGATTTTTTACGTCGAAAGAAGGCCCTGACTTCAAACCATCAGAGAACGCCGGCAAACCGATCAAAGGTTTGGTCGCCCCGACCTACGATCTGAAACAGGCCGGTCCGATCTATGCCTGGGCGTACAAAGAGCTGCAAGAAGCCACGCAGCCGGATGTGTATGTCATCATCGGGACAGCCTATGCCGGTCTCGACAATCTCTTTGCCGTCACGGACAAGGATTTTGAAACGCCGCTGGGTGTTGTAAAGGCCGATCAGCCCTTGCTGGCGAAGATCAAAGAACGGTTCCCGGTGGCGTTTGAAGAAGATCTCTGTCACCAAGCCGAGCATGCGATTGAGTTCCAATTGCCGTTTCTCCAACAGGTCGTCGGATCCAAGAAGCCCTTTACTATCGTGCCGATTCTCTGTTCCTTTTCCGCTTTGAGCATGGCGGAAGCTCCGGTACAGCAATCGGTCGAAGTGTTTCTGGCCGGGTTGCGCGATATTCTCAAGTCCTCCGGCCGCAGCTATTGTGTCGTGGCAGCGGCAGAGTTGGCGCACCTCGGGATGCGCTACGGGGATAAAGAGCCGCCGACCGACTTTTCGTTCCATCGATCGATGCAGCACGATTTGGAAATGTTGAAGCCGGTGGAAGAGCGGAAGCCGGAAGAATTTACCAAATACATCATCACCGAGAACGACAAGCGCCGGATCTCCGGGTTCGCGCCGATCTATTCTCTCTTGCGTCTCATCGAAGCCGAATCCGGCCAGGTCCTTCGCTACGATCGCGGGATCACCGATCAATACAACTCGACCGTCACGTACGCCTCCATGGCGTTTTTCTAAACAGGCTGCTGAAAAAGGCCCCCAACTTCGTTCTCGGCTCGTCGCAATCCTCAACGTACCCCTGAGGGTACGCCTCCGGTTTCGACTCGCCTGCGGCCTTGTTGGATGACCTTTTTGAGCAGCCTGAGGATGAGTCTGAACCTGTCCGCGAGGACAGGGGTTCCACGTCCCGCTTCTTAGTTATTCAATCGTTGATTTGTCTAGATACACTGTGTGATCGGCAAGTCTCTACAACATGTCGCAGGGGCTTCGTCCAATGGCGAATTCTTTGTCGTGGTCATGCACGTGTTGAAGGGTTGTGCGAAGGCCGGAGATCAACGACGCCAGCGATCCCTTGATCAGGTATCCGGCTGCGCCTGCGGAAAATGCGGCCGCCATCACTTCCGGTTCCTCGCGGGAGGTGTGAAAGATCACGCGACAGTCGGGTCTGGTTTTGCGCAGCTCCTGCACCGCTTCGATCCCATCCATTTTGGGCATCTCGATATCCGTTAGCACGAGATCTGGTCGAAGGGCTTGAGCGGCCGCGATGAGGGCCTGTCCATCCTCTGCGGTACCGATGACGGTGTACTCGGGCTCTAGAGCCGATTGGAGGAACGAAAGCATCTGAGCATCATCATCGCAGAGAAGAATTCGAAGCGGTTTCATTCGGTGCCTCCTGAAGAGGGTAGGAGTCAGGCCCTGCCCTGATCGGCATCACGAGATC